>NZ_JARXWM010000014.1:0-177030 GCF_029893135.1 Paenibacillus sp. PastF-3 | reverse complement strand
AATAAAAAAGGATGGCAGCTCTTGCTTAATAATACCGAGATCCCCCACTGTGTTCAGGTTAACCCCCGTGAAAATGGCTATTACCGTCAATACAAAAATGGCAATCAGCGGAGCAGGAATCGCCTTGAAGAATAAGGGAACAACATATACAATGGCTAACGTGATCCCGACAAAAACATACGTCATCCCGTTAATTCCCCAGAAATGCGGTACCTGGGCCATGAAAATTAGGATTGCCAAAGCGTTGACAAAGCCAATCATGACCGGTCTCGGAATAAACTTCATCAGCCTGGCAATCTTGAGAACTCCGAATACAAGCTGGATCACGCCTGTCAGTATCGTTGCCGCAAGCAGGTACTGAAGCCCATGCTCCTTGACTAGAGGAACCATAAGCAATGCCATGGCTCCTGTAGCTGCCGATATCATACCTGGCCGACCGCCTACAAAAGCAATGATGACCGCAATACAAAAGGACGCATAAAGGCCCACCATAGGATCAACACCGGCAATAATCGAAAATGCGATGGCTTCCGGAATCAGTGCCAATGCCACGACTATCCCTGCCAGAACATCTCCCTTCACATTAAAAAACCAGTTTTGTTTTAGTTTCTCAATCACTCTGTTTTCCACCTCTTGTTTTTTCGGCAATGCCATCTAAGGATGTCAGACCGATTTTCTACAAACAGTTTAACATCACTCTTCCCTAAATGGAACCTTTTCGATACAAAAAAATATGGTATGATAACGGCAGGTTTAAAAAGTAAGGAGAGTACAGAATGCGTATTGGATATATGAGACCTTATCAGGACGATCTGAATGTTGAAGCACAAACTCAAATGTTAACCTCTTTCGCATGTGATACCTTTGTTATTGAAGAACACGCATCAGCGAAGCGAAGAACCCATCTTAACCATATGATGAACAATTTAAATCCTGGAGATACTATCGTAGTTGCTAAATTGTTCGCCCTTGCAGATTCTACCCGTCACCTCGTGGAGCTGCTCGAACTCCTGGACAGACAGGAAGCTTATATATTCTCTATTACAGAAAATATAGACACGGGTAAACCCGAAGGATATTCATTTAGCGATATTGTAAAGCACTTGGTTGAGTTTCAAAGCGATGTAATTAGTGAAAAAACCAAAAGAGGACTCTTCGAAGCGAAGCAGAAAGGGAATGTTCCCGGCCGGCCCCGGAAAGCTGATGAAAACGTGGAGAAAGCGATCCTTATGTATCAGTCCAAAAACTATACGCTAGCTGAGATTAAAGAACAAACTGGAATCAGCAAATCGACCTTGTACCGATATTTAGAAAATTAATTGTATTCGTGATGAACACAGATAAACTCCTGCCAGATGGCAGGAGTCTTTTACGACATCTTCAACTCTATCTTTGACGTTTGGCTATCTTTTGATGAATTTATTTCAGAGTCGACCGTATTACTGAATACAATTTTTATAGGTGGAGCTATCAGGGTTGCAAGGATTATCGTTATAATAAAGGTTGTGAAGTATTCAGGGAGAAGCAATTCAGAATGCATTCCTGTGGCAGCAATGATTAACGCGACTTCACCTTTGGATACCATACCAGAACCTTTGGCAATTGAAGAACGAGCATTGAATCTGGTTGACCTTGCCCCTCCTGCACCTGTCCCGAAAAAGCTGGTAAGAACGGCAAGCAGAACAACAACAAGCACATCATCTACTACGGCTGCTCCCAATATGGTTGTAGCTTCCCTTGAATCCAGCCGGTTTATTTATACCTGCACCGTAATACTTACTGAAGTTACACTTAACAACACTCCAGGAACAACGAATGAGCTGAGGATAATCCGAACACCTCCCCTGCTCCAAATCCGCCAGCTAAAGGTAACATAATACACCCTACCGCAACCGCAAATGCCGGCTTCCAATTCTTCTTTATCTGCTCCAGATCGTTTTCAAGTCCGGCCATAAACATAAGTAGCAAAACGCCAATCTCGGCAAAGAAATGGATAAACTCCCCTTCATCTATCCAGCCTAAGTTGGCAGGCCCTAAAATAATTCCTATAATTAATGCAATCGCGCGTTTATTAAGATTAGACATATATCAATTCGGCAATAGATACATGTTCTTGTCCATTTTCGGCAATGGATATATGTTCTTGTCCTCTTACACCCGTCCAACAATGATGACACAAAGTTACCTACATAAATAACACAAAGTTACCTACATTGTTATATTACAATCAAATGTTTACTCCGGCTCTCTGCTCCATAAATGAGTAAAAAATAGACTCCTACCAGGGAAATGTAACTTCTCTGGTAGGAGTCATTAGCCTTTCGGCATTTATTGCGAACTTCTCGCCTAATGCATAGGTGAATTATGTTACCTTATGCAAAGTCAGTCAAGACAAAATCAAAGCTTACCTCCACAAATTATACTGAACAAGAAGCTTTACTAAATATAATACTCGATGAACTCCTCGCTGTACTTATGCCCTGTTTTTTTCTGAAATAGTGCTATAAAGAGTGCAGCAGCGCTCAATAACCCTATAAGCACAAAAGAGATTCTGAAAGCCGTAATATTTGATGATTTATTAGTAGCTGGCAGTAACCTGAGTGAGATTTGGTATAACATCCCACTTAGTGTAACACCCATCCCCATGCCAATCGTCCGACTCATATTTAATGTTGCACCTGCGACCCCTAGTCGCTCTTTAGGAACACTTCCCATGATATGACTGTTATTGGGTGGTGTAAAGATCCCCATCCCAACTCCAACTAACAAAAGACCTGAAAGAAGAAGCGGAATATCACTCTCTTTCTGGATGAAAGCCAGTAAAATGCATCCTGCAAAAACTGCACTCATTCCCATAATTGCTGGGAAGCGAATCCCAAATCGATCAGATATGTAACCGGAAATAGGTGTGAAAACAGTCATGCCGATCGGAACAAATGACAAGTAGAATCCGGTCATCGTAATGGTCGTGTGAAATTCGCTTTCGATTAAAAACGGACTAAGCAGCAACACACCATACATCGCCGTAAAAGAAAGAAAGCTTGCAACATTACCAGTTAAAAAGATACTATTCTTAAACAAATTCAAATCAAGTAATGGAGAATTAGAACGGCGCTCTTCTCTGATAAACGAAGTTAGTGCAAGTAAACCTGCGAACAAACATAATGTAATAATTGGTGATGTCCATCCTGCGCTCTCTCCCTTGTTCAACACATATACGATCATGACTAGAGCAGAGACAAGAAATAAGACTCCCCAATAATCGAATGGTTCTCGATTCCTGGCTTGTGTGTCTTTCGGAAGTAAAAGTACAGCAAGGATTGTTCCTAGGATACCTATTGGAATATTGACAAAGAACAGCAAGCGCCAATCGCCTATCGAAAGTAAAGCTCCACCAATTACTGGACCCAGGCTAAGTCCAATCCCTTGTGCACTTGCCTGAATGCCAATAGCCTTTCCACGATGCTTAAGTGGGGTAGAAGCGGTAATAATGGAGACACTATTGGCTTGTAACATAGCTGCTCCAATTGCTTGCAACACCCTTGAAAGTAACAGCATAGTTAAACTAGTCGATATTCCACATAATAAGGAACTGAACAAAAAAACACTAAAGCCAGCTGCATACATCCAGCGGCGGCCAAACATATCCGCTAGTCTCCCAAATGGAATAACAAGCGACGCTAGAGTTAGCAAATAAACCAGACTAATCCATTCCGCATCAGACATGCTTATACCAAATTGCCTAACCAGAGTGGGTAGCGCAAGATTGATGATACTTGCATCAAGAGCGGCCATAAAGGCACCTATACATACCGTAAAGACAACCAGCCAATGGTAGCCCTTCCGGTTGGTAAGACTTTCAGAAGGACTATATGTAAATAATTTCATTGAATGCATTTGTTATTATTTCCCCTTTGAGTGTTAATCAAATATGAGAATAGATCTAAGATTAATCATACGATGCTACACATGTTCATTATCAGCTTTCAATACTTTATTGTGAGGTTTTTTTGTAGTATGGGATCTGTATATTTAATAACAACAGATTTCGACATTCTCCGGATTGTTATAAAAGAGACGGAAGCCAAAATTATGATTATGGCTAAAAGCTGAGAAATTCGAATATTCCCACCCTCCATTGCTCCCCACCCGAACGAGGACATAGGGCTCCATATTGTTTTCAATGCAATGGCTAGCCAGTTTGGCCCATGGAAGACTAAACTATCTGTACGAACTCCTTCTATAAAGAAGCGGCCGATTGAATACCAGATTAAATAACCCATGAATACTTCTCCGGCACGCACATAAGGAATTCTTCGAAGTATCAATAATAAAATCAATCCTGCGAAACTCCAAACCGATTCATATAAAAAAGTGGGATGGAAATAAGCATTCCCAATATGCATTTGGTTTACAATCCATTCGGGAAGATGTAGCTTACCCTGCAGAAATTCCTTGGATACAGTCCCCCCATGAGCCTCCTGATTGATAAAGTTCCCCCATCGTCCAATCATTTGACCAACAATCAAACCTGGAGCACAAATATCAACAACGCGCAAAAATCCATATCCTTTCCGACGGGAGTAGAACCAGCCTGCAAGTAAGGCGCCAATCAATGCCCCATAGATTGCAATTCCTCCATGCCATATCTTGATGATCTCAAGTGGATTGTTTTTGTAATCGTCCCATTGAAAAGCCACGAAATAGATACGGGCACCCACCAATGCAGAGGGAAGTCCTATCAATACCAAATCCATGAAAAAATCAGAATGTACTCTAAAACGTTTGCCTTCACGGATGGCAATTAGAAGTCCGAGTAAAGCTCCTATCCCGATAATGATTCCATACCACCGAACGGTCAAGGCTCCAAGCGAAAATGCGATGGGGCTAATGATGATGTACATAAATTTCCTCCCTATTCACTGATGTGATCGATTTCAAATGCAATCTGTTCCTGCAAATAGTGCAGTGTCTCCTTTAATTCAATAATCTGTTCATCGGACAATCCTCTGCTTACCTTCCTGTTCACATGGTCAGGGATTGGCTGAACTTGACGGATAAGCTCTTTTCCTATTTCAGTAAGAAAAATCCGATATGAACGACGGTCCACCGGATTCACCTCTTTGGTTACGACTCCGCGCTCAACCAGACTTTCGATGATTCGGGTAATGGTCGTTTTATCTTTGTCTGCCATGTAGGATAGATCTTTTTGGGCTAGACCATCATGTTCCTGAAGATGTTTCAGTACATTCCATTGCTCAGGTGTGATATTGTACGGTTTTAAACAAAGCGCCATAAGATATTGATAATTTCGATTCACCCGGTAAAAAATAACTGCTAATTTCTCTGATGGATGTTTTGACACCAAGGCCAGCTCCTTACAATAACTATGATTATGCTCTAAGTAACCCAATAAAACGGTTCCCCACCCCTCAATTATAATGTTTTAAAACTGGTTGGCAAGCTTACTATTTTATCGCTTGTTTTTTGTGTTTGTTGTTTTTTAAAAAATCACCTACTCTTGAGTTAAGCGATGAGATTGCTACTCCCACTTTGATCTGCCGTAAATACTGCTAGACTCCCTTTTGTTCCTGCTCTTCTGTTCCCATTTTTATTGGTTTCGTTGAAGCAGGTATTCCACTCGGCGTTACCTTCTCATTTTTGATTACCTCACCAATCGTTAACGAAGCTGCTTTTGCTGTTCTGATCGCTTCTTTCGGCTGGAAGATTGGATTACTTTATGTATTACTTGGTATATTGGTCGGGGTTGTGGGCGGTATTGTGGTTGGAGCACTTCATATGGAGAAACAGGTGGAAGAATACGTATACCAATCAGCAGCAACGAATGAAATTGAAATATATCAGCCAACGCTGAAAGAACGTCTGATCTACTCTTAGGAGGGTGTTACGGATATTATCAGACGGGTATGGATCTACTTGCTTGTCGGGATTGGAGTGGGCGCATTTATTCATGGTTGGGCTCCCTCGGAAATGCTTGCTAAATATGCTGGACCGGGCAATCCGTTTGCGGTCGTCATCGCCGTTATACTTGGAATTCCTTTATATTCAAATGCTCTGGGTACTATCCCGATTGCAGAAGCATTAATTAACAAAGGCGTTGGTATGGGAACTGCACTGGCATTTATGATGGCTGTCACGGCTTTATCTTTGCCTGAAATGATATTGCTGCGTAAAGTCATTAAACCCAAATTAATTGGAGCATTTGTTCTTGTTATGTCTTCAATTTTATCATATAAACCCAGGGAGGAATTAGAATGGAAATCAAGATCTTAGGAAGCGGATGTTCAAATTGTAAGAAGTTAGAGGAACGTGCCCGTGACGCTGTTAAGCAACTGAAAAAGGAAGCCACATTTGTGAAAGTACAGGATTACAAAGAAATTGTATCCTATGGTGTTATGAAAACCCCCGCTTTAGTGATTGATAATCAAGTGAAGGTCATGGGTAGATTACCGTCTGTGGAAGAACTGAAAAAGCTTTTGGCTATAAAAGCATAAACTATCACATTATTCGATAACCTTCCCGTAATTGAGATTGCTTTTTGTAATGTACGCATAAAAAAATCCAACTCCAGTATAATTTAGGGTTGGATTTATTAGTTTCCTGTAGAGCATTCAACCCCCAGGCTTCCGAGGATAATCATTGTAATATTGTATAGTATTTATATCTCAATATCATGATGTTTTAATGTAAGATTAAACCAATAAGGAAGTGAACTCTGTGGAAGAACACTATATTAGAAAAGCGGAATGGCTTAAAATTATCGCGCATCCTGTTCGCCTTTGTATTATTCAAGGGTTGATCGAGAAAAATAGCTGTAATGTGACCGAAATACAAAACTGCTTGGAGCTTCCTCAATCCACCCTGTCCATGCACTTACAGAAGCTGCGTGGTGCCGGTATCATTGAAGGGTCCAGAAAAGGACTAGAAGTTATCTACCAAATCAAGGATCCGCAGGCTGCGGAGCTGATTAAAGTTTTATTTCCGCAAATACAGTTCATGGAAGTGGTTGAATAAAAATTACTCATCACCACTAACCTCTTATTTCCTTTAAGTTAATTTATGTTGGAGACTGCCCGAGCCGCCAGCATGCAGTAGCAGTACGAGAACCCAGAGCAATACAAGCGAACGATGGACTGAACTCCACTTGTTACGAAATGATAAAGAAACCGTACCCGACGATCATTAGCAAAATGACGAAACCCGCGAGACCGGTGTAAATACTGTTATCCTCCTGTTTGGTAATCGAAAAAAGATGCCGTGAGCTACAATAACTATTAGGGTCATCCATCCAAGCAGTATGTGCACTGCATACAATTACCGCCAATTTTCGAGCAGCTTACATGTGGGCAAGCAGCCGTTCAGCACATCCAAATAAAACAATCCTAGTACCGACTGGTACTGGACAGTAGTTAATATGAAATCCACTCCATTCAATCAGAGCTTTATAACAAAATAGAAATTATATTACTGACTTTTATCTACACATGAGATAAGGCGCTTCTCGATATCGGACGCGATAGACATTAACTTGTCATTTTCTATTAGCCCGATAAGACTTGTTGGTTTCGGCAACCCGATCTTGGTAGTACCGTTTTCTTCATACACCACAAGCTTGCATGGAAGAAAATAACCAACTAGAGCATTTTCGGACAACACGCGCTTCGCTTCAACCGGATTACAAACCTCCAGGATATGATAGGTCATCTCAAGTTCGACCCCTTTTTCCTGAAGTTTCTCCTTCATATCCATTTGCCAAAGAACGCCGAACTTCTCTGCTTTCAGGTTTTCTGTAAGCGCTAAGATTGCTTGTTCAGGTGTTTTGGTGGTTTCAACAGTATAATGGAACATGATACTTCATCCTCCTGTTGTCATTTTTATACGATCAGAACATAGTGAGGTCCTAAACGGATGAATCCCTTATCAGCGTTTCAGTTTACCGCTCCAGGCGCTCAAGCCACCTTGCAGATGAACAAGGCCTGTATAGCCGTTTTTCAGTAGAATTCTTGCCGCATTCTTGCTTCTTATCCCACTACGGCAGTATAGAAAAACATCTTTTTCCTTAGGGATTTCCCCTAAGCGACCCGACAGTTGGGATAATGGGATGTTCTTCGCCCCGCTGATATATCCAGTCTTATACTCTCCCGGCTCCCGTACATCTATGAGCATCCGTTTCTCAGTGCTCTCCAGCACATTTTGGAAATCGTTAGTGCCCAGTGCCTTTAATCCTTTGGCCGGTCTTACACGGGAATAGACAAACCAGAGCAACAATATAATCACTGCTATATTAATGATTGAACCTGTGTTCACAATGCCTTCCTCCTTTTGAGGGTGTTTTTTGAAAGCATGCTTGTGTAGACAAAACATCACCTTGTATTGCATATAGACTACGGAATCCATGCTTACGGAGGATTCTTGCTGCTTTGTTGTTTTGGTACCAATTGTTGGACAGAATTAGTACATTATCATCAGGAAATAGATCTTGTTGCCATACATAAAGAAGACGCCCTAAAGATATATTTATCGACCCGGAAATATGTCCTTCCAAATAATCCGAAGCATCCCTGACATCGAGCATTTTCAAATTTAAACTTTCCTTAGCTTGGACCCAGTGGTGAACATTTATATAGGAAAGTGAACGAACGGGCCACAACTGGCGCAATAACCATAAGATCACTGCTCCAGTCAAAAAGTACAAAAGTGTTATCATGTTGTCCTGTCCTTTCAATAGCGCTGCAGCTGCTGATTATGCCTCCAGTTACTGCAGTACTGTCCTGTAAGGCTTTATTCACAAACCAATACATCCGTCCAGGCATTAAGCCCACCGGTCATATTCACGACATTATATCCTTTTTCATTTAGCAGTTCGCAAGCCAGACCGCTCCGGCTTCCGCTTCGACAGATGACAATGGTTTCTTGTGCAGGATCCAGCTCCTGTTGCCGTTCCAAAAGCTGTCCAAGCGGAATATGCTTGGCAGCGGCGATGTGTCCCTCTGCCCATTCTCCTAGTTCGCGAACATCCAGCATAATAAGGGACTCCCCTTTCTTGAGCTGCGCTGCTACCTTCTGGGGTGTGATTTCTTTTGAAATTTTGAATGCCATGTTAATCTCTCCTTTATTCTTTTTATTATTAACTCAACTTTCGCAGCTCAAATCTCCAAACAAACCCTTGATATAGCTGGGTAAACCGGAGATCCATTCCTGTAGTTGACAAAAAATAGCTGTTGTATTCTTCTTGGTTTTCGCCTGGGACATTTCGAGAAATAAACTCATAAGCTGCTGAAGCGCGGTCTGGTAGTCCAAGTCGCGGACTTCGTCGGTAAAGAGAAAGAAGAGTCCTCCAAGTGTCCGGTCGTCACTTGATTGACGCCGTTCGTATTCCATCGCTAAATATCGGCTAAATACAATCGTCGTATGGCTAATCAGCCCGTCAAACGAACGGCCCTGAAATTCAGTGCCCAATTTCAAATAACTTTTGGTGACTTTGAAAAAGGTCTCTATACTCCAGCGCATGCCGTAAATCCGTACGATTTCAGCTGCATCCAGCGTCACATCGGTACTTAAAATAGCCAACCACTCCCGTTTTTTATTCCGGTTGCGGACAAACACAAGCTTCACCTGCAGACCGCAGGCGGTATGCACGATGAGCGAGCCTTTAATGTCTTTGGCATTCGATGCGGGCAGGCTTTGAAAGACCTCGCGGAGTGTCATTCGCTTACCGTGAACTAGGTAGCGTTGTTTCATTTCCTTTACCATACCAATCACAGGAAGCCCTTTAGCGGCAAGCTCACGAAGGAGTGGAGCTTGCGTAAACCAGCTGTCCATAAGCACGTAGTCGGCGGTGAATCCTGCACGTAAAGCCCGTTCTAGCAAGGCTACGACAGCATCCGGCTTCCGGGAAAAGGCCTCCAACCGGCGCTTGTAGCCGTGACTTCGTTTGGACAGATTCGAAGCCATTTCACACAACCGATTGGTGATTTTGGCAGAAGAGAGCATGACAAAATCAAGCGGAGCAAAGCTAAAACCGTCCGACCAACCTAGGGTTAGCATCGTGTAGCCTTTGGTGAATTTGCCGGTGGAATGGTCAAAAACCCGTGCTAACAACTCTGCTTTTTTGCTCCGGTTTCGACTCAAAACGGAATCGTCGATAATGAACACACGTACGCGCTGAGTAGAAATGAGCGATTCGAAATGGCGCACGTTCCGAAGACTTAAGGCTTGTAAAAAGCGACGCCACGCAAAAGAAGCTTGATTCAAAAACCGATAAATAACATCTTTGCCGGGAAGATCTGCAGCACGGTCACTTTCCAGAAGGCGAAACCAATTCTTCCCTTCGAAGACCAGGGAGAACACGATTTGAAAAATTGCTAGGCTCGAAAGACCGAACGATTTGGAAATACCTGCTTGTCGTAAGGTTTTCCCGATTTGAAGATTGGCAAAAAGTTTGGAAAAGCGAGACTGTTCAGACAGGGAATGTTGTTGTAACATAGGGTTGCGCACCTTTCTTGTTGGCATGTGAGCTCGACACTTCCATGATACCAAACAAGCGAGGTGTTTTTTGTCAACTTGGCTAAATATAGCGAATTCTTCTTACAGCCTCAAGGGTTTAAGCCGATTTTCTAGCTGCGAAAGTTGAGTTATTAATGTTAAAGCTATCCGTTAATGACTTTTGACTAAAAGCGCGATGGCTTCCTTGACCATTTTCTCGGTATTTTGGTTACCCTCAGCTTGTTTAGCTAAAATACATTGATGCAGATTCTCCGCGACGATTTGGGCAATAGCTTTATCGGATGCATTGCGTACGGCAGACAATTGAGCGACAACTTCTTTGCACGACTTTCCTTCTTCCATCATTCGCAGCACACCCCGAACCTGGCCCTCGATTCTGCGTAAACGTGATTTCATTTCATTCAGATAATTGTAATCCATTATTAAGATCACCCTTCTAATTTGATACTTATACCCCTATAGGTATTATAACGCGAAAAATCATTAAAACAACACTCTTTAAGGAAATTCACTGAATACTATAAAATGGAAGACCATACCTTTACTGCCGTGAGGGCAATTAAGACAACTAATCCGTACCGCAGCACATTAACGTTAATATTGGAGCTTATCCTGGATCCAAGTGGTGCACCCAGCAGACTCCCGATTACTGTATAGATTGTAGGTTCCAGAGGAATACCCCCAGCCGAGATTTTACCGATTAACCCACCGATTGCTGATATAAAGACGATAGCAAGCGAGGAGGCTATGGTTGTACGAGTGAGTATTTTGAGAACAGTAAGCATAATAGGAATAAGAATAAATGCGCCGCCTGCTCCTACGATTCCTGAAACGATCCCTACTAATATAGCCGCGCCTATTGCAATGACTTTATTGAATGTTAGATGATCCGACTGTTCTTCGAGACTGACTTCATATAACCCACCGTCTTTTCATTAGGATTTGCTTTTAATTTATGGAAAAAAAGATCGGTTATGACGGAAAATGCAATGGACTGCATAAGAAAAGGCCAATCAGTCTTAAACTGATTAGCCTCTCGTTGATATTGTTTAGTGCCCTGCATATTTCGTAATAGCTGCCGTAAACCGTTCTAGCGGTTGTACCCCGACGAAGGTTTCAACTTCGGTTCCGTTATGAAACAGCTTTAAGGTCGGGATCCCCTGGATTCTATACTTCGTTGCTCCAACCGGATTCTCATCCACGTTCAGCTTCGCAATAATGGCTTGATCTCCAACCTTTTCGGCTAAATTCTCCAATATGGGTGCAATCATTCGGCACGGTCCACACCAAGGTGCCCAAAAATCAACTAGAACCAGATTGTTATTCTGAATAACCTGTTCCATTGTACCGTCAGTCACTTTCATTGTTGCCATGCGGTTCTCCTCCTTTATTTTAAACATATACCCCTATAGGTATATATTATGATCACCGGAGCTCTTTGTCAATTGCCAATTTTAACTTCATAGTGTGCGGATAAACTGAAGATTTACTTTCTGGATTCCGAAGTGTACTAAAGTGTATAACACCGCTAGTTGCATTTTCTCGACTGCCATCGATGAACCAGAGCTGTGCACTTGAATTTTTATAGTTGCCTTGTGATCTGCGAAGTCAATTTCCAGTAACTCTGATTTTGGAGGAAAAGGATTCTCTAGTCCCTCCTTCTTTGCGGCCAGCAATTGACGTATCGCTGTAATTCTTGGTGCAACCACTGCCGTCTTATTGGTATATGTCATTTCGACCGGAACAGGTTTGTTTCCTTTAAACAGATAAACCGTATATCTTTCCTGCCTTACTAGCGCGTTCGGTATATTATGTGTTGCAGTTAACTCTCCCTAATCAATACGTTGAATGAAATCGATGATTTTTTGCGTCTCTTTAAAGCCTTCCACCCGATAACACTCCCTCTCCTGTTCATCCAAGAAAACAAGAGTCGGATTATGAGTGACACCATATTGATTCGTGATTTCTTCCTGGACATCAGCATACACCAGCTTATATTCCATCCTCTCCATCTGGTTTACGACCTCTTGAACCACCGTCTTCATAGATCTCCCCATTGGGCAAGCCGTCACAGTGTACAGGAGTAAATTACGATCAGACTGTCTCATCCTGATTTCACTTCCTTCTAAAAAGCATCAACCGTCTTTTGCATGATCTCGTAATTGATAGCTCCACGGAATACTTCACGAATAACGCCTTGTTCATCGAGGACATAGGTGGTGGGATAGGCTATCACCATATAGTCTGTCATAAGAGTCCCTTCTTCATCCATAACGATGGGGAAGGTTAATCCAAACTCTTCGATAAACGGTTTAACGTCTTTGGGGCTATCTTCGGTGGCTGTCAAATTAACTCCTAAAATGACGGTGTCTTTCTGGTAGTCTTCATAAAACTGTTGCATATGCGGCATCTCTGCACGGCACGGCGGACACCATGTAGCCCAGAAGTTAATCAGGACCTTTTTCCCGCGGTAATCTGCCAATTGAATCGGATTCCCGTTTAAGTCGTTTAATGTAAAATTCGGTGCCCGTTGTCCTTTTTCAATTCCAATAGGTTGATTTTCGTTCGAAGCCGACGTTTGCTCCTTTTTTGATTCTTTCGTAGTCCCGGTTACGTAGTCATAAACCCCATAACCAACAAGTCCAATTAGAACAAGGAGTGCCAACCAGTTTTTCTTCATCCACTTATCCCCTCTTTATAGTGTAATATCGAATAGTGTGTATTTGGCGAGCCATGCGCTGATCTTCTGAAGTTGACCCGTAAATAGCAGCAAGCCAAGCCCCAGGAATATTAAGCCGTTGATTTTGGAAAGCACAGGAACATACTTATTCATTTTCTTCATAATGCCGGTTGAATAAGTCAGCACCCATGAGATAATAAGGAACGGGATGCCAAGTCCTAAAGAATAAATAGCCAGCATCCATATCCCTATTCCGAGCGTTTCCGACGAACCGGCCATCAGAAGTATGGAAGACAAAGCGAGTCCAACGCAGGGGGTCCAGCCGGAACCAAAGGCTAGTCCCGTTAGGAAGGATCGCACCATGCCGCCATTCGATCGAATCTTTCCTGTATCCCAGGACTTATTCGACATAAACCAACGAAGCTGCAGCCATCCGATCATCTGCATCCCGAACAAGATGATTAGAAGCCCGCTCACCTTTTGTATCAGTTCCCTCTGTTCCGCAAAAATCCGACCAACCATACTCGCCGACGCTCCCATCGCGATAAAGACAACACTGAAACCGATGATGAAACTGATGGAGCGAACCAACAAAAGCTTTCGGTTAACCTCCATTTTGTTATTCTGAATAGATGACCCGGTGATATGGGAGATATAAGCTGGAATGAGTGGAAACACGCAGGGCGAGAGAAAGGATAAGGCTCCTGCTGCGAGAGCGATAAACATCGTCAACAGATCCACTTAGAGGTCCCTCCTTTTCAATAACGATAAAATAAGATATAGCCCTCCTGCAGCGGCAATCCCTGCGATTTGGAGGAAGTCGAAGGACAGGAATACGGATACTCTGTTGGAATTCAGGAATCCAATCGCTACTAAACCGATACACAGCCATAACCCTCTCTCTACTAATCCCGTCCAAAGAATCTGTCCTTCAGCTAATAGGAAGGAGAGCACGATCAAGATGGACAAGGCAGAAGTGGCCAGGAGTGTCAGTTTTTGCTCCGGTACAAACCATGACAATCCAAGATCGTAAACCGTTAACCCGCCCAACAGATAAATCGTAGCTGCTTCTGCAACCATAAGAAAAGACATTTTCCTCTTGATCAGGTGATAAAAAAGATATCCTATAACGGATAAAGACGCAGCCCACCGTCCCTTGACTCCACCGTCAAAATAAACTAACGATAAAGGTTGCTGGATCACCGACGCTGGCTCCCATAATAGGAGACTTCCTTTCCAAACCAACAACCAGATCAGGAACGCTTGAAAAGAAATGGCCCCCAGTTCATATTTCCATTTCATTTTTCGCTCATAACTCCGCAGAGCAGCCCATCCTGCCATACCAAAAGCGAAAAACAGCAATATTTGCCCATTCAATACGAATGATCCAACCTGAATCGTATACAAAGTGTCCCCTCCTCGCTTTAACGGTCATATTATCGATCCTATGTTAAGAAATGATAAAGAAAAAAATAGAACGAAAGGACTTAAGGTCCCTTTCGTTCTCTCTTATACACCCTATAAAATTTCTTGATGATCAGCTGGTGTGAATTTCGACATGGAATAGCTGCGATAACCGCCTGTCACGTTCTTCACTTGGAAGCCCTTTTGGTTCAGGATTCGTGAAGCGATGTATCCTCTCATCCCAACGGCGCAGTAAGCAAAGATCTCTTTATTTGGATCAAGTTCGTTGCTTCTTGCCCGCAATTCATCGACCGGGATATGCAGTGCTCCTTCAATATGTCCTTGATCATATTCTGCCTTTGTTCTTACATCCAGCAGGATTTGGTCTTCCGGATTGATGTTCTCTACCTCATTTAACGTCGCCACCTCAGTCCGTCCAGCTAATACATTTTGTGCCAGGTATCCTGCCATATTAACCGGATCCTTCGCAGAAGAGAACGGAGGCGCATACGTCAGTTCTAACTCGGCAAGATCGTTCACAGTTCCCTTCAATCGAAGGACGGTAGCGATCACATCAATCCGTTTATCTACACCTTCCTCCCCGAATGCTTGCGCGCCAAGGATAGTGCCTTTATCATTAAATAGCAGTTTCAGGGCAATTGGCTTCGCTCCAGGATAATACGTGGCATGGGAACTTGGATGAACATAGACCGTTCGATAAGGTGTATTCAATTTTGTGAGCATCCGCTCGTTACTTCCCGTACTTGCACCGGTCAAACCGAAGATCTTGATAATAGCGGTGCCTTGAGACCCCTTGTAAACTGATGGCAGTCCGCAAATGTGATCGGCTGCTATTCGTCCCTGTTTGTTTGCCGGTCCTGCTAAAGGGACTGCCGCTTGTTGTCCGGATACAAAGTCCGAGATTTCAACCGCATCCCCTACAGCGTATACGCCGTCGCAGTTGGTTTGCATCGATTCGTTTACCAGGATATGGCCTCTAGCTCCAAATTTAATGCCTGAATCCTTCAAGAAACCGGTATCTGGAGCAACACCAATGGCTAGAATCACCAAGTTTGCACAGACTTTTCTTCCACTCTGCAAGGTAACGGAAATTTTCCCGTCCTTCTCTTCGAAAGATTGAACCCCGTCTCCAAGCAGCAATCGCACTCCGTTGTCCTCAAGCTCCTTCTCAGCGAACGTCACCATGTCAGAATCGAATGGCGCCAAGATATGCGGTGCTGCTTCAACTAAAGTCACTTCCAGACCCCGGTGTCTAAGATTTTCGGCCATTTCGACACCGATATAACCACCACCGATGACAATCGCACTTTGGATCCCTTCCCGATCGACATGAGCTTTAATTCGATCCGTATCCGGAATAGTTCTAAGCGTATATATCAAGTTGCTTTCAATCCCTGGAATCGGCGGCTTGAGCGGTTTTGCACCGGGAGACAGGATTAAATAATCATAGCTCTCTTTGTAAATGCCCTTTTCTTTGCTGTAAACAGTAACCGTCTTTTCATTCGTATCGATTCCGGTGACCTCACTATGAATGCGAACATCGAGATTAAACCGGGCTTTCATGCTCTCGGGAGTTTGTACCATCAGCTTCGAGCGATCTTGTATCGTTTCACCCACATAATACGGAAGGCCGCAATTGGCGAAAGAAATGTGTGCATCCCGCTCAAACATGATGATTTCCGCATTTTCGTCCAATCGTCTAAGTCGAGCAGCGGCCGACGCTCCGCCTGCTACTCCGCCAACAATGAGCACTTTCTTTTTCATTAGGGTCCACCTTTCTAATTAATCATAAGCCATACCCAGTATGGTATACGTGATGTCAATCACATGTCAAACAATTATACATAATTTTCCATGTTCTAGAGCATCTTAAATAAAAACGTTCTAGAAAGGAAATTGAACATGACCCAACTCACCATTATTCAGCAAAACGACACTTAGTCTCATGCAGAGTATTTCTGGAAAGCTGGAATGCCTGAATATCGTCAAACTGTCGGGTTCGCTCGTATTGCCCATGCTGTAAAGAAAATAAGAAAGAACAACCCGAATGTATTGTTCGTGGACGGAGGTGATTTTATGCATGGAACGGGTCTCGCTGTACTTTCACAAGGCAGCGTTATCATTCCCCTTCTAAATGCATGGCCGTACCTGGAAACTGGGAATTTGCTTATAGGTATGAATTAATCACGAAACTCCAAGAACGGTTCACATTTCCGATTACTTCTCTTAATCTGAAAGATACAAGAAATCATCAGTATGTATTCAATCCTTACATCATCAAAGAGATTGATTCCTTGCGCCTTGGTATTATCGGCTCAATCTATCCCTACGTACAGGAAACCATGCCGTCTTCCTTCTCCCAAAACCGTTCGTTCTCTTTAGGAACAGAGGAATTGTCGACAGTGATTCAGAAACTGAAAGATGAAGAGCGAGCAGATCTTATTGTCGTCGTCAGTCATATGGGTTTACCTCTGGATGTGAAGCTGGCATCTCAAATTCACGGTATCGATATTCTACTTAGCGGTCATAGTCATGATCGAATTAGCCGTCTGATCATCCAGAACGCCTGTATCATTATGCAATCCGGGGCGAGCTCTTCATTCCTTGGAAAGCTTGACTTAACCGTTAAACAAGGGGAAGTTACAAATTTCTCACACGAGCTTATCCCTCTTTATTCGGAAATTTACGAAGAAGATGCTGAAATTAAAAGCATGATTGATGAATTATTACTTCCCTATCGAGACCAGTTAACGGTACCGAATGGAACGATCCGGACTCTACTTCACAGTATGACACTTCAGGAAGCACGGATCGACCGCCTTATCACCGACGCCTATTTAGCCTATACGGACGCCGATTTTTCCTTCTCCCATGATGGAGGTACGGAGCTCCTGTATTACCCGGAGTAGTAACTATGAACGTTTATACAATACCATTCCAACGAATCCTGAACTATTTATCCTAGAAATGGAGGGGATTCCCTTCTATCGGCCTTGGAACGCAACTTAGAGCAAGTATTCGCTGCCGATCCCTATAAACAAAAAGGAGGTTATATTTTACGCTCCTCGAACCTTATGATGGCTTATAAACCTTACAATCCATCAGGTCACCGTATTCAGCATGCGGAAATCAGAGGAAAATCCATTCAAGAAGATCAAATTTACCGCATTGCCGGGGATGGCTAACAGTTGTTTATGAAACATATAAGCGGTCGAAAGATGCTAAGCGTTGACGAACACGAGGTTCTTAAATCCTATTTTGACCGAAAAGGTGAAGTTATGGTCATGAATCAACCTCATCCATCATTTCTATATAATTCGAACATCAAAAAAGACAGTCCCCCCCTGTCTTTTTGAAGTTACTTCGACTGACGAGCAATGATCATGTAATACTGTTCGGAAGGAAAGAGGATATCCTTCAGGACAAAACCTTGCCTTCTCTCTAAAGAGCCCCAATGGTATTTTGCATGATCTCGTAGTTAATTGCTCCACGGAATATCTCACGAATAACCCCTTGTTCATTGATGAAATAGGTAGTGGGATAGGCTATAACACCATAGTCCATCATTGTGTCTCCTTCTTCGTCCAATACAATAGTGAAGGTTAATCCGAACTCTTCGATAAATGGCCTAATATCTTCGATCTTCTCTTCGGTTGATGTCAAATTAACCCCTAAAATGACCGTATCTTTCTGGAAGTCTTCGTAAAACTGTTTGGTTCTAATTCTAAAAACACTTATTATCTGCCGTAGTGAATTTTGAAATTGAATAGCTTCGATAGCCACCCTCTGTGTATACACCATTTTCTTTGCTATTTACGGTAACGGTTTTCTCGTTCACATTAATTCCCGATACCTCACTATGAATACGAACATCGAGATTAAATTTCCGCCTCTTCATCCAAGCGTCTAAGCCGGGCAGCTGCCGAAGCTCCGTCTGCAACACCGCCAACAATCAGCACTTTCTCTTTCATTATAGTCACCCTTCTTATTGAGTCATTTCATACCCCGCAGGGTATATGAAGTATAATGTTAAATTTGTATAGCTGTTTGAGATATGAGTTACACTCCAGACACTATACATAAAGTGCCGCGATTTGAACATCTTATGTATAACTGTTCAGAAAAGGGAGGTTCAAAAAATGACTCAACTAACCATTATTCAGCAAAACGATACGCATGGGTATATAGAATCCCATGAGGAGTTTTTTTGGAAAGGAGATGCTCCTGAATATCGTCAAGCCGGGGGTTTTGCTCGGATTGCCCGAATTGTAAAAGAAATCAGAAAAAACAATTCAAATGTATTATTCGTTGATAGTGGAGATTTTCTTCATGGAACGGGCCCTTCTGTACTTACGCGAGGCAGCACCATTGTGCCTCTACTCAACGCATTGGAGATTGATGCAGCAGTACCTGGAAATTGGGATTTTGCATATGGTTCCGAACGGCTCCTGCAACTTCAGCAACGATTGGCCTTTCCAATGATTGCTTTCAATCTGAAACACAAAGATAATAATAGTTATGTGTTTAAGCCTTATATCATAAAGGAAACGGATTCCTTGCGACTTGGTATTATCGGGCTAACATACCCATACGTGCATGAAACAATGCCCCCCTCCTTTTCTGGTCATTTATCATTTTCTTTAGGAACAGAGGACTTGCCTGCAGTGATTCAGAAACTAAAAAAAGAAGAACGAGTGGATCTGATTATTGTCGTTAGCCATTTGGGCTTGCCCTTGGATGTGAAGTTAGCCTCTCAGGTTCCTGGCATAGATATTATATTAAGCGGTCATAGTCATGATCGGCTTAGCCAGCCTATCATCCATAAAGGCTGCATCATTATTCAGTCGGGGGCAAGCGGTTCATTTCTTGGAAAGCTTGTAGTAAGCATTGAACAAGGAAAACTAACGGACTATAAGCATGAACTTATTCCTATTTATGCGGATCGTTACGAAGAAGACGCTGAAATGAAGTTCATGATCGATGAATCATTATTTCCATTTCGAGACCAGTTATCAGAAGCGGTTGGAACAATCCGTACTCCGCTGCATAGAATGACGCTTCAGGAAGCACCTATGGACCGCCTTATCACCGACGCGTATTTAGCCCACATGGACGCCGACGTATCCTTCTCCCACGGATGGAGATATGGGGCGCCTGTATTACCAGGGATCGTAACAATGAATGATTTATACAATATGATTCCCACGAATCCTGAACTCTTTATTCTGGAGATGGATGGTGCATCCCTTTTTTCAGCATTGGAACGAAATTTGGAGCAAGTATTCGCTGCCGATCCCTACCAACAGAAAGGTGGTTATATTTTACGCTCCTCGAACCTCATGATGGCCTATAAACCATACAATCCACAGGGACATCGGATACAACATATGGAGATAAAAGGAAAATTAGTTCAAGGAGATCGAATATACCGCATTGCCGGTGCAGGTGAACAATTATTTATGAAACATTCTGTCAGTCGTAAAATGCAAAATGTTCATGCTCATGATGTCCTGAAAGAATACTTTGCCCGCAAAGGAGAGATTACAATTAATGATAGCCCCTTTATTATCTCTATATAATTGAAAGCATTACAAAGGCAGGAAGTAATCATCCTGCCTTGCAAATGCCCTTTTGAACTAATAAACAAGAAAATTCGCTCTCAGTGATGATAAAAGTTATTAGGATATCGGCAAAGTAAACCAGAAGGTATATTTGCTATTGTCACTTTGTAGGCCAACTTCCCCATTGTGCTGCTCAACAATTTCCTTAACAATTGCGAGACCGAGCCCGGTTCCTGTGATATCACCCTTACGCGGTCTAAAAGGATCGCCTTTCACAAAACGTTCAAAAAGGAATGGTTGTGCCTCTTCCGAAATAGGTCTCCCATAATTTGCAATTGAAAATTTGTAAATTCCGTTTGCAACCGATCCTTGTATCCATATTTCCTTCCCTATGTCATAAAGGACTGCGTTAGCTACCAAATTAGTGATAACTTGTTTGATCCCTTGCGGGTTTATTCTTATTTCGTAGGGTTCAATATCGTTGTGAAAGTGAATACCTTTCTTAGAAGCGTCCAAACAAAAACTTTGGACTACCTGGTTACATAGTTTTTCAATTTGGATATTCATCTTCTCCTGTTCCGTCAATTGTTTCGCTTCCCAAACAGAAAGGGAATGGAGTTGATCCACTAGTCGAGACAAATGCTGCGATTCTTCATATAGTGAACGGTATAATACCGGATCACCCACAATCACCCCCTCTGTAAGAGCTTCCAAATATCCATTTAAATTGCTTATAGGTGTCCGAAGCTCATGCGAAATGTTACTCATCCACCGTTTGCGATGCTGCTCTTCGCGATGCAGCACCGCTGACATATGATTAAAATGATGAATAAGCCTTCCTAATTCGTCTTCGCCCTGCTGGGTAATCGGTTCAGTCTGCTCTCCCTTCATTACTGACTGTATCGAATGGGTTAGTATATTCAGAGGAGTTAACAGTTTTCGCACGAAGAAAAAGTGAACAAGGCCTCCAACTACGATGGCTAAGAAGCTCGCTCTCCATAAGTAAAATTGCATGACCTGATTAAAGCTTCGAGTTGTTTCTAAACCAACGGTCTCGAATTGTCCTACAGTGACACACGCGAAGTCTTTGAGGGAGAAACCAGCAAGCCAGATCACGATTAGTACGACAATTCCGTTCACAAACATTAGTTTCCATGACAGATGACGTTTCCAGAAGAATAATTTATTCATATCCATTGAACCGATACCCCATTCCACGAATGGTATCAATCATATCTGACGATGCCCCTGCGCCATTAAGTTTCTCGCGCAACTTGCTGACATGAACGTCTATTGTCCGGTCAATAACCTGTTTTTCCTCATAGGGATATAATTCTTGCAGAATTTGATTTCGGTTCAAGACTTGATTGGGATGGCGCAAGAAAAAATACAATAATTGAAACTCGTGATTCGTAAGTGGAACAATCTTTCCGTCATATTTGGCTTCTCCCCGAAGCGGCTTCAAGGTAAGCCCCCTATAACTGATTTTGCTGCATCGGTTTGCGGTTCTTCTCAATATGGTCTCAACCCGGACAACGACCTCTTTGGGGCTAAAGGGTTTTGTAACATAATCGTCCGCGCCCATTTGTAATCCCCAAATCCGTTCTGATTCTTCTACCTTCGCAGTTAGGATCATTAACGGCACATCACTGTTTTGATCGGATCGGATCCATTGACAAATCTCCTCGCCACTCACGTGAGGAAGTATCAAATCAGTAATTACAAAGCAAGGATCCAGTTTCTCAAATACCTCCTTGCCCTCCCTTCCATCTTTTGCTTCAAATACCTCGTAACCCTCATTTTCTAGATAAAGCCTGATCAACTTTCGAATCTTAGCATCATCCTCTATAACCAGCACAGTTTTACCTTTCACAAGAACCTCCCTAATATGAACTTGACTTAACAGTATATATTATTGAAACATTATTAAGTTTCTATAAAGAAAAACCAATGAGTTCGAACTCATTGGTTTTGTTAAGTATACTGAGGTCTATTTTTGAGTCGGACCCTTCCAAGACATCATCCCGCCACGTAGTTCCGCTACACTGGAAAATCCTTTTCGTACAAGTATCTTTGCGGCTTGTTTGCTTCGAATCCCACTCTGACAATACACTAAAACCTTACAATCTTTTGGGATTTCGTCTATATGCTGCTGAAGCTGGCTGAGGGGAATATTTACGGCTCCTTTGATGTGGCCCCGCTTATATTCATGTATTTCCCGAACGTCGATCACCTTGTTTCCCTTGGCTTCGCTTTGAAACTGTTCCGGTGTAAGAGCACGCAGACCTTTCACTGGCGCGTACTGTTTGTATAAAATCCAGAGTACAACTAACGCTAGTATAATATAGAAAAAGTTATTCATTTTCCTTCACCTACCTGCAATCATATTCATAACATTCTCTCTCTCGATTCAGAGGAAGAAAACAATCCTTAACGGCGTATAGTCTGGTAAATCCCCTTCTCGCCAGAATCCTCGCCGCTTTTTTTCTTTGCAGCCAGTTGTGCGAGAATATAATCACTTCATCCTCTGCCGAAAGGTCTTTTTTCCATACAACGGGCAGCCGGCCAACAGAAATATTGATGGATCCGGGAATATGCCCCTCTCTGTACTCGTTCGTATCCCTAACGTCGAGTAATTTCGCTTTGGACCACCGATCTTCCAATAGAGACCATTCCTTGCGATTCACACAGGTAAGGAACGGAACTGGCAAAAGCTGAATCAATATCCACCACAACACCAATAGACTGGCTATATAGAAAATAATCATATGGATATCCCTTCTAATGAAACTCTTTTATCAATCCCGGACAAGTACGCTGTTCCATACGGTTAACCCACCCGTCATGTTAACTACTTTATATCCCTTTTCATACAGCAGCTCGCAAGCCAAACCGCTGCGATTTCCGCTTCGGCACATGATAATGAACTCCTGGCCACGATCTAATTCCTTGTGCCGTTCAATTAATTGGCCCAGCGGAATATGTTTGGCACCTTCAACATGCCCCTCTACCCACTCCGCCAATTCGCGAACATCCAATACATTCAGCGACTTTCCTTTTTGTATTTGTTCAGCTACTTCTTGTGGTGTGACGGCTTTAGGTATTTGAAATGCCATGTGGTTTTCTCTCCTTTTTATTATCGATAATGCATTTGAATTTAATACTAATACCCCTATGGGTATTATAGCCTGCCATTGATACTTTTTCAATGCTTCTTATTGGTAAACAATTTTTTTCGTTATGCAGAACTCTGCACATCCATGAATGAAACGCAGCAACTGCTGGAAACCTCAGTTGCTGCTGAATATCAATATATTCGTATTTATTCGCGAACCAGTTTGTCAGTCCAGGCAAGGAGACCGCCGGTCATATTGATAACCTTAAATCCCTTATCGTTTAGAAGCTCACAAGCCATTCCGCTGCGATTCCCGCTGCGGCAGATCACGATGGTTTCACGTGCAGGGTCAAGCTCGTTCAGTCTCAAATTCAGTTCACCGAGCGGAATATGCTTAGCGCCTGCAACGTGGCCTTCCTCCCATTCTTCGACTTCACGAACATCGAGTACCGATAACGACTCACCTTGGTTAAGACGGCTCGCTAGTTCACTAGGGGCCATTTCTTTATAAGCCATGCTGTATTCATCCTCCTGGTGTTTGTTTATCTGTAGTCTTTCCTCACTCATCTGCTTTTAACAAGCAATTCCACAGCTTCTTTGACCATTTTTCCCGGATCTGGATTACCGTTGGCTTGTTCTTCCAAAATACATTGCTGCAGATTCTCCGCCACAATTTGAGCAAGCGCTCTATCGGAGGCGTTGCGAATGGCAGACAACTGTGAAACGACCTCTTTGCAGGACTTACCTTCATCCATTAACCGCAGCACGCCGCGAATCTGTCCTTCGATTCTGCGCAAACGGGTTTTAATTTCATTGGGATAATTGTATTCCATATCTGTTCATCTCCTCTTATAAGCAATACCTGTATAGGTATAGTATAGAGCAAAACCATTCAATATACACGCTATATAAACAAGTTGACTTTTCCGTTTGATGCATCGCCGAGATAAGCGGCAACACCTGCATATTCGATACCGTCCATCAGTTCTTCCTGTTTTAGACCTAGAAGATCCATAGTCATCGTACAGGCAACAAGCTTGACTCCTTGCTCCTTTGCAAGCTCAATCAATTGTGGCAATGACAATGCATTATGCTTCTTCATGACATGCTTGATCATCTGGGGTCCAAGCCCGCCGAAATTCATTTTAGAAAGACCCAGCTTGTTAGCGCCGCGCGGCATCATCCAGCCGAATGCTTTTTCAAGAAAGCTCTTATTGGTTTGGATCACCTCATCTTTGCGAAGGGCATTCAATCCCCAGAAGGTAAAGAAAATCGTCACTTCATGATCATAAGCTGCAGCCCCGTTAGCTATTATAAAAGCGGCAATCGCCTTATCGAGTTCACCGCTAAAGAGCACAATTGTAGATTGTTCAGACATTTTTATTTAGACCCACCTTTTATATACAGTTACCCCTATGGGTATATAATGACGAATAAAGAACATTTTATAATCTTTCATACATGTTCCTCCTAAAGGATAGAGGACCAAATCTTAACAGAGGTTAAAGAGATAAGGATGATTAAAGCATATCTCAGCAGCTTTACGTTCATTTTGGCGCTTATTTTTGAACCCAGCGGTGCACCGATCAAGCTGCCAATGACAGTAAATAGTGTCGGCCATAATGGAATAGCGCCTCCGGTAATTTTACCAACCACTCCGCCAATGGCTGAAATAAAGACAATTGCCAGTGAGGACGCAATGGTCGTACGGGCTGGAATGTGGAGCAGAGTGAGCATGACCGGAATCAGAATAAAAGCTCCTCCAGCTCCGACAATGCCTGAAACAATTCCGACTATAAACGCAGATACAATTGCAATGAAGGTATTAAATTGTAGATCCTTCCCCTTCTCTTCCGTTCCTTTGCCCGGTATCAGCATCAAGATCACGGCTAGAACAGCCAGGATGCCATAAATCAGGTTAATGATGTCCCCTTCAAGCATTCCTGAGACAAAACCTCCGATCAAACTGCCAGCCAATATGCTGGTGCCCATATATAAAACGAGCCGTTTGTTCACGAGAGAAGGCCCCGTTTTACTCTTTTTCCGGAAAGCCAACACTCCTGCTAATGAAGCAAAAAAGACCTGGAACATACTGATCGATGACACTTCATGCGCATTAAATTGGGCCGCTCCGAGAAGAGAGGGCACATAAAGCAGCAGTGGATAGTTAATAATTGCTCCTCCGATCCCAAGTAAACCTGAAAAGAAAGAGCCGATCAATCCAAGCGCAACCATGATGATCATTAGCAAGGGATCCATAATCTGCCTCCTTATCGTGTGAATTTGTTGTATACGATCCGCAAAAGTCAGGTTATAATTAAAACATAGTTACCACATAGGAAATGAGGTATAAAAGTATGCTGATGGTATTAAAAAAATGGTTCACCGATACATGCCCTGTGTGCCAGGAAAGACTTCAGGCAGAAAGCAATTTCGCGTGCGCTACCAAATCCTGTCCCCAAGGTCATTATAGAGAAGAAGCCTACTGTACACTTGGAGTGAGGGTTACCTATAAAGGCTTGAAATAAGCGAACACATCAGGCGTGTTCGCTTATCCTGCTCTACACCTTTTTTACAAAAAATTTATAGATGCCGTTGTCTTCTTCATGCTTCAGAAGTTCGTGTTTCGTCTGCTTGACCCATGCTTGGAAATCGTTAATGGAGCCTTTATCTGTCGACTGAACTTCCATAACTTGCCCGGATTCCAATCCGTCCAAAGCCTTCTTTGCCTTTACAATAGGCAACGGGCATGCCATTCCTTTAGTATCAACTACAATGTCTGTTTTCATTTATATATTCCTCCTCTTATTTGTCATGAACCGCGCAGCGATTGGGACCGACTTCCATCTCCCGCTGCTCGTCTTCGCTAGGTGTTATTTTCCCCATATTGGTCTGACGAATTTCCTGATAGGCATTTGGCTGCGGAGGCAGATTTTCGGTGACTGTGCGGCGGAATTCTTCCTCGTGCTGAATGTTCAAGCCGGGGTTATTCTGATACAGCTCCGACAGTTTCGCCATCACCCGGCCGCCTGCCCCCAGTTCGGTAACCTTGCCAAAGTGTGCAGGCAGAACTATAAGATCTTGCGAAAGTTCTTTATAACGGCTATAGAGCGTATTGTGCAGATCGCCGACCCAGTCTTCCGCTTTACCGGCCAGATCGGGGCGTCCGATCGACTCGATGAACAGGATATCGCCTGTCAGCAAATATTGATCGTCTACAATAAAAGAGGTGCTCCCGATCGTATGACCGGGCGAATATACCGGTTGAATCCGGATGGTCGTAGATCCTACGGAAATATCACGGCCTTCCTCAAGTTTCTCATAAGCGAAGGTGACTTCTGTTGCATCTTTAGGAGGCAGCCAATACGTGGCGCCAGTTTGTTCCGCGAGTTTGCGTCCGCCGGAAATGTGGTCAGCATGCAGATGCGTATCAAGCGTATGTTTGATCACCGCTCCCTTTTCTTTCGCAAACTGTTCAAATACATCCGTCATCCGAAGGGTATCGATCATGGCAGCTTCCCCTTGGGATACGACCATGTAAGACAGGCAGCCTTTACCAATCCGGACAAACTGATACAAAGAGCCGCCATTTTTCAATTCACCAATTTCCACTGGTTCCAAATGTTCGCTCCAAGCTTTCATACCGCCTTCCAGATAGTGCACATTCGTCCGGCCGGCCTCTACAATCTGCTCGGCAACAAACTTGGAAGAACCCTCTTTTGCACATACAACGAGCAGTTTTTTGCCATCCGGAATTTGATCCAGAGCTTCGTCTACACCATCCAGAAGATCAAAGTAGGGGATATTGATGATATCCACGCTCTCGCCTTCAATTTTCCAATCATTAAAATCACTTTCGTTACGCACATCCAAAATAAACAATTCTTCTTTAGCCAGAACGATTCGAGTCAATTCTTTGGCATTCATGATTTTTATATTTGGTGCTGCATTCATGTTTGAATCCTCCTTTGGATTAGAATGTCAGACTTACGTTGGCATCTTTGGCAAAATCCAGGAAAGTTACGGCCCCGCCTACTTCAATGCCTTCGATAAAGTCCTCTTTCTTCAAGTTCATAACATCCATCGTCATCTGACAGGCAATGATCTTGACACCCAACTCCTGTGCCATCTCTACAAGCTGGGGAATCGATGGAATATTGGCATTCTTGAACCCCTCGGCGAAGTGTTCGGCTCCCGCCGGGAGCGGCAGTTGATGATGCGCCTGCTTGTGAATAAGGTTCAGCCCTTCAAAAGTGAAGAAGATCGCTACTTCCGCATCGGTTGCCGCAGAAGCCGTTGCGATGTTAAAGACTTTATAGGCATCAAACAAACCACCATTGCTTGCAATAATCGCTACTTTTGTACTCATGTTAATAACCTCCGTATAGTTTAGTTTGTAGATCTTTATTAGATGATTTACTTCTCTGCATTTTCCATAGGCCCCGTCCAACCCGACATCCCTGGCTCGACGTTCTTCACTTGTTTGAATCCTTTTTCGCTGAGCATACGGCAAGCCATATCGCTGCGGCTTCCCGTCCGGCAGACAACATAGATATTATCTTCCAGGTTCAACTCCTGGATACGATTCTCAAGCTCACCGAGCGGAATTGAAATGGCTCCGGGGATTCGGTTGAACGAATATTCAGCAGGCTCCCGGACATCAATAACGGTAATTTTATCGTTCGCTGCCAGTTTTTTGGATAAATCTTCATTGGAAACGATATGAGGATGCTTTTTTTCTTCTTTTACTTCAGTTGGTCTGGATTTACGGATGAAGTGTCTAAACACATCCCCTTCTTCTACAGTACCGAGATAATGATGGCCTGTATTCTTAGCCCAACCTTGAATGTCAGCAAGAGATCCTTTATCTGTGGCCTGGACTTCAATGACTTGACCAGCCTCCAGTTGATCAATCGCTTTTTTGGTCTTTACAATAGGCATTGGACATGCGAGCCCTTTGCAATCAAGGGTCATGTTTGTTTTAATTTCCGGCAATGTAGGATCCTCCTTGTATTGGGTTATAGATACACATTTAAGTGCAGTCACGGTTAGTCTGTCCTAAACCGGATGATAACTTTCGACTTTTAAAACAACGAATGCGCGGTAATGATATGATTTTTATCACAATACCGATACCCGTATTAGTATACTACGATCTTGAGTGTTTATTGTCAACATCTGTTCGAGCTTATACGGATAATAAAATTTTCCTTTGGTCTCCAGAAACTAAAACTCTATGTGGACATTCTGTTTATATAGCTCATTCACTTTCTTTATAGATTTTCTAAATAAAAAAGAGAATGCGCATCTTATTAAGCGACGACATTCTCGATCTACTTACAATTCCTCCATGGTTTTAGTAAATTTCAACGTAAATAGACTCAAATAAAATGGGCACGGCATACGTTACATTATACTAACGATCTGGAGGAAATGCTGATGTATCAGATGGGTTATCAAGATGGATTTAGAGCTATGGGGGGACAAATGGGGCAAGGAGGTATGGGCGGAGAAATGGGCATGCATGGAGGAATGGCTTTTAGAAATACAATTCTTATTCCTGATATCTCCAAAGCCATTATCGGGGAGGCACATGCCTATTGGTTTTATGAAAAGCTGGCCGAATTAGCACCGAATGAACAGACCAAACAGACCATTCTGCATATTCAAAGGGACGAAGCTAAGCATTATCGTTGGTTCACCATGATACTGAGCTGACTGGGAGGACAACCGCCGCAAATCCCCGCCGGTAAAATGCCAAGGACGTTCCAAGAAGGTGTCAGAACTGCAATTCAGGATGAATTAGAAGCGGCCGCGTTCTACCAAGACATTGCCTACAGAGCTACCGATCGCCCGATTCAAATGCATTTTATGCATGCCATGCATGACGAGCAGCCTCACGCTTCAATGTTTCAGTTGATGCTTAGCAATTTATGAACTGTCAGCATCATGCTATGAGTAAGGACATGAATTGAACCAGGAATGGTACTTCGTCCTACCACCTAGCATAATAGGCGGAGCATTTATATATGTATAATGTCCGTTTCGTAAGAAGAACTTTTTCAAAGATGAAATATTTAAACTTTGGACCTGACCCGCTTCAAGTTGGTCCATCGCTTTTTTTGTTTTCATGATTGGCATTGGACATGCCAGTCCTTTGCAATCCAGTGATTGATCTGCTTTAATCATTGGCAATTTTAGTACTTCCTTGAAGTAATTCAACTATTAAATATACCCGTATGGGTATTGGTGTGGACTTATCATAAATGTGATAAACTCGTTTGTCAATAGTGTTTGTAAGCAACTGATTTTTTATTAATTTGGATAATGCAGAATAGAAACACGAATAATCTTGCTCATAGATGAAGCAATGGATTAGAAAATTAACTACTTTGACCCATGCACACAACCTGCCATATATTCGACACAATGGATGGATTGTATTTTATATCTCTATATCATAATATTACGATATAACGTTTTAATGAATCGAGGTGATCTCTCAGTCAATGGAAAAACAATTTGAAGCCTATGCTCAGGCGGCTGAATTATTAAAGGCCCTAGCCCATCCGGTTAGATTATGTATTGTAAAAGGAATCATCGATAATGGAAGTTGCAATGTGACCTACATGCAGGAATGTTTGGAACTTCCACAATCAACAGTTTCCCAACATCTCCAGAAGCTTAGATCTTTAGGTATTGTGGAGACAGAGAAAAATGGACTGAAGATCATTTATTCCGTTAAAGACGAAAGAATAAAACATCTGATACAAATATTAGGAGGAGAATAAACATGAATAAAAAAGTATTGATCGTAGGCGGAGTAGCAGGAGGCGCTTCAGCGGCAGCTCGTTTGCGCAGATTGGATGAAGAAGCACATATTGTAATGTTTGAACGGGACCCGTATATTTCTTTTGCCAACTGCGGTCTTCCCTACTATATTGGAGGTTCTATACAGGATCGTTCCAAATTGCTAGTACAAACGCCTGAAGCCATGCATAAGCGCTTCAATATTGATGTTCGCATCCAGAGTGAAGTGATCTCTATTGACCCTGTTGGTAAGAAAGTTATTGTACAAAGTAAAGAACGAGGCTCTTACGAGGAGAACTATGATGCTCTGATTCTGTCACCAGGTGCAAAACCAATCCGACCTTCTCTGCCCGGGATAGAGAGTTCCAAAATTCACACATTACGGAACATTCCCGATACAGACAAAATCAAAACTAAGGTTAGTGAAGAAGGAACACGTTCAGCAGTGGTAATCGGCGGCGGATTTATCGGAGTAGAAATGGCGGAAAATCTGAAGGAAGCCGGGTTAGAAGTAACACTAATCGAGGCTGGCCCTCAACTGTTGGCTCCCTTCGATTCCGAAATGTCAGCCATATTGTCCAAAGAGCTGGAAGATCATGGAGTAAATCTAATTTTCTCCGACATGGTGCAGAGCTTCGAGGAGTCTGGAGAGCAAATACAGGTCCATCTTGCAAGCGGTACGGTTCTACGAAGCGAGATAGTCCTGCTGGCCATCGGTGTTGCGCCGGATACGTCTTTCCTGAAAGATAGCGGCCTTGAATTCGGACCTAGAGGGCATATTTTGGTTAACGAAAGAATGGAAACGAATCTAAATGATGTTTACGCAGTAGGAGATGCTGTTGAGATCGTGGATTTTGTTAACGGACATAAGGCAGCCGTTCCATTGGCAGGACCTGCCAATAAACAAGGACGCATTGCTGCGGACAATGTCAGCGGATTAGGTACCACTTATAAAGGGACCCAAGGCACATCCATTATTAAGGTCTTCGGTCTGACTGGTGCATCCACCGGGAATAACGAGAAAACTTTGCAGCGGCTCGGCATCCCGTATCGTGTTGTCTATGTACATCCAAACTCCCATGCTTCCTATTATCCAGGAGCCACTCCGCTATCCTTAAAACTTCTTTTTAACGAGGATGGCAAAGTTTTGGGTGCACAAGCTGTTGGTTATGACGGGGTGGATAAACGAATCGACGATATTGCCACTGTGATCCGCTTTAAGGGTACGGTTACGGATTTAACTGAACTGGAGCTCTCTTATGCTCCCCCATATTCCTCAGCCAAAGATCCGGTTAACATGGCCGGTTACACGGCTGAGAATGTAATTAATGGAATGACTGAAGTATTTGTACCAGGGGATTTGGCCGGCCGGAATTTGGACAGTACCATGTTGGTGGATGTTCGAAGCGAACTTGAGCATGCGAACGGACATATTGAGGGTTCTATAAACCTTCCTGTCGACGAGCTGCGTAATCGTCTGGATGAACTTGATCCCAGCAAGGAAATATGGGTCTATTGCCAGGTTGGCTTGAGAGGCTACACTGCTTCCCGGATCTTATTACAAAAGGGTTTCAATGTGAAGAATCTGACAGGTGGTTACAAAACATATCAGATCAGCAAATATGTTCCGCAAAATAAAAATACGGCTTCAAATGAAAAATTATCTGTAGCTGACAATTTGAATGCTGATGCAGTCATTGACGCCTGTGGCCTTTGCTGTCCAGGTCCGATCGTTCAAGTAAAAAAGAGTATCGACCGACTGCAAGACGGGCAACTCTTAAAGGTAACAGCTTCTGACCAAGGATTTTTCGAAGATATCAAGTCATGGGCAAAGCTGTCCCGCAACAGTCTTGTTCAGTTGACGAAGCTTGCCGACGGTACCATCGAAGCTTACCTCCGCAAAGGAAACATCAATGATGCGAGCATAAGTAAGTCCTAGCAGACGACTTAAAAAGAATCATTTACAAAGAAAGAATCTGCCACTTCTGTAGCAGATTCTTTCTTTGTGATATGCTTTAAAGATTAAATAGATACGCTGAATTGAGACAATCTGATTAAGTACAGCTCCTTTCCGTCTGTTCGATCTTATTTGTAAATGTAACCACGCTTAATGGCCCAATAAAAAACAGCTACGGATGCTGTCCCCGTAATGATGATAAACATTTCAGGCTTCTCATAATCCATACATACAACACAATACGTTTCACCGCTGATCAAATGAATATTTACAGGCATCCGGTTTAGAATTGCTTGATGGATAAGATTCTTTCTGAGCAAATATTTCTCGTCTCCTCAAAAGATGATCTTTTTAGAATTATAAACAACCAGGAGGGGGATGAATCAAATGAGGTATTAAATAAGGCAAGCTAGAATCATAAATAACAAAAGAGCCGTTCACAGAGTGCAGGGCTCCTTGTTCTTTTGCCTTATCTCCATTAACGTTTTCAATCCCGCAAAATGCTCTTCATCCGAAAATATTCTTCCTCCGTGATTTCACCTTTTGCAAATCGTACATCCAAGATTCTCTCTGGAGTATTGTCATTAAAACGTGAATTCCCTTCCCCCCTAACCCATTTTATCACCAAATAGATTACACCTAAGATCAACAGAAAATTGATGACCAATCCAAACATACCGAACCCAAAACCATACCCCATCATCATTGTGTATCTTCCTTTCATCGAATTAATGGAAGACGGACTCGGACAGTTGTCCCCTTATTGATCTCACTTTCAACATGTATAGATCCGGCATGAGCCTTCACAATCGCTTGTACAACGGCAAGTCCGATTCCGGCTCCGCCAGTCTTCCGGTTCCTTGATTTCTCTCCGCGGTAAAAACGTTCAAAGATATAGGAAAGTTCATCTTCAGGTATTCCCATTCCGGTATCGGATACGATGACTACGCCCTCTGCTTTCTCTTTTAACACTTCAATATGAATACTTCCAGAACTCGTATATTTGAATGCATTGCTTATCAGATTTACGAATACCTGAACGAGCCGCGAACGGTCCCCTGTGATCCAAACGTCATTTGTACTTATCAGGTCACCTGAAAGTCCTTTATCCCTAAACTGGCTGGATACTGTATTTAACGACTTCTCTACAATATCGTTAAGAGATACGATTTCCGTCTTCAGCTGAACCATTGGATTCTCTACGGCAGCCAGATTTTCCAAATCACTGATGAGCCGGACCAGCCGCAGGACTTGATCATGGCACACTTGTAGTTTATCCGGCGTCGGTTCCCAAATGCCGTCCTGAAAAGCTTCCAAATGGCTTTGTATTGTTGTTAAGGGTGTTCGCAGCTCATGCGCCACATCAGCAGTCAGTAATTTCCTTAACTGATCTTGCTTCTCCAACCCGTCAGCCAAATGATTGAGCGCACGCCCCACGTCATCGATCTCTGTATTTTGATTGATAACTACAACCCGGGAAGTGAGATCTCCCTCCCTCATTCGCGAAGCGATATCTTTGATCTCTAAAAGAGGCTGGCTAATGCTTTTGGCCAAATACCGGCTAAACAGATACGTCCCGGCAATGACAAGAAGCATTGCTGCCCATAACAATGTATTAAACATTCGTAGAAACTGCTGATTTAGGCTTTGCGATGTTTCGTTCACTGGTTGAAATTCCATTGTCCCGATCTGCTGATTGCCTTTTACGATTGTTTTTGTAATGGTGTCTTGCATAGGCTGGGAATCAACTTGTCTTTGCATCCCCATTTGGCTAGTGTCCCAAATCAATTGGTGGTCTTTGTCGTATACACGAACGATATAGTCACTTACCATCGCCTGATGCGAAATGATCATCCATACATTTGTATTCCATTGGCCGGTAGACTCATGATAAGCGTCTTTTAGATCGTCCAGTAGACTTTGTATTTCCGCCTGCTCCTGGTTTTTCTGATATTGGTTGAACGAAACGTTCATTACTAAGTTGACAAGCAGAACAATAGACAGAAGCGCAGCAAGAGCTACACCGGCATGGGATATAAGAAGCTTTCTGCTCAATCCGCCTCTATTTCTCATCCGAACTCACCAAGAATTTATACCCCACTCCAAACACTGTACCAATAAAAACAGGGTGTTTAGGGTCATCGCCAATTTTTTGTCTAATATTCTTGATATGAACATCGATGGTTCGCTCGAATCCTTCATAGGTGTCACCTTGGGTAAGGTTAACCAGCTCTAGTCGTGAGAACACTCTCTTCGGATGCTTCGCTAAAATTTCCAGCAGCTTAAACTCCATAGGGGTGAGGGATACGGGTTCCTCGTGAATTCTCACCTCATAACGTTCCGAATCTATTGTTAAACAGCCTTGGGCATATGACAGCAGTGATATATTCCCTTGTTCCCGCTGATTGGTTCTTCTTAAAAGACTAATCACCCGAGCGAGCAGCTCTCTTGGGCTGAATGGTTTGGTTATATAATCATCGGCCCCAATCATGAGACCATTTACCATATCGTCCTCACTGCTTTTTGCAGTCAGCATGAGAATCGGAACGTTCGATGATTTACGTACCATTCTGCATACTTCCTCTCCGGTCATATCCGGAAGCATCAAATCCAGTACGATCAGATCGGGCTGTAAGGTTTCAAATAGATGAATCGCGCCTATTCCTGTATCGGCTTCGTACACAATATAATTATTCTTTTCCAAATAAGCCTTAATGACCTGCAGGATATTCTCTTCATCATCCACCACTAAAATTTTCACGAACTTCATCACCTACTTTGTAGTTAAAAATGAGACAGACCTCATTTCTATGAGGTCTTATCTTATCATGATCGGATTAGAAGTTCATCATACCCCTGCGATATTGGGAATTTTGCATCATTCCTGACATTCCATTCCCGCTTGATGTACTGCAATTTTCATGCATTTGCTTGATTTGTTCCTCTGACAGGTTGGGGTGCATTTGTTTGGCAAAGGGCAGCATTTTTTCGAAAAAGCCGCTGTTGTTCTTATCATTGTTTGCTGTTGCAGCGTAAGCGCCAGCGGTGCCAATCCCCATAACCAGTACCAATGCCGATAATCCAATCCAAAGTTTCTTCATTTGTATCTCCTCCTTATAGTTACACTATATAAGAGAGTTATGAAGAACCAATTTGCAGCTTGTGAAGAAGTTATGAAGATAGCAAAAGGAAACCGGGGGCCATAGGCAATATTATCATAAATCGACATGGGGAACGGGTTCGGCAATTGGAACACCATGCCCACACGCTTACGCAGCATTTCTGTTCGTATCCCTTTTTCATATATGGAGTACCCTGAAATCTGAATATCCCCTTCCACTCTCATATCCTGAATTTGGTCATTCATTCGATTAATGGTTCGCAGCAAGGTATAGGATTATATCAGAAAATGGGATACCGGCAGGTTGGTGTTTTTGAGAAGGAAGGTATTATGGATGGGGAATTCATTGATGTGATGATTATGGAGAAACTGCTTTAAATTGAAAAAAAAACGTGGAGGAAACCGATTCTTTCCACGTTTTTTTATATTACAAGTACTGGATATTTTAGGTAATCGGACACTGGATCCGTTTAAGGATCATGTACGTTACCGATAATACAGTCCCTATAAACATCAGGAAGGTTAGAGCAAGATATATCTCTTCGAAAGTATTTAACTAACAGAACAATAGATCCAGAATTTTTTCATCTGCCTTTCTATTCTTCCCGATATATGGGTAACAGTGAATGTGAATTGCTGGATTGAAGTTTAGTTCAATTATGCTGTAATTGGTATCGTTCGCTGCTTCTTCTATAGAATCAATCATCATATCTACACCACATATGGTCGCTCCTGCAGCTTTAGCTGATTGAATGGCAAGATCTTTATAGCTGTTCGGTATTTCATCAGTAAAATCGATACTGTCTCCTCCCGTACTAATATTCGAGTTCTCTCTCAGATAGATGATTTCTCCTAATTGGGGTATATCGTTCCAACTCATAGCATGGTTCTTTAAAAACATCTCTTCTGCTTCGCCTAACTGAATTTTTTCCAAAGGAGTCTTATATCCTTTACCTCTAAGCGGGTTTTTATTCTTCTCGTGAACAAGCTGTTCGATCGTGTGGATTCCGTCTCCAATGACATTTGCAGGGACACGATGTAGAACTCCTACGACCTGGTCTCCCATGATCAGAAAGCGATATTCCTTACCTGTTATGAATTCCTCAAGAAGGACCGTCTTATCGTGTGTGAAAGCTATTTTAAACGCTTTTTCCATATCTTCTCTTGAGTAATCTCGATTGAAGATCGTAATGCCTAACCCAAAATTAGTTGATTTAGGCTTAATTACAATTGGAGTGCTACGATACGTATCGTAACTGGACATTGCTTCATCTAAATTCTGAAAGGTTTCTCCAGAGGGTACACGGATTCCATGCTGATTAAGAATGTCTTTTGTAACAACCTTATTTTCCATAATTAGCACAGTACTATAGGAGTCCAAGGCAGTTTTCGTAGCCTGCTTCACATACTCTTTATGATCTCCTTGTGAAAGCAGTACGAAATTCTCCTCCCGATCCATCAGTTCAAATCGTATTCCTCGCTTCACTGCTGCCTTTAAGAGTAGTTGAGTTGATAATTCGAGATCCTCATATCCTGTAAATCGGTAACCATTATGAATACTTTCTTCAGCGTATTTTTTTGCTTTATCCAGATGGTACGTCAAAAAGGACGATTCTTGTATTTCCTTCTTCACTATAGATGCCGCATTTAGCTCGGAATGGAGAATCTTTTGCTTTTCACCATCTATTATTTTACGATAATCCTCGTTTCCAGGAAACAAAAGCTCCACCATTTCTTTCATCTCATTGATAAAAGAAAGCGCCATTTCCTCCATGGTGAGCTGACAATATTCGGACTCGTTTAAAAACCCCTTTATTCCTTCCATTATCACTTGATCTTGGTTAACAGCAGCAATCCTTTGATCTTCCTTGTTATAGGATTCATCTACTTTAAGCAGCATAAAGAGAATAAACAAATGGATAAAGGACATCATTTCCATGCTTATTCCTATCTTGTGAAGTGGATTGATATCGATAAATCGAAGTTCTAAATATGCCACTCCCTCTTCTACAAGGTCTTGAACTGGATTAGTTCCCTTTGAGGTTTTAATACGGACAGGGCTGTAATATTCTTTTACACTTAATAGTTCATTTTGTTGAATCAATCTGTTTAAATCATGAACATACTCTGTGGCTGAATTAAAAGAGACATAATACAATTTTTCATTTCGATAGCCACACATACTGTTCCGAAGTGAATTCATCATTGGGAAATAATAACTTTTTTTATCAAGTGAGTCCGCTAAGTTAACACATTTCTCAATATACGTATTATCAAAAACAGGGCTTGCCCCTGTTAGGTAAATGAGCAACCACCGGTATCTTAACAAATTACGGGCTACTTTAAAATAAACCGTATCTTTGAACTCCTTGAAGTCTTTGTAGTGTCCCTGAGTTTCGTATAACCTCACAAGGAGTTTCTCATCAAATGAGAAATTATAATGTATTCCGCTTAACAATTGTCTTTTACGACCATATTTATCCGCCAATTCCTTTCGATAATCGTCCGCAACAGGATCGCTCATTTTGGCAATAGGAATTTCTTCTTCTTCGGGTAGCATAGGAGGGTTACTGCTTGGCCACAAAAACTCCCCTTCCAATTCTAAAGAAACAATGTCTTGCAAGGCTTCCATGAAATGATACGTCTCCTCAATCGAGTCTAAGGCAGGAGTGATCATTTCAATTTGACTCTCTGAGAAATCCGTTTGAATATAAGGATTTTCTGTTTTACTCCCAAAAGCTTTAGGGTGGGGCGTAAGGGCAAGTTTCCCCTCTTGGTCGACCCGTACATTTTCTTTTTCTAAACCAAATCGACCTCGAATTAGATCATCTTGAAGTGCATTGTCTATAACAATCTGTACAAGTTCACGATTCAACCAGTTCATATTTATGACCGTCCTTTTTCTATGTTTATTCAGAAACTGCAAGCGATTTATGAATGCTACGCAAAGACTTTCTAAACCAGATGACCAAAATAATACCCTTAAAAACACTACTTAGCGCAATCGACATCCACACCCCATTTAATCCAAACGGTTCCGATAAGAGCAAAGCCACGGGTATTCTTAATACAGTAAATAAAATGCTGAATATTGGCGGAATATATGTTTTACCAATACCGTTAAATGCTCCAACTGTCATCAGTTCCATGCACATAAACAACTGAGAAAAACCGATAATTCGCATGTAATCTGTTCCGAGCTTCATGCTCGTTTCATCAGTTAGAAATACCGAGAAGAGCTGCTGAGGAAATAAGATAAATATGAACGAAATGAAAGCACCGAATATTGTGGTCATCAGCAACGCCTTTCGATAGCCCTGCTGTATTCGATCCAATCGACGTGCTCCATAATTTTGTCCAAAAAAAGCTGCAATAGCCCCTTGCAGACCACCGATCGTCATATAGGAGATTGATTCTATTTGAATACCTACCTTTTGAACAGCAATGGCCTCAGCCCCCCAACCGACTATGATCTTGGCCATAATGATCGATATGATCGTAAAGGTGATCCGTTGAATCGAAATCGGAATTCCCAATCGAATGACTTCTATCATGAGACGGCTATTCCTTACCGACTGTTTAGAGATAAGGTCTAATTTTTTTGTTTTTATGATAAACAGCAAGGTCACTAATAAATTGGCCGTTAGTGTAGCAATAGCTGCACCTGCAACTCCCCAACCTTCTAAACTGCCTACTCCATATATTAACAATGGATCAAGAATGATATTTAAAATGAGACCCATTGAAAAAATATAAAATGGTTGCTTACTGTTCCCCATCGCATTCATAACGGTTGCATATAAGGTATTAAGTATTGAAAAGACGGCCCCCACGATCGAAATCATTAGAAATTGCTTCGCCATTAACTCAACTTCATTTCCAAGATCGAAGAAGCCTATAAGCTGGTCCTGGGTCGAAATAATAAAAACCATATAGAGCAGTCCTAATACAACAGACATTACAAATCCGTTCTTTACATATGAATAAGCTTGTTCTATCTTACCGGATCCCATACAATGTGAAACCTTGATTCCTGTACCAATTGTTATCATGGTCGATAAAGCAATCGCTAAATTAATAAAGAAGCTTGCTGTACCAATTGCAGCAACCGGACCACTTCCTAGCCCTCCAACCCAGATCATATCGACAAGACCATAGGTTGTAGATATGAAATTGGTAGCAATGATGGGGAGTGTCAATTTCATTAAAGTAGACATTATTGGACCTTGGGTTAAATCATTTGTGCCCTTCATCTGCTACTCCTTCTTGCTCCTAATGTAATATGAAAACCGACCACAAGTGTCGTTCGAATAAAAAGTGATGTCTTTTTTAGTCAAAATCAATACATTCATAAGCATAAACTTATATATTATCCAGAATATGTGACTGATTTTGTATAAGCGGCATCTTCTTCTAAAACTTTCCGCTGTCTAGAGCAGCCATACACCCTGTACCTGCTGCAGTAATCGCCTGACGGTACTTCGGATCTTGTACGTCTCCGCAAGCAAATACGCCAGGGATGTTCGTTTCGGTTGTTCCGGGTTTCACACGAATATATCCAACAGGATCGAGATCGATCTGTCATGAACTTCGAAGCTCGCAGTTCATCCGCCGGTGAACAATCGTCACTTTGGAAGCGAACTTGGTAAGAAAATTTGCTTCTTCCATTGCGGAATCTCCCCCACCCACAACAACTACTTCTTTGTTACGGAAAAAGAACCCATCGCACGTTGCACACGTACTTACACCACGGCCAATATTCTCTTTTTCGCCAGGTATGCCACCGAGCAAATTCGCCGACGCACCTGTAGAGAGAATACTGGATTCAGCTTGCAATTGACCAAGTCCTTCTACCTTCACTACAAATGGACGAGACGAAAAATCAACATCATTGACCCAGCCATTCATAAACTCGGCACCGAACCGCTTGTTTTCTCATGTTATCCATGAGTTCGGGACCCATTATTCCATCAACAAATCCTGGGAAATTATCTACTTCTGTAGTTAATGTTAATTGGCCCCCCCGGTTGTGGTCCTTCAGTAACAAGCGGATTCAGGTTAGCTCTAGCTAAATAAATAGCTGCAGTCAACCCTGCGGGACCTGTTCCTATAATTATTGACTTGTACATGACTTCTCACTCCTTCGTTTGATTTAAAGGCGGAAACTGGATTCTACCTTCTCAAATCATTAATTACACTGATGAGATCGGCATGCAGCAATCGTTTATATTGGGTGCACTGCTAATGCTACATACACCCGTCTCTGGCAACTCTAATTCAACCTTCAGCGCGGCTTCTAGATCGCCATCCAGGTAGGCTACAATTGATCTGCCCTGTTCGTATCCAGTAGCCATAAGAAATGTTGGTGCCCGACCATAACTCTTCATTCCAACGAGGTAAAAGTTTGGTTCTAGGAGTTTGAATCAGACTTAAAGATATTCAGCTTTTTTGTATAGTTCTGTTCTATACTCGTTCGAGATCATCGCTTCTAGCAGGTAGGCGATGATCAGGATGCCCGGAATATCAATCAGAAGCCGGGTAATGGCAAAAGTCGTTCCCAAAGCGGACATTTCGAACAGGAGCATTGGAATCTTCGTAGTGGACCATGCCCCGATGAAGATTAGAATATTGCTGAATTTGACGCCCTTTTTCATCAAAACTGCGGCAACCGGAAAAGCTCCATACAGGGGACCTGCAGCCGCTGAACCAATCAGAAAGGCGAGCACGATTCCCTTCCATCCCGATTTTTCCCCCATGTATTTCATCATGACCTCCTTGGGTACCCAAGTATCCAGAATTCCCAACAGAATAAAGATGGGGGGAATGACAAGAAGCATCTCTTTCAGGCTGAATGCTGATATTTGCATAGCATTCGTACCGGCATTTAGGTTCAACAAATACAAAATGGTCATTACTACGACATGATGGATTTTTTTCACCCTGTCAATTTTGACAATTTATTGCCTCGTAATCAATTACTCCTGATGACACTTCCTATTATGAATTTTGTGAAATATAAAGGTCTAAATTCTTATCATGAACAAGGGAAAAAATGGTGAATTTTTTTTCCTTTCTCGATTGGATAACGCCTCCACGCTCCAGGATCTGCAAGTGATGCGTCAATGTAGAAGCTGGAATGACTAATCCAGATACTAATTCACAAAGACATGAGTCCTGAACTTTCAATATGCCGATAATTCTCAATCTGGTTTCATCACCCAATGCTTTTAATAAAAGAGCTTTTTTTCGCAGTCCCTCTTCATTGTTTAATACCGGGAGAACAGTAAGCGATTGTTTGATAACATCATTCATTTCATTGTCGTTTTTGGGTAGCCAATCGGTTTTTACGTGATTCATTAAGAGTACCTCCATTTGAGTTTGTTTACTTATAATTATTATATAACTAATTTTATAGTTTTGAAATACGTGATATCCATGTTGCCTGACGATAATGTGAACTTATTTTATCCCAAACAAAGTATTTCACCATCATAAACAGACTCATACCAGGAAAATATCACTGGTAGATACCTAGTCCTAAGTAACCACGAGTACATACTGTATAGGTGTTTCCAATATAACTAGCCGTACGTGCCTTCTCTGCCTGCACACCACCCCGAATGAATGTGTGATGATCGTTTCAATCAGCTTAACTTCCAAGTAATATCCACTTCAGCAACGTTCCCACGTAGCCAGCACCTGGGAGCCCTAACCCTTGAAATACTTACTCCTGTGCTGAAAAAATTTGTTTTCCTGACTTCTTTCTGGGAAGGGGGGGATCTCTTTGAATTATCTTGATTAGGACATGACTATAATAATTCTCGGTTAACGGAACACATTCTTGGCCTAATTCGGAAGTCGGTACAGATTCTTGTCATTAGCTTTTGACAAGAATCTGTACCGTGAAAAAAGAAAAACCCGCAATTTATGCGGGTTCCATGCGGAACACATTCTTGTCATCCGACAAGTGACACAAAGTTGCCTACATAAAGGACACAAACTTACCTACATTGTTATTATCATTAAAGATCTTTGGCGAAAAGGATCAATTTCAACAATAAAACTGATCCTCACTCTAGATCGAACAGTCTTCAACTAAATGGTAAAAGCTCGCTTTACCGACTGGTACTAAGCAGTAGTTAATATGAAATCCACTCCATTCAATCGGAGCATACTAACTAAAGTGGAAACATATTTGTGGTTCAGATCAATATTGGAATCCCACTCGGATTCAATTTTAATCTCATCCATACTTCCTCCAACAACCTCTCACTTGTATCCACTGCTCATTTACTTGGCACCCTGTAGCCCCCCTATAAGCAACCTTTGTATAATTTAACCGAAACTCAGAATTAATCACACACTAGGCTCATGTGCATATAATTGAGAGTGAAATTACTTACATTAACGGAGGGCTACGCTCATGAATATGGTTTATCCCTATTGGATCAGATCACAATTCGTTCCCATTTGGGCAACTTCAACTCAAGACGCGCTTGAATTAATGAGGACTTCAGTCCAAGGGGAACGGAATGATGAACTTTTTTATGACCAACTCATTCATCTTACTCCTAGCCAGAAACAAGCTGAAGTTATTACCTCTATTCGGAATGATGAACGAGGGCATAATCAAATGTTCCGACAAATGTACAGAGAATTAACTGGACATGAAGTGACAGGAGTTAGTAACGAAGTTCCTGAACATGTTAATTCGTATATTGCCGGGTTGCAAAAAGCCTTCCAAGGTGAATTGTCAGCAGTTGAAAAGTATCGAAAGATATGGTTCGGCCTTCCTTATGGCGTTTATAAGGATACTTTGTATGGCATTATTCTCGATGAGCAAAAACATGCGGCAAAGTATAATAATTTATTGATACAGAACTTACCTGGAAATTAGTAGTAATTACTTGGACTGCCATCTGCCATTCATAAATACACACGAATCTAGTCCGAGCTTTTGCATGAGGCTTAGTACCTTCTTATAGTTCATCCAATTGCCGTCATTCTGCCACAAGAACAATTGAACTACCGGTGCCCGTACTTTCCTTCGTAACGTTTATAGTTCTTTACGAATTTGTTGTTTGGCTTTGGCGTCACGCCGTTTCCCCTCCCCTTTCGCTTCAGATAGGCGTAGTAACCGCTTCTGGACATGTTAAAGGCAATGTTCCTATGTAGTCAGCATGACCCATTTTTGGACCCTATAGTTCCAAGGTTGTTTTAAGTGTTTCATTATTAACTTCTCTCCGCTCTACAATTGAGCAAAAAAAGAGACTCCTACCAGGGAAATGTAACCTCTCTGGTAGGAGTCATCAGCCTTTCGGCAGTTAAAGCGAACTTTATCGATTTAATATATTGGTAAATTATTCCTTGAATGTAGGGATTAACTCCAAAAATCAGACTGAATAATCAGCTTTACTAAATATAGTACTCAATGAACTCCTCGCTGTACTTATGCCATGATTTCTTCTGGAAAAGCGCTATAAATAGTGCAGCAGCGCTTAATAATCCAATAAGCACAAAAGAAATTCTATACGCCGTAATATTGGATGGTTTGCTTGTAGCTGGTAGTAACCTAAGCGACATTTGGTATAACATCCCACTTAGTGTAACACCCATCCCCATGCCACTTCTGTAGCAGATTCTTTCTTTGTGATATGCTTTAAAGATTAAATAGATACGCTGAATTGAGACAATCTGATTAAGTACAGCTCCTTTCCGTCTGTTCGATCTTATTTGTAAATGTAACACGCTTAATGGCCCAATAAAAAACAGCTACGGATGCTGTCCCCATAATGATGATAAACATCTCAGGCTTCTCATGCTCCTTACATACACCACAATAAGTTTCACCACTGATCAAATGAACATTTACAGGTATCCGGTTTAGAATTGCTTGATGGATAAGTTTCTTTCTGAGCAAATATTTCTCGTCTCCTCAAAAGATGATCTTTTTAGAATTATAAACAAACCAGGAAGGGGATGAATCAAATGAGGTATTAAATAAGGCAAGCTAGAATCATAAATAACAAAAGAGCCGTTCACAGAGTGAAGGGCTCCTTGTTTCCGTATCTCCATTAAGATTTTTAATCCCGCAAAATGCTCTTCATCCGGTAATATTCTTCTTCCGTGATTTCACCTCTTGCAAAGCGTTCATCCAAGATTCTCTCTGGAGTATTGTCAATAAATCGTGAATTCCCATCTCCCCTAACCCATTTTATCACCAAATAGATTACACCTACGATCAGTAAAAAATTGATGACTAATCCAAATATTCCAAATCCAGAGCCATAACCCATCATCATTTTCTCTCATCCTTTCATCGAATTAATGGAAGACGAACAAGAACGGTAGTTCCTTTCTCTATCTCACTTTCAACATGAATAGATCCGGCATGAGCATCCACTATGACTTTAACAACCGCAAGTCCTATTCCGGCTCCGCCAGTTTTCCGGTTCCTTGATTTCTCTCCGCGGTAAAAACGTTCAAAGATATAGGGGAGTTCATCTTTAGATATTCCCATTCCGGTATCGGAAACGATAACGACGCCTTCTGCTTTCTCTTTTAACACTTCAATATGAACACTTCCAGAACTCGTGTATTTGAAAGCATTGCTTATCAGATTTACAAAAACCTGAAGGAGCCGCGAACGGTCCCCTGTGATCCAAACGTCACTTTTACTTATCAGGTCAGCTGAAAGTCTTTCCTGCCCAAACTGGCTGGATACCATATTTAAAGACTCACCAACGATTTCGTTAAGTGAGACGATCTCCGTCATAAGCTGAACCATTGGATTCTCTACAGCAGCCAGATTTTCCAAATCACTGAAGAGCCTGACAAGTCGCAGGACTTGATCATGGCACACTTGTAGTTTATCCGGCGTCGGTTCCCAAATGCCATCCTGAAAGGCTTCCAAATGGCTTTGAATTGTTGTTAAGGGTGTTCGCAACTCATGTGCCACATCAGTGGTCAGTGATTTCCTTAATTGATCTTGCTTCTCCAATCCATCAGCCAAATGATTGAGTGTACGCCCCACGTCATCAATTTCTGTATTCTGATTTAACATTTCAACCCGGGAGCTGAGATCCCCCTCCCTCATTTTCGAAGCGATATCTTTAATCTCTAGGAGAGGTTGGCTAATGCTTTTGGCCATGTACCGGCTGAACAGATACGTCCCGACAATTACGAGTATCATTGCGGCCCATAATAAGGTATTAAACATTCTCAGAAATTTCTGATTCAGACTTTGCGTCGTTTCTTTCACTGGTAGAAATTCCAATGTTCCTACCTGCTGATTTCCTTTTACGATTGTTTTTTTAATGGTGTCTTGCGCAGACTGGGAATTCACTTGTATCTGCCTGCCCATTTGACTAGTATCCCAAATCAAGCGACGGTCTTGATCATAAACACGAACCATATAATCACTAATCATCGCTTGGTGCGAAATGGTCATCCAAACGTTTGTATTCCAGTGGCCGGTAGACACATTATAAGCGTCTTCTAAATCGTCCAGTAAACTTTGTATTTCTGTCTGCTGCTGGTTCTTCTGATATTGGTTAAACGAGATGTTCATTACCAAGTTCACAAGCAAGACAATAGATAGAAGCGCAGCAAGGGCCACACCGACATGGGAAATAAGAAGCTTTCTGCTCAATCCGCCTCTAATAGACATCATGACTCACCAAGAATTTATACCCCACTCCAAATACAGTGCCAATAAAAACAGGGTGTTTAGGATCATCGCCAATTTTTTGTCTAATATTCTTAATATGAACATCGATGGTCCGCTCGAATCCTTCATAGGTATCACCCTGAGTAAGGTTAACAAGTTCAAGTCGTGAGAACACTCTCTTCGGATGCTTCGCTAAAATTTCAAGTAGCTTGAACTCCATAAGGGTAAAAGATACTGGCTCCTCGTGAATTCTTACCTCATAACGTTCCAAATCCATAGTTAAATCGCCTTGGGCATAAGACAGCAGTGACATATTCCCCAATTGCGGCTGAATGGTTCTTCTTAATAGGCTAATCACCCGAGCGAGCAGCTCTCTTGGGCTGAATGGTTTAGTAATATAATCATCGGCTCCAATCATGAGCCCATTCACCATATCGTCTTCACTGCTTTTTGCAGTCAGCATGAGGATCGGAACGTTCGATGATTTGCGTACCATTCTGCATACTTCCTCTCCAGTCATGTCTGGAAGCATCAAATCCAGCACGATCAGATCGGGCTTTAAGGTTTCAAAAAGATGAATCGCGCCTCGTCCTGTATCGGCTTCGTACACAATATATTTATTCTTTTCCAAATAAGCCTTAATAACCTGCAAGATATTTTCTTCATCATCCACCACTAAAATTTTCACGAACTTCATCACCTACTTTGTTGTTAAAATGAGACAGACCTCATATCAATGAGGTCCTATCTTATCATGATCGGATTAGAAGTTCATCATACCCCTGCTATATTGAGAATTTTGCATCATTCCTGACATTCCCTTACCGTTTGAAGTGTTGCAATTGTCATACATTTGCTTGATTTGTTCCTCTGACAGGTTGGGGTGTATTTGTTTGGCAAAGGGTAGCATTTTTTCGAAAAAACTGCTGCCATTATTATCATTGTTAGCTGTCGTAGCGTAAGCCCCAGAGGTGCCAATCCCCATAACCAGTACCAATGCCGATAATCCAATCCAAAGTTTCTTCATTTGTATCTCCTCCTTATAGTTACACTATATAAGAGAGTTATGAAGAACCAATTTGCAGCTTGTGAAGAAGTTATGAAGATAGCAAAAGGATATGAACACGAGAAAGAAGCCTTTCACTCAACTTTGTCCGGTGAAAGGCTCATTTAAGTAAGATGAGACTAATGTTGGCACATTGCGTACATGTTTGACAATTTGGTTTCTTCAAATAAGTTGCTCTATTCGATAATTGTGAATCGGCAATAGTACCATGTTCTTGTCCATATTCGGCAATAGATACATGTTCTTGTCCTTTGCTTGGGACAAGAACATGTATCCTTAAATCAAAAAAACCGCGACCAGCGCGGGGTTCAATGAATATATGTTCTTGTCCTCTTACAGTAAAGAAAGAAAATTATGAATCCTACAATCCAAAATGTCCTTATCCATCGTAATAACGGCACATCAAAATAACTATCTCTTGAAGGATCAACTATATTACATAAAATTGTTACAATAATAGTTGTTCCTATTAATATGATCCAGACTAATGGAGGCATATAGTATTCCACCTTTCACGAACGGAATTATTCATTATGTTACATCAGAAAGACCCAGTTCTCTCTCAACTTGGTTTCTATCAGCTGCAGATAATTGACACCAATTCGCCTACATACTTCATTTTCTGATATTCCTGACTCCAAGAGGATTTCGATGTAAACTCTTTAGAAAAGTCCTCTCCAAAGATTTGTCTCTAAACCCTGACATTCTGTATCTCATATAGAAAATCTCGAATAATGTTCTGATTTGGAAAGAATTGATTCTACTCATTTGAGATAGTTCCTCAACTCTAATTTTAGAAAGCCGTTGAGGATTCCGTTTTTCTTCTATTGACATATACTTCGTAAATTGTTGATAAGCCTGTAGTTGTTCCTCACTTATTCCACTTTCACCAGCCCAGTCATTTTTAGAGTATGAAGCCCTGAGCTGGGCAAGTAAGGAATCAATCGAAAGTTTGGAAAACATCCACCTCTTAACTTGTCCAATCATTCCAACTCTATTAGGATGTCCTGGTACGAGCAGACTATCAGGATTTCTATCATCCCACATCATCTTTACACCCCTTATAATTCTTCTTCCCTATTCATACAGTAGGGAAATTTGTGTCATTCCACTACAATGTAGGGTTGTTGAGTATTTTTCTGCGTCACTTATGTTCCCACTTCAAATGCTAAATTTCGTTGATCGTGCCGATAATTATGTAGGTTGATTGGTGTCATTCGACAAGATAGCGGACTTACAAATGTCATTTTCAACCCTGTCAATATTCTCTTATCTGGTAAAGGAGTTACTGGCCCAACTCCTACCTGTCCTACGAAATTCCGAGGATGGCAAATATAGAACTTTGGATTATTATCACTTCTGTCTTGCAGTAAGTGTAATGGCTTTTCACAGATCGGGCAGAATGACTTTTCCGTTAACATGACTTCATACATCTTTTTCACACTTTCTATTTATCGAAGTTCATTGCGCAAGAATTGCTTCAAGTTATACGAATAATACTCATTACCAGGGCAACAACGACAGCTATCCCAAGCAGTTCGCTTATGGTAACGTGGGTGCCGCCAAAATTAAGAATCAAGAAATTGTCACGCCTCGAAGTCTCATAGCGACTTCCTATTGTGAAAATGGTATTTCCCGCAATCTTGACATCATACAGTGATTTAATTTCTAATGCTGCCAAATCACTTAATGCATCCTGAATAGAGCTTTCAACTTCCTTGTCTTTGAAATAATTTAAAACACTTTTGATACCCATCTTTGTTGTTTCAATGATTTCATGTATTTCAAATTCAGAGGGTTTAAATACACGCTTCCTTCCCCTTACGTCTGCCACTTTGGCCAACATTAATCCACTCTGCGTAATACGTGAGTATTCAATCGATCTTTCTCGTTTATCGAAGTAGTTCTTAAATTTCACCGCCAATGCCCCCATCAACAATCAGCTCCTAACCGTCCGAATGATCGAATCTATTCATTATGTATCATTTCACTTATTAAATAATTGCTCTAGATGTTTATCAGATTCTTTCTTTAAGTTCCATATTTGATCTTTTAATTCGGCATCTTCTACCTTGTCTCTTAAAATGATACACAGAGCTGAGATCTGACCTAATTTTAATATTGCTACACGTTCATCAATTTTTGGAGACAAATCACCGTTAAGTTGGCTTAAAGTATCTTCTACTAATTCATCAATAACACTTTTCAAATCTTCAATTTTGATTAACATTGAGGACTTCCTTTCATAAACCGAATTATTCAATATATCTCGAGTTTATATTCCTGATCCAGATAAGTTGCAAGATGAGGCAGCACCTCGATTAAGATTTCTTTCTCTTCCAAAATGCTTTGAATCATTTCATCGTCTCCAAAGACAAAGAGTTGCTCGTTATGTTTTTCAATAACTACTTGGAATTTTTCATTCATACATGAACCTTCCTAAAAGATACTTAATATTCAATCCCGGGTGTGAAGGTAGTATTGAGGATCAAGTTTGAAATACTCACACATCATTTTATATAGATTAGAGTGATTAGGATTATCCAATCCCATTCCTTTAAGAACTAAATCAATGTCATTTAAAGTTACACCTAGTTTTTGTGCAAATTCCTCTTTACGTATTCCTTCATCGTTTAAAATCTGAAAAATGACTCCACGCAAATTCCGTGATGTACACTCCGGATACTTTTCCTCTGCTTTCGTAATCAGTTGCTCTTTTTCTTCTATGGATTCATTACAAAGTTTAAGTAGCTCTTGAATAGATAACTCCGACGAATATTTTTCTGATAGATATATCAAACGATTTCGGTCCTCAACCGTTTCTGCTAGTGAACCGGTCAATGGAACAACCTTATTTACAGTCTCCAGAAATGACATGACCATTATTACTTCCTCCTATACAACTTAATATTCAGTCGGTGTTCATTTATCCAGTTCAAATATTCAGTTCAAAAATTCTGAGTCCTCTCGGATGTTGACGGATGACAAGAATGTGTACCGATGAATGACAAGAATATGTACCGTTGTCCATGAGATCACCCTCCTTTTTATCATATAACTAAGAAAGACTGATCTTCAATATGTTGATCTAATGCGACACAAAACTCCCTACCTTTTTGACACAAAACCCCCTACTTTAAGCTCTTTTAGTTAAAAAGTTTGGAGGTTAATAAAATCAAATATGATTTGATCAATCTATTTTGTCAGCTCCACCAAGCAAGTAGATGATTTTGTGTCATTCCTCCAAGTAAGTAGGCGGTTTTGTGTCACCCCACCAAACAAGTAGGTGGTTTAGTGTCATTTACTCCAAGCAAGTAGGCACATTTGTGTCATTATTTATACAGCTAGTTATCCATAACACCTTTTAATATTTGTTATTGATCCATTTTATTAACTGCAATTCGCATCTCTTCATCAGTTAAATGAGTGTAAATCATAGTAGTTTGAATAGATGAATGCCCCAGTTGATTCTTTAATCTAGGTACATCATTATTCTCCTTATGATATCGAGTTGCAAATGAGTGTCTTAATGCATGCACCGATAGAGCCGGCTTTCCAAAGGCAATTGCATATTTTTCAACAAGCTTTTCAATAGATCTTTGATTTAAGCGGCGATTAGTACCCTTCCGTCCAACTGGTGCAGCTATAAATAGGAATGGAGCTGATTTATCTGGTTTATACCGTGATTCTCTAATTGCAAGATAATTGTTTAAATCATTCATTTTTTAATTCCGATGATCATTTCTAATTAACAAGTTCTTATAATCAGAAGTTTTAAAAACAACCTTGACTTTTTTTTGGTTGATTTGAGCACTCTATGCACCTTATATCTATAATTTAAAATTTTATTAACCATTTAATATTTATGGGATACACTCCATTACACATTATTAAAAAGCCCCTTCTATACTGGCACAAGAAGGGGCATCAACAAGCTTTACCGGATGTAACTATTTATCGCAGCATTCAGTTCTGCAATCACCTGTGCTTCGTCGCCATGATGCACGGCATCAACCACACAATTCTCCAGATGGTCTTTTAAGAGCAGCTTTGCTGCTCCATCCAGTGCTTTTTGCACGGCCGCAATCTGCAGCAGGATATCGGGACACTGGCGTCCATTGATCGCCATTTCTTTAACTGACCGCAAATGCCCCTCGACTTTTGCCAAACGGTTAATAATATCTTTCCGGTACTTATGCTCATGATTATGTTCATGACTATTCCCATGGTTAATATGCTCATCAGACATGCGTACTTACCTCCCTAGCTAAATCCTTTTTGAATGAACCTCTCCCTATACATATGACACAATTTAATAGTACCGCTGTCTAGGCTGGCTGTCCAATCATCCAGAGGGGCAACAACAAATTATTCCGCAAAAGGTGCTGTACTGTAAATATCCGTTATAATAAATTCCCCATCGCCGCTTTGATCTGCGATACTGTCCCTGGCCTCAAGATCGTTAAAGTGCCACCATTCCGAGGCCAACGGAGTCAAACCCGCGGACGTGCAATATTTCTGCAGCTGTTTAGCAGGGTCTGTCATCGTATCGGCATAAGTCGATCCTCTCCAAGCGTCCGGCGTTTTTGAAGTCACTGCAGCAGTGAATATAGCTGAGCTTCCACTCAACTCATGTATGTAGGTTGGCATGACGTACTCAATATAATCCGTAACTTGCAAGGAAAGGTAGTCACCGATCCTTACTTGCTCCTCTGATTGGATTTCTACTAAACTCACGTCCATTCCGTACCCCATTTGGTGATTGGATACTCCATCAACAATAAACCAGGTTATTCCCCACGGTGGCGTATTGATCCCCTCCATCACTTCAGGATCTGATTCAGCCAGAGCTTTTAATGCAGAGGCAACATCTTTCTGTACAGTATATGGGCGGAAAACCTCATAAATTTTCAGCGAGTTTCCATCAGATAAAGCCATGCGCTGTGCGGAGTATATTTTTTTTGACATTTGATACAGAACAGGATCGATGAACTCCTCTTTTGCCAGCCGATTATTGTAACTTTTCCCGGAATACAGTTTCTGATCGGTGATACCGGGAATCGCTTTTCCGGAAGATTTGAACTGTGAAGCATACGTATTGGTGTTGTCATAAATCATAGACGGAATAACATCGGGAAGATTAATGAAACAGTAAACATGCGGCAGCCAGCCGGTAACATCCTGATGTTGTACCAGCCACCATGCCCCCTCTTCCTTTAAAATCTGGAAGGCACTTCTAGGTTCAATTATTGCTACCGTAATGGAATTAACGTCGGCTGAATTTTTCAACTCCATTCTTACTGAGGCATACCCTGTAGCACCAATTACAGGCAGCTCCAAATTACCGTCGTACACTAGTCCTGTCGAGGGTTCTTCGCTTCTCGTTGCTTGCGGCTGTTCAGGCAGGACTTCTTGCTCAGATAACGTGGGCGCAGGACTATTTACTACTTGCGGATTCGGGTTCATCTTGCCGGTACAAGCGGATAGCGTTACAGCACTACAGCTGTAAATATAGTCAAGGTTAGGAACCTATGATTAATTATTCTAAGCCACTTCATGCAGCGTTCTCCTTAATCTATGATTCAAATAAAATATAACGAAACAGATACAGCACTATTAGATGGAGCGGGTAAAATATATAGAATCCATACTTGATCAGATTGGATTTTCGGCCGCGGGTTCCGTTGTACAAAGCAAAGAGCGGAATCGCCAGCAGAATGCCGAAACGGAAGATGCTCGTTGAACCTGATGCCGAAAGGCCTGGAATAATGTAAAGGGAAGTTCCAATTAGTGCAAAGCCAAACATTTGCAGACTGAAGCGTGTTCTGAACAAACCAAAACACACGACCCATAAGACTCCGATGTAATTCCAATCTGCCGTCCATGCGAGCAGGCAGCATACCGCAACCGAAGAGATCTGTCCCCATAAGGGGATCTTGGGATTTTTACAGATAGACAGTGCAATCAGCCCCATGAGCAAATCCCAGATCACACTGGTCCCTTGCCACCAGGATAGACCGAAGAAGAGCACAAATGGAAAATGAGAGACTAAGGAAAAAAGAAAAAGCCGTATCATAAATTTTCTTTAAGTTGGAAGTATGCGCGAAGCCCTCTGCAATCAGGTAACAAATAATGGGGGCGGCAAGTCTGCCAATAGTGTGAAGCAGAATATCCAGTGAGGTTCCTGAGGGAACCAGCCATACCGATAGGTGATCGATGAACATGGATAATATAGCAATAATCTTAAGTGTATTCGAATTTACAACTTTAATAGCTGAGACATCTGCTGTCTGCATGATTTGCTGCTCCATTTCCCTTGTTTCGTGAAGCCATATAATACCCGGCAGGCGGAAAGGCTATGCCTGCTGCACGACCTGCCGGGGTTCAAAGCAGATTAATGGGTGACGGTAAAATCAATCAAGGATGTTTCTGCCACCATGGTGTGGTCACTTGCCGCAGAATATTATCAAGCTTGATCATTCGCTGTTTGCCTTCCTCTTGAAGCCATTTGCGTAATGCTTCAACCCCCTCCTTGCCGTATATTTCTATACCGTCCTGCCATGTAGCCCGACCGCACAGTACTCCTGAAAAAGGGACTTCCGCTTCCCCGGCAAATTTCAAGGTCTCTAGAAATATTTCATTCGTGACTCCCGCACTTAGATAAATAAACGGAATAGGTGAAATTGTTGCTGTATCTTTAAAGTGCTGTAGTGCTTCTTGCCTTGTATATACCGCTTCATGCTCATGGCCGGTATTGGCTGCCGTGCCGGATACATATTTCATATTTACCGGAACTTCAACCTTCAGCACATCAATTTTATAACGCGGTTTGGAGAATTCCTGCATATACTTCTTAACTTTATCCGGTTTGACTTTGGCAAACTCGGCGCTTCCTGAGTCCGGTATGCTGTCACTGTATGTTACGGCTTCAAAAAAGAAGGGAATGTCATTTGCGGCACATTCCGCACCGACACGTTCGATGAAGACATGTTTAATGTCGTTGATTTCCTCTAGATCATCCGGATCGTAATACATCAGGATTTTAACGGCATCTACTCCCTTCTCGACATACCGCAGAGCTGAAGATCGGGGCAATAAATCTGGCAGTTGGCCCATTTGTGTCACATCATATCCGGTTTCCTCATAAGCGAGCAGAAGCCCGCAGTCTGCATCACGGGCTTCTGCTGCTGGCCAGCCAAACTCAGGGTCCAGCAAAATAGCAGTCGAATAAGGTGTAAGCTCTTCGGAAACCAGCTGTTTGAACTCGGCGACCTGCTCATAGGATGCTTCCTTTCCCAATGCTTTGCTTAAAGATTTGGATAAGGAGCCTCTTTGATCAATAGCGGTAGCAGCAATATATCCATTGTCGTTGGAGAGTTTGAGCAAACGGTCAAATTCACCTTTTGAAAGCTTAATTGTTATGATTGTTCCTCCATCGATTTTGAAATTTTGATTGCATTAAATTTACATACCTTATTGCTCGTTTTCTAAGCGTTGAACGCTCGTGGCATTCGGAAATAATCGGCTATATATCAGATACACGACACCTAAAAAAACAGCATATATCAGCAGCACGGGTGACCAATACTGCGAACCCGAGACCGCAGAAACGCCAACATAGGCGAAAACAAGCATCGTTGGGATTTTGCCCAGGACAGTTGCGGTTACATACGGAACGAACGGAAGTTTAAACCAGCCTGCATATCCGTTGATAAGCGCAGCTGGGATGAAAGGCAGCATCCGCCCGATAAGAACGAACAGAAAAGCGCGCTGCTGGATATGCTCATTCCATATCTTCAATTTGGTTTTGGAACTTTGGCTTTGATACCCCCCACCTCCTTTGGCAAAAATCCAATAGGTAATAACAGCAGCCAGAGTCGATGCTGCCACACTCATCCCGCTTCCTCCCCATAGCCCGTATTTGATGCCTAGGATGCCAGATACCAGCGCAAAGGGGATGACGGGAACCATTCCGAGCACTGCACAGATGAACAGGATGATGGGCCAGCTTCCAGAATCCAGATTTTCCAGCCAAGGAAGCAGCTCATCCCTCAGGACGTAAATCAAACCGAGCAAGGCCAGATAGAAGATCACGGCAGCCATCTTTCGGGTAAACATTCGCTCCTTTCTTCCTCCCCTCCTCGCTTTAATGTGCGGCCTCATTTTCAAACGCAGCAATCTTTTTCCGGAAACGGAAAAATAAAAATACTGCACGAATCGCCAAATCAATAGCGATTGACAACCAGATGCCTGCAATGCCCAAATCCAGCTGAATGCCTAAGATGTATACTCCGATGACCCGGATCAGCCACATGCCGATGGCGGTGCTATACATGGGGCTCTTGGTGTCACCCGCACCCTGCAGTGCACCTGCAAGGACGAGTCCGACAGCCAGGAACGGCTGCGCGAAGGCATCGATTCGAAGTGCGGTTGTCACCATTTCAATGACAGATTGATCCCCGGTAAACCACGCTGCCGCAAAGGGGGCAAATACAAACAGGAGAACACCGACGAAGCTCATAAATACCACGGCAACAGCGGTAGTATATATACCAAACTGGTAGGCATCCCGGTGTCGGTTTGCTCCCAGGTATTGTCCAACTAAGGTGGTGGCTGCAATGGCCAGCCCATAGCCCGGCATATATGAAAAAACTTCGATATTACCGGCAATGGTATGTGCAGCATAAACCTCAGTTCCGATTCTGACGATAAGGCCCATGTATAAAACTTGTCCCAGACGCATGATGAGACGTTCTGCAGCTGCTGGTCCTGAGAGTTTGAGAAGCGGTTTAGTGAACTCGTTGTGGTCTTTTTTGAACAGCGAGAAAGACAGCTGTGACTTCCGGATGTAATGGAACAGTGCAATGGAACCAAGAATCCGAACCAGAACTGTGGCTAACGCCGCTCCGGCAATCCCCATCCCCGGAATGCCGGCTAGTCCGAAGATCAGGATGTAATCAAGAGCGATGTGGATTACATTTACCCAGATCCCCACCTTCATCGGGGTTTTGGTATCACCAGCTGAACGCAAGATACTGCCGAACACAGTCATTAAGGAAATAAATATGGAAGGTACGGCAACAATACGAAAATAAGTGACGCCGCTGTTGAGTACTTCTGGCTCGGCTCCCATAATGCGTAGTAGCGGCTCAGCGAAAAATAAGGTTATAATTCCAAATGAAATTCCGGCATACACAGCTAGCCACGTAGATTGACGAGCAACTTGTTTAGCTTCTTTCATCTTCCCGGCGCCAACACGTTTGGCTATCATGGAGGAAGTTCCGACACCGATGGCGAGAAAAATAGCAATGTAAACATTCAAAATCGTGTTGGAAACGCCGACAGCCGTAACCTCATTTAGCCCGATTCTGGATACAAACAATGTATCCACAAATCCCACCACCGTTTGAAGCAGATTTTCAATCATCGCAGGTACACCGAGCGCCAAAATGATTTTAATTTTTTCTTTTGGTGTAGTGTCTGTTATTTCTATTATCCTAGCCACATCAATCGTTCCTTTCTAAGCTCTCTGGAATAAATACATACCAAAAAACTAACCCCCCGGGGGGGTTGTTGTCAAGAGAAATTCTTTCAAAAGGTGATGTGGTACAATATTTAGATTATTTGTGCTTCTAAAAAAACTAAATATGATGATTACAAGGATTATCTTCACAAATTCTTCGAAAATGCAGGGTACACTAGAAACAAAGGAGGTTCAAGCCGTGTCCGTATTTATCCGCAAAAATCATAAAAAAATACTAATTATCGACGATGAAGCTCCTATGCGTGAGCTACTGCAGCTTTATCTGCATGCTGAAGGTTATTCCACCGAATCCGCAGCCGGCGGTAAAGAAGCATTGTCACGAATTACTGTAGCAGATTTCGATCTGGTGATCCTGGACCTCATGATGCCGATTATGGATGGGTTTGATGTATGCAAGGCAATCCGCCAAATTTCAACCGTTCCTATTATCATGCTAACCGCCCGCGAAGAGACGGTAGATAAAGTCGTCGGCCTGAAAATCGGTGCCGATGATTATTTAACCAAGCCCTTTGAGCATCAAGAGCTTATCGCCCGTATGGAATCTATTTTCCGCAGACAGGAATTTGTACAGCAGCAGAATCACATGATAGTCAAGCCTGTACAGTCAATCTCCACTTTACCCGCCAAATCAGAGTTAACCTTCCGTGATCTGAAGATGAATTTGAAGACTCACCAGGTGTTCTATCAAGACATGGAGATTGCTTTGACCCCAAAGGAATACTCGATCCTAAAGCTGTTTCTGAGCCATAAAGAACGAATCTTTCAGCGGGAAGATATCCTCGAGCTGCTGTGGAAGACGAGATCCATCAACGACGATCGGACCGTCGATACGCACATCAAAAATTTAAGGGAGAAGCTATCTCAGGCCGGAATCCCCGGGCATGACGTCATCAAGACCATCTGGGGTACGGGATATATTTGTAATGAGAAAAATTAAATTAAATAGCATTCCTCTGAAACTTGGCTCTGTACTTGTCATAATGTTTATGGTACTGCTCTTTTGCATTGAAAGTGTGCTCTATATGTTATTTATCCGCTTCTACACAGATGATGTGCTGAACGAACAGATCCACCGAAATCAAAGTTATGCTGCTGTGTTAAGTGAGCATTTTGATATGACGACAATTAACCATGTGCTGCTCACAGAAAGCAAGACGGACAATCTCCTGCTGATACTGGACCGGGATAACGCTTTACTGGGCTCTTCGGAGGGGACTGCCTCTCTCCCCCCTGAGTACTTGCAAGGAATCATCATCCATGGCACGAGTGCTGATTTTCATGGCCCGGTGTTAAACTCTGATTGGAAGAATGAGCCTAACTTTGTGACCGAAGCAGACATTGTTTCCAGTGGAGAGACGATTGGCAGAGTCTTTATGTTCAGTCCTACCGTCCCCATTCAAACAGCGATTAAGACATTAAACAATACATTTATAGGCGTCGCTGCAGTTGTGCTTGTCCTATCGGCATTGATTATCCTTCTGGTATCCCGGAAGCTGGTGCAGCCGTTGCTGAGAATGATCAAAATAACAAAACGGATTTCTGAAGGCATCTATGATTGGAAACTGGAGCCTCGTGGTTCTGATGAAATTGCACAATTATCCCATGCTATTAATCGGATGTCCTCTAATATTCAACACTATGAACAGCAGCGAAGACAATTTTTAGCAGATATCTCCCATGAGCTTCGCACACCGCTAACGTATATGAAAGGCTACTCAGAGGTGTTGAAGAATGGATTGGTACAGAACCAGGAGGATCAGGAGCGGTACTTACAGCTTCTCTACACCCAGAGTATTCAGTTACAAAGACTCGTTCAGGACTTATTCGAACTAGCAAACATGGAACAAGGATCATTTAAACTGGTTATTGATCGAACGTCCGTAGACAAAGTCATGCAAAATGCTTTGGAACTTATGTCGGATTCCATACAACAGCATGGAATAGAACTTGATTATCAGCCCTCCTCATCACCTGTCTATGTAAAGGGAGATGAACGGCGCCTTCAGCAAGTCGTGATTAACTTGCTTGAAAATGCGCGAAAGTATACCCCTTCCGGCGGGCGAATCACGGTTTCTACTAGCACCAGTAATGGTCAGGCTGTTATTATGGTCAAGGATACAGGCATCGGAATTCCTGCGGATGAACTACCACATATTTGGCAACGCCTTTATCGTGTTGAAAAATCAAGATCGCGAACGACCGGTGGTACAGGACTGGGTCTGGCTATCTCACGAGAAATTGTAATGCTGCATCAGGGACAAATTACTGTGGATAGCACAGAAGGATCAGGGACCACTTTTAAGGTGCTCATCCCGCTTATTTCGTGAAACGGACCTCTTTTAGTGCAGAGCAGGTACAGTCGTTGGAGCAGTAATATACATCTGATGCCATAAGATGAACACCAAAATTGTCCATAGCTTGCGGCTGGCATCCACTTTGCCTGCCCGATGATCTTCGAGCATACCCAACGCTTGTTTTGTAGTTATCCATGGAATATCATCAGCAGAGCCGATAACCTCTTTAGCCCAAGGGTACCATTCATTTTTGAGCCAAATGCGGATGGGAACCGGAAAGCCTAGTTTCTTACGGCTCTGCACATCCGGAGGTACGAAATCCTTCATTGCTTCCCGTAGAAGCAGCTTGGTAGTTGTTTTATTCACTTTGTATTTGCTTGGGATACGGGATGCGAGATCAAAAACCCGAGGATCCACAAAGGGAACCCGAAGCTCAATAGAATGTGCCATCGACATCTTATCTGCTTTCATTAAGATATTTCCCCGCAGCCAGGTATGAATATCAATATGCTGCATCTTAGTAATGTCGTCATAATGAGCAGCAGCTTCATATAGCGGCAAGGTCACTTCTTGTGCACGCTGGAAAGTTCTTGCTAGATTATCGGGCATTATTGCTCCCTTTTCAGCATCGTGGAATATTTTTGCATTACCATAGAAGCGTTCCTGCAGCTCCAAACTTCCCCTCTCTAAAAAGCTCTTTCCTTTCATTCCTGCCGGCATTCCCTTCGAAATTGCACCGGCAAGCTTTCGCATTGCGGCTGGCATATAGTTAAACATTCTAAGGGATAACGGCTCCCGGTAGATATTGTAGCCGCCGAAAAATTCGTCTGCTCCTTCGCCGGAAAAAACCACTTTGACATACCTGCTGGCCAGCTCGGAAACAAAGTAAATACCCGCCGCTGAAGGATCGGCAACCGGTTCATCCATATGCCAAATCATACGCGGAAGCGCCTCAAGGTAGCTTTGAGCGCTTACCGATACTTCATAATGTTCTGTACCCAGATGCGCTGCCGTCTTACGGGCAAGCTCCAGTTCACTATATCCAGGAACATCAAAACCTACGGAGAAGGTTCGGGTAGGCTCCAGACGCTGGAGCATCCCCACCAAGCTGCTGGAGTCAATACCTCCTGACAGAAAGGCACCTCTGGGCACATCGCTGTTCCGGTGAATCTGAACAGAATCCATCAGCACAGCGCGCGTCTCCTCTACCAACTCCGGAAAAGTAACAATATCCTCTGCATAAAATGATGCCTTGAAATAAGGTTTTATGAATATTTGATCTTGCTTAATAACAAGCATATTTCCAGCCATCAACTTATTAATGCCTTTAAACATAGTGGCCGGTTCCGGAACGTACTGAAAGGTCAGATAATGGGAGAAGGCTTGCCCATCCACTTCTCTGTCGATCTTACCTGATGCCAGGAGGGATTTGATTTCTGAGGAAATCATGAACCCACTGGGTGTTTCAGAATAATAAATAGGTTTGATTCCGAAAGGGTCACGGGCTACCAGCAACATTTGCTGTCTCTGATCCCAGATGACCAGTCCAAACATTCCTCGCAGCCGCTTGACGAAGTGTTCACCCTCGGCTTCATACAGCCTGAGAATAACCTCGGTATCGCTCTCTGTATGAAAGTGATGTCCCTCTCTCTGTAGTGATTCACGCAGCTCCCGGTAGTTGTAAATTTCTCCGTTAAAAATAAGGGATATTTCGCCCGGTTCATTGTGCATCGGCTGTGCGCCGTGCTCCAGGTCAAGGATGCTTAGTCTTCGAAAACCAAGACCTACGTGCCCATTTAAATGAATACCGGAGTCGTTAGGCCCGCGGTGATTGATGATTTCTATCATCTGCCTGAGCATCTGGGCTTGTACAGGCACTTGATTTCGATTATATACAGCGGTAATTCCACACATAAATTAGCACTCCTTAACTTGTTATCTCTTCTTTATTTTAGGGAGTGTATTTGAACAAACCGTGATGGTTTGATTACATTTGTGCTTACGATTCTCCACAATTTCTTCACGGACGGGACATAAAAAAAAGAGGATCTCCAGCACCACGTAATGAGAGCTGAAATCCTCTTATTGAATACAACACCGATTTAGAATAAATTCATTAAAGAATCCTTTAGGTTATTGAAGAAATTTCCGATTGAACGGAGTATCAAAGTGAACCAGCTTGCTTTATCCACTTGGTTTTTAGACAACAAATTCATCTCTGACTTGATCTCTTGACCTGTTTCATCTATATACGTAATTGTTGCTTTCCCAAGAACTGTTCCATCTGGAATAGGAGCTGTTCTTACAATTTCATCTACGAATTCGGCAGTTATTGTTAATTTAGGGTTTGTTCCTTTAATGGTCATCAGAGTTAGGTCCTCCTCTGTCTCCAGACCTACTTCTTTTTCCTTGGCTTTAAATACTTTTACGGTTTCTAACCCTTCCAGAACCGTTCTCTCTGCAAGAATCGTCTTTCGTTCGAACTGGCCAAATCCATAATCGAGCAGTTTCCGAGTCTGAACAAAACGCATGGACTCAGAAGCTGTTCCCATGACAACGCTAATTAGCCGCATACCATTCCGCTCGGCGGTGCCCGTAAAACAATAACCCGCTTGATCTGTGTAACCTGTCTTCATACCGTCCAGACCCTCGTAAGCATAGTTTTTAAGTGAGGTTATGGAAGAATTCCCCTCCAGCATCCAGTTGTAGTTAATGATCGGCTGGGCATCACGTGCCTTGAACTGGTATGAAGGAAGGCTGGAGATTTCGAAAAAATCGGGATGCTCGCGCTGTATGGCCAATGCCAGATAGGCGGCATCACGTGCGGACATCACGGTCTCACCTTCAATTTCTGTGGGACGGTATTCTTCGCTCATATCCCCCCTGCCTAAACCGGTGGCATTAATAAAGTGGGCATTGGTTAACTGAAGTTCTTTTGCAGTAACGTTCATTCTCATGGCGAAGGCTTCTTCACTGCCGGCAATATGTTCAGCCAGTGCGATTGACGCATCATTAGCCGACCCCACTGCCTTTGCCGTAAACAATTCTCTAACGGTATGTGTATCGCCTTCCGCTAGAAACACCTTGGATCCCACAGTATCCTGGGCTCTTTTTGAAACGGCCACCTGATCCTCCCAGTTTAACCGTCCGCCCTTGATTTCGGAAAGCACGATGTACTCCGTCATCATCTTAGACATGCTGGCTGGCGGATAGGCGATATCTGCGTTCGCCTGGTATAAGATCTGTCCTGTCTCTACTTCAAGAAGGATGGCCGATTTGGCCTGTAGCGATAGACTTCGGACAGGTGCGGGTGTATGGGCGTTAGCTGATACAACGGCGTAGGGTCCTGTGTAAAAGGCTGCCCATAAGCTGACAAACACTAGAGCTGGGATCACGTATGTTTTAATTTTTGAGGTTAACACTTGATGTACACTCCTTTAGTCTCAATTCGAATAAGTAATGGCTTGTCTGCCCATTTGCTCCCATGCTTCACGAAACGAGTTGATCTTCACTTTACGGTTAATCACTTCGGTCAAAGGGTCATTGAAGTAAATGTAGCGTTCATCATAGCCCGTTAGGAGCACGGAATGCTCTTTGTAGGTAATCTTGATTGGACCACTTGGGGTATCCCACTCTTCAAACATCTCAATAGGCAACGAAGTGAAATAAGTATTGGCTATAACCCACACAGGCTTCCCTTGAGTGAGAGTAACCAGCATATCGTCAAAGCTGCTGCCAGTCATATCAATGATCTGCCCAGGCAAATACATCTCAGCCAGATCTTTAATCGGCCCGTGGTAGACGCCGTATCCCGGATTATCATAGGAGTACATATCGCCGACAAAGCCATCGTAAGGATTGCCAAATGTAACTGAACCATTAATCTTGGAATACGGTGTCGGATCTTTGCGAATTTGTTTTGCAAGTATCATTTTATCCGCCTCGATTCCAGCATGTTTTAGTAGCATCGCAAGACTCGTCACCTCACAACCCCGCGGCAGCTCCGGCATTTGGTTAACTAGTACGGCATCAAGGGGCTGGACCTGAGCCGGCAATGGTTGTAGGGTCCATATTGTCTTTTCACTGCTGACATGGTACACACGAGTTCCCAGATTACCTCTGGCGAACTGTACAGCCTCTGCGTATTCTGAAAAATCAGCCACAAGTATTTCACTCTGGTATACCAAATACGGACGGTAATTGTTCCACAGTAAAGCATTAGATCCCTTTTCTCGGACTGATGCTAATCGAGTGGATTCAGCATAATTAATAGCTTCTCCTAGCGTAGTATAGCTGTTTACAAATGTAGACCCGCTATACACAGCAAAAGTGTTGTCTGCTTCTTTCTCTAATTCATTCACATATGAAGATTCGCTTTGCGGCATAACAAGCTCTTTGGGTTGAAGCAAACGTTCAGTTACGATAACTGCGATTAAGACGATTAACACTAACATGAAATGCTGTAACCAAGCCTTGTTCTTATTTTGTTTTGGCAATCAAAACCACCTATCTTTGCAGTGTAATGAGCGTACATCTCTAAGGGTAACGATGGACTTTGTAGATATTGTGAAGGAATTATTACAACATCTTTTCCGGGGGGAGCCCGAGTGATTTTTAGTAATAAAAAAACCGCGATTTACGCGGTTTTCATAAAGAGTCTGCATTTGTGTTCTTATCTTGAGGTCTTTCAGATCACTGGTCAACTTTGTGGCGACATAGTTAATCCGAACACCGCATCATAAGCATCAAAAATTTTCCGTGCAATGGGAGCTGCACTTTGTGAACCGTAACCACCTTCAGGAACGACAACAGCAACTACAAGCTTCGGATTTTCTCTTGGTGCAAAGGCGATGAAAACTCCGTTCTCCACATTTATAGCTTGACCATTCTTATAAATCGTTTGTTGGGATGTTCCGGTCTTTCTGGCGAAATCATAAGGAAACCCTTGAAATGCGCTGTCTACATTCGTAGCCATTCCACGGTGAATCGTTTGCCATAACTCATCTTCGTACGAAACCTCGTTTAAGATTTTCGGCTCAATGGTTTGAATGACACTTCCGTTAGTATCTCGGATTTCTTTAACGAGATGAGGCTCCATTCGTTTACCTTTGTTGGCAAGCATCACTGTATATTGTGCAAGTTGCAACGCTGTATATTTACCCTGCTGCCCGAACGAAGCGAAAGCCATACTTGAAAGCTGAGATTGGTTTTTCTGGTTATATTCAATTCGTCCTCTAAACTCTCGCGGCAAATCTACCCCGGTTTCCACTCCTAGACCGAATTCTTTCATATATTTATCCCAGACTTCCACTGACTGATCTGCGTATTTCCTCCACAATTGTTCGCCAATTAAGTCAACCATAAATGCATTGGATGAATTCTTAATTGCAGTTACAGGAGTCAACAAGCCAAAAGCTTTGCCTCCCGAATTACGGACTCTTGAATTATCCCTACCGAATTCAGCATATCCTTGATCCATATACGTAGTACCTGGTGTGATTAAGCCTTCATTAAGTCCGATTAGAACACTGAGCGGTTTTATCGTTGAACCTAGGAGCACAGTGGATTCAGGATGCTGTCCTGAATCATTTGGTGGAAAAGACTCCACTGTTCCATTGCGATAAATATACTTGATCTTCTCATAATCCCAAGGGGCATTAGGATCATAATCTGGCATACTTGCCATAGCGATTATGTTTCCGGTTTCCACCTCCATGGCAACTGCATAGCCCGTCTTCGCGTTGGGGTGGAGCTTCCCGGATACGGGCGTTCGCTGCAACCATTGCAACTGATCTATGATAGCTTGTTCAGTCTTCATTTGAACTGTTTTATTAAGAGTGGAGACGAGATCGTATCCTTTGATCGGCGGTTGTGTAACAGGCAGCGAACCCTCTTCCGGCAAATTAACGGCATTAATAGCAATTTGCTTAAAACCATTTTTTCCGCGCAGCAAATCCTGATACTGCATTTCCAGTCCTGATACGCCTACATCTTCGAGTTCAGAGTAGATCAGTCCAGGATCCGTTTGTTCGGCATTCAATCTATCGAGTTCTTTATACTTGACAGTGGTCTTTGATGTTTTGAAGGATTTCAGATATCCGATCGCCTGAACGGCTATTGTATCCGGGTCGTATTTTCTGATCGTCTCTTCTACGACTGACACACCGGGATATTCCATTTTATTCTCCATAAAATAAGCTACTTCTTGATTCGAAAGTCCGCTTTTTATGAGTCTGGGAGTATAGCCAAGGGCCTGTTTATACTCTAAGTCCATAGCTTCGATAATTTGTTCTACACTATAATCAGCGGTGTTTATATTTTTTAACTGCTGGAAGACTTTACTCAGTTTCTCTGCTAACTCCAAAATCTCTTTTCGATTAGGGTTTGGTGACCCTCCGCTCTGTTCACTATAGTTCTTAAATAAAGTAATATACAAGGAGTACGAGGGTTCAGAATAAGCCAGCTTCGTTTGCCCAGTAGAATCATATATCGTCCCACGAACAGGGAGTAAAGGAGCCGTCCTTGTTACACTGATATTCTCTTGCTCAGCCATTACAGGTCCTTCCACAAATTGTAGAACTGTCAATTGAATGAGTAGAATTGAAAAGATTATGAATACGCCAAAAAAGAAAATATTAATACGTAGATGCAGATGATTCTTGGGATTTGAATTTTTCTTTATGCTGAAATTAAACTTTGTCATCACATTTCCTCACTATAGTATAGAGTTTCATGAAGCTTAGGTGAGGTCAGGACAGCTCTTAAAGTCCATAGTAAAACTATCTTTCCACCTCCTTAGTTGGCCTAAATAACTAACCTCTATTTACAATAGTAGGAGATGGATTTGAAGATCTTGTGAAGAAAGTATTACAACATCTTTTCTTGGGGGAATAAGAGAAGAGTGAGAGATCACCCGACTTACCAAACCATGACGTACAACTGGATGGTTTAAGTGCTTTTATGTTATACTCCTTCGTATATATTTCGAGGGGGGGCTGAACAATAATGGGAAGGCGATTTTGCAAATGGATTGTGCTCCTGAATTGATCCGCCTCAGACGGTACTTTTGTTAAACCCATTAGCGGATTAAGAAGTGTAATCTGACTACAATTTGGAGGTGAGTCCCTCTTTGAGATGGGAAGGATTGGACTTAATAACGATCATGAATTTATTTATTCTTGCAGTGTTAATTGTATTGACAGCTTTTTTTGTAGCATCGGAATTTGCTGCCGTTAAAATCCGAATGTCACGGATAGAACAATTGATTGATGAAGGAAATAAAAAGGCTATTATTGCTAAAAAAGTCGTCGGTGATCTGGATTATTATCTATCCGCGTGTCAGCTCGGGATTACAGTTACAGCTCTAGGACTTGGAGCTATTGGCAAGCCCACAGTAGAACGTATTTTGTATCCGGTTTTCGATTTATTTAATTTATCCGAAGCGAGCGCTTCCGTAGCGTCCTATGCGATTGCATTTATTTTTGTTACCTTTCTACATGTGGTTGTCGGGGAGATGGCGCCGAAGACGCTTGCCATCCAGTTCGCCGAGAAGCTGACGCTGCTTCTCTCACCTCCGCTGTATTGGTTCGGCAAAATCATGCATCCTTTTATTGTGGCGTTGAATGGAACATCGCGGGTAATTCTTCGTCTGTTTGGAGTCAAACCTGTCGGGCATGAAGAGCATTACTCGGAAGAAGAAGTGCGGATCATTATGGCCCAAAGTTTCGAAGGCGGTGAGCTGAATGAAACTAAGCTGGAATATCAAAACCACTTCCTTAATCTTATCTCTTCTTCTGGCTCCCACAATCGTAGAAACAAAACCACCGTAGCTCCCACAGACTAGATAAATTCTACTCTCACTTTCAAAGGTCAATTTCTTTAAGGTAACAATGACAGCCTCTAAATTCTCTGCCTCTGTCATAACAGACTGAAAAAAAACGACTAAACTTTCTAAATACTTTATCACATCCTATTTTGCTTAATATCAAATCGGCAAAGAGACCAATTTCTTGTCTTCAGACACTTTCTAGGTTTTATAGTAGATGACAACATTATGATTTGTACTTTTCACCTTACTTCGAACATTAAAACAAAAAAGCATCACCTTAAGGAGATGCTTTAGATTAGCTTGGCGTCGATCTAGTCTCAAGTCCTTTCGCCAAGTACCACCGGCGGTGGAAGGCTAAAAAGGTCGTGTTCGGGATGGGTACGCGTGGAACCCCTCTGCTATGCCACCAAACATGCGTCTGTGAAACAGACCTGTCGCTAGAAATTGGGTTCATCACGGATGTTTAAATGAATTTCGGTGTGTACAGGCGTAATCACCTGAAAACTGAATCCTAAACAAATCTGTGTTTTATTTTTTGGATAAGCCATAGTGCGATTAGTATTGGTTGCTCCATGCATTGCCGCACTTCCACCTCCAAGCTATCTACCTCGTCGGTCTTCAAGGGGTCTTACCTGCTCGTAAGGAGTGACTCACGCTTAGAATGGTATGCTTATGAGGGTTAACTACGGTCCGATCGCTAGACAACAATTTGTAAATGCATTTACTAAGACTTATGTTAGAGGATGGATTTTGCAAAGTTTGCTTAGTTTTTTTGTAGCATTTAGAGACAAACTTGGTACACAAAAAAACAGATTAGACTTTGCTCTGCTTGCAGCCACATAATAAACTCGGTGGTCTTCTTTTGAAATCACATCAGGATTTAAAAGAAATCCCAATTCTCTCTTTTCTGAGTAATTTTGCTTATGCGGAAGAATATTCACTAATACATTCTCAAATTCATTTCCCTTTGCCTGATGTATGGTTCGATCTTTACCAACAATGTCTTGGCTTGATATTAATAAAGCGAGTTCTGAATACTTCTTATTTTTATAGAACTCCTCTATTTTTGTTGGAATTTCCCTTTTGGAAATAACAGGTATATTGATGCTTAGAGTCAAAATTTTCTCATATAGTTTTTGGATTGGTTGATCATTAAATTTGCTATAGTCAGTTAATAATTGCTGGATGATCTCCAATCCTTTTCTTTCATTGATTATTTGATTGGAAATCTTATTTATCTCCTGAATTGCTTTTTTAAAGTTGGAAAGGCGTGCATATTCTATTGCTTTAATAATGGGAACTATGATTTTTCTTCGTTCATTAGAGCTATCATTATTGGTGAAAATAGATTCGAGTGTTTCGGATCTGATATTGTCCGTATAATCTATCTTATCTCTTATAGAATTAGCCCTTTTATTAGAAAAAGAGAGTGTATAAAGTTCTTCTTCACTATTGAGATTGAGTGAATCTTCAATATATTTTACTGCGTTCAAGGGGTGCCCGATAAGAATAGTCGGCAAATTCCCTTGTTTATTATTAGGGCTTTTTTGAAAAATATTAGGTCGAATTGAATTTAACAAATCTATGATCTGTACTGTACTTCTATGGTTGTCTTCCATCTTGTAGTTTACATTGTTTTCTAGATTGAATTCCTCAAATTGTATAATATCAGAACCTTGAAAACTGTAAATTGATTGAGCTGAATCTCCAATAACTCCAATAATCGTTTCTTTTTCTGCAATCAGTTTTATGATTTTTGTTTGTATAGGAGATGTGTCTTGAAACTCATCAATAAAAATATATGGGAATTTAGAACGAATGACTCTTAAAACATCTGGATTTAAAATCATTATTTCCCATGATAGGGCTAGAATGTCTTCATAATGAAGGATTCCCTTTTCCCAAAACATCTGTTTGTATCTATACAGGTTTTCGTGCATGTCTGCTTTTCTGCCTTTGATGTGAAGCTTACAAACATTATCATTATCAATAAACCAAAAGGATTCCTTTGTTACTTCAACGTTAGATAGTCTGTATCTATATTCCAATCCACTTTGTTTAAAAAAACCTGATATTAAGTGTTCACTAGGTCCCTTAACTTTATGAATATTAATATTATGTTTCTTACTAACTAAAGATAAGAATGGCTTTACTACATGCAGAAATAAAAAACTATGAATAGTACATACTTCGACGTGATCATGCCCATTAGGGAGTCTTTTTAAAATAGTTTCTACGCCAGTATTAGTATAGGTAATACATGCTATTTTTTTATTTCGACCTAGTCGCTGAGATTGATGCAGTATATTCTGAATATGGTTTATTAGAAATCTTGTTTTACCAGCCCCGGGCCCTGCTACGACTTTAAAGTGAGTTTCAATTGGAATTGTAGAGTCGGCAGATATTAATTCGAAATCCATACGATCGCATCCTTTATGTATTGAGGAACTTGAAAAGGTATCTTATTAGCACTTTCTAAATTTTGATTCATATTGTATGCCAGTTCATAAGCATTCTCCCCCTTACTGACAGAGCTAAGGTATCTGGCAGCGAGAACATGTTCTTTTTTCTGAGTCCCAGTATTTTTATCAATACCATCGGTAATTCGTGCACGTAATCCTCCTCTTTTTCCTAGCCTTTCTAGAATAGACTCAAATGGTTTTTCAGTATTAAATAAATTAAATAAATCGACGAGTTCTTTATAATTTGTCATGTTTTTATTTAGAATTAAAGAACAACCAGGATTCTCAAAACATAAAGAATATTCGAAGGTTTTCCCTTGATCGATTTGCTGGGAAAAACAACGGATGTTATAAGGTTGAACTTGATATACTAACGAATTAGTACAAGAGGAGTATCTATATTTATCTGGATCTGTATACAATTCAAAAGGGAAGCATTTGGTATCATCATCCAAATTACTTTTATCCAAATCATCACTAAAACTTGTTGATATGTTTTTGAGTTCTATTCTCACAGGGTCTAAATCTGTAATACAAGCTACCTTTTTATGTAGAGTGAATTTTTGGTTTGTATCAAAAAGCTTGAGAAAGTGATCGAAATATCTTCCATTAACATTTATTACAGCTACGTGATCACCTTCTAAATCATGGCCAATATATTTAGCAAATATAGACATTGTTAATTGTTCTGCTAGTCCCTCAACAAAAATCACTGATTTTGCAAACAACATATCAGATTTAGTTGTATCCAAGAATCTTTCTATGTAAGCTTTACCTTTGGGATCGTTCTCAAAAATTCTTCCCAAATAGGCAATATTCAGTTGGTTTTTATCAGTTCGATGGAAGCACATTATTTCATCTAAAGAAACCGCTGAAGTTATGTTTGGTGAATGTGTTGTTATAATAATCTGTCTTGCTTTACTTTTACCATTTTCCCTAAGAAACTTTAAAAATTTATATTGCATTGCTGGATGTAAATGAGCTTCAGGTTCTTCAATTACTAAAATAGGAAATGTCTTAGCGTTACTTCCCAAATAATCACCGGAAGCATCTTTTTGCATCTTAGCAAGTAGCAAGGACATATAAATCAGATTATTATAACCCAAACCATTGTGAGTGGCAGGTATTGTTATTCCAGTTTCGTATTTCACAATTAATCTAAGAGCTGAATAAAGTTCAGAATCTAAAATATTCCCATCAAAATCAGGCACAGCATTACCAAAAGAAGCTCCTGTATCCTTGGCGTAACTTAACATCTCGATTTTTCCATGTTCCATTCGATCTTGTAGGGTTTTAATTAGAGCAGCTGCATTAACAGAAAAGTCTTTTTTTAATTTTTCGATTTCTTCTTGTTGTGTTTTCTTATCTTTATTTTTTTGGTCATTATTTTTTATTCCATAATCCATAAAAAAATCAATAACATCTCTTAATAGAGTGTTTTTTCCAGTAAATAAATCACGTTCAACATCACGAATTGCGTCTATGAACTGAAAATCAATTTTATTTAATGATTCTGTGTCAGCGAGTTGCTTTAGTAAAATATCCCCGCCGTATACATTAGACTTATACTTCCTTAAAAACTTATGTTTTATAAGGAGCCAGTAGTCTTCTATGTTTATCGAGCTTTCAGATTTCATCGCATTAATATATTCTTCTTCTTCTTTTTCTGGTAAATAAAAAGAGTAAGTCAACTTTGCTTGATAAGGCTCTTTTAACTCGATAAGCCAGTTCGCTACTGTGACTAAATCTTCTGAAAATTCATCTTCATTTTTGGATTCGGTAAATATCACTGAAATTGTTACTCTGGGGGAGTTTTTCTTAAGATCATCAACTGTGACTTCCTTGTTAAAATCATCCACACAGAGCCTTTTAGGTGAATTCACACTAAGAACTAGTTCTAAGGCTTTAAGTAAATTTGATTTGCCAGAATTGTTATGGCCTATAATTACATTCATACCCTCGTTAAAGTTTATAGATGTACTACTCTTAAAGTTTCGGAAGTTCTCGATAGAAATACTCGAAATATACATACTCATTCTCCTAATTATAAGATGATATTATGTTAAAAATTTATTCTATGTAGTAATGTAGGTGGAACAAAATCATTGATCCTCTATATCCAAATTCGTAAATGTAAATAATGTCCCATCTGTTAGCTTTCTATATTGCTGGTATTTCAGAATAAAACTACTTTAGATGTAGTTGATACTCCTAGATCTTTGTTTGGATCTATTAATCATTTCATGTTAGTTCCCTCTGATAGCATCTTCCATACTCAAACATTCTTCATTAAGGAAGAATATACCTCCTTTTTGTCGAACTTTAGTCCCATAAGGGAGGATCTTTATGTAGTTATAACAACAAAACATCGTCAGCAAAGTCTGACGATGTTTTTAGCGTGTCGAATTTCCACTATTTTTATCGAATGTAAATAAATGTTGTTGTAATATCAGAGTTTATAAAAATAAAGTACTAGTCTGGGGATGTCGATGGATTCAAAATTATGCAATATATAGTAGAATTACTAAAACAATAGTTGATTTAAGAGGAATCCCATTCACCTTCCCTTGGCAAGTGAGTGAAAAAAAATAACGACAGCAATAGCCAAATTAGCAATGCCGCCGTAGTTAATCACTTTTCTTTTATAGCGATACTAAGCAGTCCTTCATATATTATAAAAAATACAAATGTATTGTCTTGATTGCATTCTCGCCGGTCTACTTCGGTCCACATTATTAATCATACGTATACTCAATCATCGAAACCACTATAAAATAAATTATCAAATTACTGAAATAAAGAGTAAATCAACATCATTTAAAAGAAGTGCACTATAAAATTAGAGTTATGAATGTTCCATCTACAATAACAGAATCTTCACAAAGAGTATTTAAATCCTATTCCAAGTGAAAAACTTTATTCGCCCCTCCGATCGAGTAGGGAAATTTGTGTCATTACTCCTAACAAGTAGGTGGTTTTGTGTCATTCTCTAATCGAGTAGGGAAATTTGTGTCACAAATTTTCGACACAAAGTTCCCTACCAAATACCAAAAAAAACCGTGAAATCAAGGTTTATATGGTAGGGTAATTTGTGTCAGTCTACAGTTGAAGATCAGTCTTTCTTAGCTTTGCATTTCTTTTTGAATTTTCCTTGCATAGATCATTGGCATTTCTGAGGTGACATTTGAAATCATCTGATGAACTTGAGCCATATTTAATCCTGCTTTCATCAATTTCAAACCGAAACGATGTTTGAAGCCATTGGCTGTAAAATGAAAAACATTTCCAGACTCGTCTGTGATATTTGCTCTTTCTGCAAATCTATCTAGACTCCTTAAAAAGGATAGTTGTAGAATTTGTTTTCCAACTCCCTTATTCCCTTTATAACGTATAAATAATAATTTATTAGGGTGATCTTTTCCCAGTAATTCTTTTACTTTATTCCTATATGTTTTCATTAACTCTGCGAGATCCTTTTGAATAGGTACCATTGGAAATTCATATCTGGAGTTTTTTCTACCAGACCGTACCCAGTATTGATCATTAATTTCTATCAAACAATCTTGATTCGAGTTTAAGATGTCAATTAAACGGAATCCAGATGCTTCCATTAATAAAAGGATAGTTGCATACTGATCATCAAGAAGGTCAAGGTTTGCCAAAATCTGTTCCCAAACATAATCGGACACATGCTTATAATCCTCATCATTCTTCGGTTTAAGTTTTGGGCGATCTTCTTGATAAATCAATTTTCTGATTGGTACCCCTGGTGCTTCTACCCACTCATATCGTTGCAGATAATAAAGGAAATTCTCTAATCCACCAATCATACGCCAAATGAAATAATCAGTGGGCTTCTTTACTCTATAATTTGAGGATTTGTTTCCTTTCATTGGTGAGTTTTTGAGACTTTCAAAGTATTCACAAATATCATTTCGTGTAAGAGACTTAAGATCTACCCAGTGTGGATTTTTTAGCACAATGAATTTTATGAAGGGAACTAACGTCATAACCTCACTTCGAGCAGTAGAGAACTTTATTGAATCTTGAACAAACAAGCGATGCTGTATATATTTTTTGATAAGCTCTCTAAATGTAATATCTATTTTCTCAAAAGTCAGAAAGTATTCTGCTCTTGTCGTATTAAAAGGTATCCCAAGATTACGAACATCCCAACGATCTTTTGCTATTTCTTCGCGATATATCTCCATATTGGCTTCGTCTTTATTATGACCATATCGATTCATTGATGCCAGGATTTTATTTTTTTTCATCAGGATTCTCCTTTGTATGTAACTCACTATAATTTTAGTTTCGCCACATACTGAACCACGTATACTTGCATTTTGCCTATTAATCGTCAAAACCATCATGATTTCCACCTGTTGCCCTGACTCTCGAGATTTTTCGTCAAACGTTGGATTTCCCAAACAAATTCTAAAAATGAATGACATTCATCAATATATTCTCCAAGCTTGTCACATTTTGAATCGTAATTAATCAAACAAACTCCATAAAAGTTCGATAATATCCATGGCTATTCGGTATTTGAGATAACGATTGTTCTCATATCCGTGAACCTCCTTCAATTCTTAGAAGTCATCATTGATACCTCACTATAATTTTAGTTTCGCCACATACTGGTCCACATATATTTGCATTCTTTTCTTTGCTTCCTGGTTTTCGAATGACATCATTGAAACAGCTAAAGGAATATAAGAACGCATTCTAATCTCTCTTTTATTCAAACGATTACATTCATTTTTATCATATTCTTGGTGATCTTGTCCAATTTGACGATTGCTTCCTGGAATGAAACGAATGATGATTTGTTCCTGATAGTCTCTTTCAATAGCAAACGCAAAGTTCATACCTTCCTGAATTATTTTTTTCAAAGCTTCTCCCCTAGGAACTCGTATATTACTAGAACCCTCTTCTGCGAAGTTAAACCAATTGATAAAGAGTTGACTATACAAATATGCTGAAGCTTTATTAATAATCCATTTCAGAGGTTTGGTATCAGTTATCATCTCACGGGCGAGAGTATCCTTAGCTGCTATATATAGTTGCTTTAATTCTTCTTTATACAAGGGGGAAATTGCGTTAAAGTCATTTTTTTCTCTCCCTGTATTATTCAGTCCTTTTAAATGTCCATAAAAATAAGGTGACCCAAGAATCGATTGTCTCCAGAATATATAGGAATAAGCAGAAGGACAAATAGACGGGAAATCTGCCCCCTCTTCTTTTAAAAGTAACTGCAAACGCCTTATACAAAGTTTATGTAGGCAGAGTGATTTTTGGATTTTTTTATCAATTGCTTTAAAAATAAATCGATTCTCTATGAAAATTTCCTCGAAAAGAACTGACTCATCCATTATATTTCCAACTTGCTTCATATTACTAATTATAAATTCTTCTGCGAACTCTTTCTTTTTTAGGTTGTTTAAAACGTCGAAATCAATATGACTTGGGATATAAATTATTGGATCATTATTTATATCTCGATCAGTTTTGTTGATCCAATCGTATACACGATGATCATTAATAGTTAAGTTCTTAATCCATTGGTCCCAGTGTAGATTTGAATATTTGTGGCCGCACTTACAAGTAAAAGCTTTGTCCATAACAGTATCACTCAATAAAAAAGGTATCTTTACTTTACAAACGGGACATTCCTCAGCAAGCTTTACACTATGTATAGGACAGTTCTTAAACAAAGTAAACTGATGTAACAGGCTATGATAACCATGATTTAGGCAACTAGGGCACCATCGTAAATGTGGAGCAAACCAAGTTTGACTATTCCCTAAGTTTGGTCCAAGTGGACGAAGCAGTTCGTTCATTGTATGGTTCGTATGTGTATGTAAATTCACATTTAGGTACTTTTCTAATATCTTCTCATCAAAGCCCTTTAGCGTTAACAAATCTCTGTAATGGTTTCCAACATGCATATTCTTGATTGATTTTACTTCATCATTTCCAACAACCTTAAGAATGGTATATCTATTGATGACATTAGCATAACTAAATTTTTCGAAAATGGACCAAGCCGATTCGTATGGCCTGATCCATTCCTTCCTCCATATAGCAACCATATCGTTCCTCCCTCCTATGCCAATGCCATAAACACTTCGGATTCTATATATCCCGAATTATTTATTGCCTCTTTCCAGTGGTTAGTTGTCAACCATTCAACTTCTCTTCCTGTTGCTCCATTAAGCTTTAGTGCATTCTCTATGGAAAATATAAAATACTCCATAGGAATCTCCATTTTTTTGGATAAACCATGTTCCTTACGAATATCTTTAAAAATGTCAAAAACCTCTTTAGCACATTGTTTCAGTCGATATCCTTTACTAAATGCTTCAGGAAAAAAATAGCGAGTGTAGGTGTACCCGCTATTTTCTGGGTATTCCGATACTTCGTCGTAGCACATTAGGCAATGCTCAACTTCTTTCAAAGTGCGTATGCCAAAAAACTCATGCTCATTTGTCATAAATCGCCCAATGATTTGAGATTTTTTTGTTTCAAGGAAATATGTTCTTCGATCTATCAGCTCAGACTGACCAACACATATAACCGTCATACTGATTTTTTCACTATCCAAATCATTATAGATATCAATTAGCCAGTTATATTGAAGTTCAGTCAATCTTTGAGCTTCATCAATAACAAGCATAACCCTCCGAAGTTTTGATCTCTCTCCTTGCTCCAACATTAAATTAACAATTTGTTGTCGCATAGCGGTCGGACTTCGTTTCGCAGGGAATGAGAACTTAAAATCACTAAGGATGTCTCCAAAAAACTTTTCTTCAGTCGGTACTCGATAACTTTTGCACCTTGTTCTCAATATAGGAAAGTTCTCTCCTATCTGCGTTGGCAGATAATTTAATGCAAACTCAACAGATTTCGTTTTACCAATTCGTGGCCTTCCGTAGACAATCATTCCTGGTAAACGATTCATCACAACTCTTGTCAATCTTTCCATTAACCGTTTTACCTCCATAGTAGGAAGGATGTATCCGCCCATTTCAACTGGATGTGTACCCAGAGGCAGTTTTGGTCTTTCCATTTTTAGGCCTCCTAAAAATTGAAATGTAAGTAGGTTATTTAGAATTAATGGTCTTGTAATTTGCAAGAAACTCTTCCATCTTACCGGATTGTTGATCTTGGTTATCTCTTACGGTTTTTCTTGCTTTGTCCAGTGCTTCATTCACTTTAACTGCATGTTGTAATGCTGCATCCCGTTCTGAGACACCGTCCATAAAAGGAAAGGAATCTTTGATTACCTCTTCAAGTTGGGTTACCTTGTTGGCACTCTTCTTATTACCGCTCTTGGCTAAATTCATATTGTAACTGTAGTAAACAAAAATCGGATCATCCCACTGTGTAAGATGAATTAATCGGCGTATTACCAAGCGATTGATCGCCTTTCTAGTCTGTAAGGTGTGAGGTGAAATGGACCATTTCCCCGCTGCAGTAAGATATCCGATTTCACTACCATCAGAATGAAAAGCACGAATGGTACGAAGATCATCGACATTTACATGAAGGGAAATTTCTGAACCTATCAAGTGAGCGCTCTGTGAAAGACGATCACTTCGATATTCCACACCCTCAAATTGAATGTAAGGTCTCTTCCCTGATTTTAAGGAACCTCTTACCGTTCTTTTTATTGTGGTTTGAAGAAACAATAACCCGCTGCGGTTATTTTCATCAAGCTGTCGTGGAATCATTCCGTTCGCAAGCCGTTTACCTAATAACTCCAATGGCGATTGATGGTATATGCCACCATGAGGCGTTCCATTGTAATTAGAAATCAGTACATCGACCAGTTCTTTCAAATGTTCAAAGGTGATGTGATACTTTATCGCCATTTTCTCTGGATCGGTTCTTCTTGGATCTTTAGGATGACTTCCGCTAGTATTTGGTAGTCGATGAATCCCTGATTCCTCTAAGGTTTGAAAGAATCGTTCGATAATACCTCTTCTCATAGGTAAATCCACAGGACCTAGATTGGTTGTACATCCGAGCAATTGCCGTAATCGATCTTTTACTAAGCTAGCTAAATGAGACTTGGCATTATCAAAACAAATCACATCAAACACAGCCCATTGGGCCTCAGGGAAAATTTCAGATGGATATCCTCCATCACCATTATAGGTAAGGCCATCAATAGTGAGTTGTGGACGTACATGGGGCATAATGGCATCTCGAATGCACATCATAACATCACTCGCACTATATTCTTTATTTAAAGAAATGTATTTCCCTAGGACATTTCGTGTCGCGACATCAATTATCGTTAAAATCCAGAATCGTTCCAGGATTAATACAACAGTCTCCCCTTCAGGTGTCACTAACTCAACCGAGAAAACACCATCAATTCGATGTGCATCAAATTGAACTTGTTGATAAGGAGTACGGGTAATTGGATGATTTTGTTCCCCTCTACCACTATTTCTGGCTTTTTGTTCAGCATCATGACCATATCTCGAAGCTGCCTTACCAAAGTAATCTTGCCCCAATCGACGGAGGTAACGATATAGTGCACGGCTCCCTAGACGGTCTGTATTAAATGGATATTGACTTAATGGAATCATTTTCTCTTTGCATGCCTCTACAAATTTTTTGTGAATATGTAAGGGCTTCATAGCCGGTTCGAGTGACCTTCTTTTCCGGCCAAGGTACAAATCGTCGATCAATTCCTTAATATCAGGATATTTTTCAAGCAACAACTTAAATTCACCAGATTTTCGAGACGAATTTTGTTTTCGATCCATCATGTTTAAAGCATAGTTCTTTGTAGTTTTGTTTGGTATTAATGCTCGGAAACCCCAAGCTTCACCATTTGGGTCACGAGAGATACATCTAGTGATTATGCGACGTAAATTTCGAGGACTGACTTTCGTGATTTCATAAATCTTCATCTGGCTTGCTTCTCTTTTGAAATACAGCATTACAGCCTCTTTACGCTGTTGATAAATTAATAGATCATCTGCTTCCAAGGACGATTCATCGACTGTAGGCCAAAATTCAGGATTAATCTGATCAGTAAGAAGACCTTCCTTTTCAATCATTCGCATCGGTTTCAGCCCTCCATATCTCCGTACTCAAGCTCCAAAGTTGGTCATTAATATTCGTGAGAGTTTTACCTGTATAGGTTAACCAGTAACATGCAGCCATGACGTCGCCTAAGTTGTATTTCCCATTCATGTGCTCATGTAGAGAACCGATTGTTTGCTTAAACCTGGAGATATTTTTTAAAATATCTTCCGTTTTTTCTTTTGAATGTTGAGCTTTAACAGCTGAGAGCATCTTTAGTCGGTTTTCTAAACCTATTGGATGAACACGGATTATCTTATCAGTCATCAGTTTATGAGCTACACCTTCCTGTTCACACCATTCTTTCTGTGCCTGGATTTGTCGCATATTCCGTGTGTAATTAGGATGTGTAGGAACTAATTCATTTTCATATTTAACTTCAGTATATTCTTCCTCACCATTCGTATATTTGATCCACATATCAAAGATTGAAGTGTGTAACTTTCCATCGATTACAAAACTTATTTCTTTATGTTGTTCACAATAAATTTCTACCAGAGGATTAGTCTCCACTAGTAACCAATGATCAAACTCTAGGTCACTATAGAGAATGACTTCCCGCATCTCTACTTTAGGACCTTCAGAATTCCAATAATTATTACCGTATCTTTTGTTCCGAGGCACAGTTATAGGCACTCTCATATTTAACCCCCTTCTACGTTATTCTGAATATCCTTATTCCCTATAGTTTGGATTCCAAACCCACCACATAAATGTTTTTAGAAATATACTAATTAATTCTCTCTTTGGAAATACTATAGTTAGTAGATTAAGAGAGGAGTTAAAATAATGAATGAAGACTATTGGTACAAAATAATTGGGGGCAATATTCGTTCAAGTCGGGTGACACGTGGCATCACACAAAAAGATCTTGGTTTAAAACTTAATATTTCTAGACCATCAATTGCCAATATCGAGGCTGGGCGACAAAGAATTCAAGTCCACTTTTTATTTCAACTTGCAGAAGCATTAGACACTTCGATTCAAGACTTAATCAACATTTCATAATTTCTTTTTTGACTCTTTCAATCTCTTTTTCAAAGAATTAATCGCATCATGATATAGTTGTTTCATCTCAGGGTTAACATTCCTTGAGGGTTCAATAATGTTTGCATAGGTTATTGAATCAATGTCAAACAACATAATTTCTGTCAAGTCACAAGGGTTGAAAAAAATCGGTATTTCCCACTGACCCTCTATTTGAGCGGTTTTAAACCAATGGAATTTTAACATTGTAGCGTTGGTATAAATCTTCCCGTTAAACTCTAATCCATTCTTCGAGACAGTGGCTAGTCCCAATATAATTGTTAAATTCAATTTACTCATCACCCTCACCTCTTTTGCATTTTACCCATTGCTCTCCAAAACATCAGCTTGAAAGGAATGGTCTTCATTTTCCCTATCTAGTTGATGTACTCAATAATCACTATAACCATTTAACATAAAATAATACGTATACATATCATTTTAATATTATGATATGTATATATACGTGTATCCCATCAGCTCCATTGTTTACACTTACATATAGAGGTGTAATCATGGAAACTTCAATAATCCAGAAAATTGGACAACGAATCCGAGATATTCGAAAGCAAAAAGGATTGTCGCAAGAGCAACTTGCTGAGAAGGCTGGCTTTCACTTTTCATATATTGGTGGAGTTGAAAGAGCTGAAAAAAACATAACATTAGTAAATTTACTGAAAATCGCCGATGCTCTTGAAGTTCAGATTATTGATTTGTTCGTATATACTAAACATCAAAGGTCCGTTTTAAATGAGAAGGACGCTTTGTTAAATCAATTAATGGACACGCTAGTATCTTTGAAAAAGAGTGATCTACGGAAGGTTCATGTATTGCTAAATGAATTTTTCGAAAAATGAACGATATCAATAAAACAAATAAACCGCAATCCTATAAATGGAGAAGCGGTTTATTTGTTTAATTAATGGGAATGACTTTTTACTAGCAACTTTAGGAGGTGCTCCCATGCATACGATATGGAAAGGTGCTATCAGTTTTGGATTAGTTCACATACCGGTTAAATTATATGCTGCCACGGAGGAGAAAGAGATTGCTCTTCATCTTCTCCACAAAAGCTGCCATGGCACAATCAAAAACCAGCGTTATTGCCCCACATGTCAAAGCTCAGTTGAACCGGAAGATCTAATTAAAGGCTATCCACTTGATACAAATCAATATGTAACATTCGAAAAAAATGAGCTAGATCAAATTCAAGAAGATGCTAGCAAGCAGATACGGATTATTGATTTTGTGAAGGAAGAACAAGTGGATTTAATGTTTACTCAGAAGGTTTATTTTCTTGGACCTGATAATCACGGGAGTAATGCATACTATTTACTTCTTAAGGCCCTTGAGGCATCGAAAAGACTGGCGATCGCCAAATTCACGCTTCGTTCTAGCACAAAATTATGTATACTGAAACCTATTGATGGAACTTGTATTCAATTGGCCACCATGTACTACGCGAATGAAATTAGACCATCTGAGAATGTTCCCAACATCCCCAACAACATTTCAGTCGATCCCAATCAGTTGAAGTTAGCCTTACAGATCGTTAAGGGCATGTCAGGGACTTCAGATTTAGCTTCTTATACCAATCCGGAGCAAGAAAGATTACTGGCCGCTATCCAGTCTAAAATTGCCGGCCAAAACATTGTTTTGAAGCCCGTTCAAGAAACTAATGTTGTCGTTGATCTATTAGAAGCGCTTCAAGAAAGCGTTAAAATGAACAAAGGAAAGAAAAAGGTAGCATCAACTAAGGAAAGTGGACGCGGTACCCCTAAAGAAAAGTTAGGATAGCGACTACAAACTAAAAAATACAAATAGCTAAGAACTTGCCTAGATCGCGATGTTCTTAGCTATTTACATGTCTTCCTTGTTCCTCGGGAACATTGGAGAAAGTGAATAAATGTTGCTTCATTAATCTTCCCTTTTTGTATAAGAGGGTAGCTCTTTCACTAAGCATGAAAAGAAGGCAAATCGCTTCCTATGCGTCATTTACCTGTAATAAACTATCTCCACTTCCATCTCGTAAGCCCAAACTTCGTATTCATTCGTTGATTGATGGATTTATCTCCATCCGATGTATGGGTTAAGAAGGTGGGAAATGAGTTAGGAAAGCTGTAGCCGAAGTCTCCATTGGTCAAATCATGATCGTCAAACCAGGAGAGAAAATTCCATTGGATGGCGAAGTCGTTTCCAGGGATTCCAGTGTGAACCAAGCCCCCCATTACTGGAAAATCCTTGCCCGTGAAAAAGCGACCGAGCGGATTCCCTTCCGTTAAGGGTTCATGTTTTATCAAAAGCGATAACATGCAAAGCTCCAGCAATCTCTAGGAATGCTCCACCTTTGATTAGAATCATTGCGGGCTGCGTTGCTAATGGGCATGAGCGGTGTTCAATCGGCTCGCGTTATCTACAGCACAGCTGTCCAATGACACAATGTTGCCTACATAAATGACACAAAGTTACCTACATTGTTATCAATTACATCAGAATATCGTCTTCCTTCTCTTTTCGTAAGAATTGTTGCTGAATAGATGACAAGCGACTAACTCTTGTCAAGGCTCCGAATGAATGTAGTGACATTGCCCAAACAACAGGCTCCTTGGGGATTATTGACCTCACATCCACAACGATTAGCTTGAACTTGTTCTCGTATATGGTCAATTGGATGCTGATTTTCCTGAACAGCTTGTATTAAGCGTTCTCTTGTCCATCCAAAGCAGTAGCAAACAGGTACATCCAATGCATCGTCTTTTTGGAATACCGATACTTTGAGCATATCTTTGCCAAAGGTCTGCACATCGCTAAAATATACAACTTCACAAGATGAATTAGTGCAAAAAGAGTAAGGTAATTCAGGGTTGATGGTTTCTAATGCGGTTGGTTGAAGCATAGCCTTGAGTGTAATCAATTGAATACTTTTACCCTTTTGATGACAAGTAGGACATTGTAAAGGTGTTGTTGGCTTCTCAACGGATGTTTGACAACAGTTATCCATTTTTTATCACTCCCACTATAAATTAATATTTTCTCTTGTTTGCTCATTCGTTCTTAGATTTTCAGCCATTGACTTGTTGAGAGATGGAGAAGTCATGTAAGGATGACAATATTTTCTGGTGAAGCCGGTGGCGGGAATAGAGATTGGGGAACTTTGTCCCCAGCCCATGGATACTTCCTGTGATCGCACTTTGGATATCCACACCTTCTTTTGACGGCTTACCCTCTGACTTGCTTTTTTTCTTTCCGGAACTGTTCTCTTTGAGGTTCAGTCCGGCCAGCCGAATAATCTGCTGTCTATACTCGTAACCGCTTAGATCCCCCACTTCCGCAAGAAATCCCGCCAACGTAACTACAGCCACGCCGGCACGGTAAGCATCTCCCCAGTGCCCGGAATTTGTCACAGTAAACGCTCAACTTCAGCCAGAATCTCTTCGAGCTGTCTGGCGAGGGTGTTTGGAAACGACTTTAAAGGTTCTTCACTTGAATTTGTGATGGAAGCGATATGCAAACAAAAGCAAGTTTTCAAAGGAGCAGCTCACGCTTTTTATTGGAAACCAAAGCTTGGAATCCCCGATATTTATGAAAATGATGAACATCAACTTGCGTTTGGACATTTTTTAAAACAGATTTCTCAGACCCATGAAGAAAAAGATATCCTTGATGAGATTAACCACTTGGACAATCTAGGTATTAAAGGTTTAGGTCCCGCATCAGCTAACATCTTATATTTCCTTCACCCCACCTTGTTTCCACCCTTCAATACAGCGATTTTAAACGGCTATAACCTTCTATTTGGCCGTAACATCAAATTAGGTTCATGGTCTGCATATTTGGATATGCGGCAAGACCTAATTCAATTGAACCAAAGCTATCGCTCACTTCTCTCTATAGATCTGGGGGCTGTTGCCGGTTTAATGTTTCATATAGGATCAGACCGACATAAACTCAATTCTTAGTTAAGAAATTAATTAGATTTTGATAATCAGCAAAAGAGATAGCTCATAAGCACAAGTCGCTTAGGGCTATCTCTTTATTTGCTATTTGGTAAGGCTTAAAAGTTGTTTTTCCAGCCGTTCGTTCTCCACCGTTAACTCATTAAAATCTTGATGAAGTGTCCAATCCATCATAGATTGGTTTGACCGAGAGTCAGTACCATGGCTTCCTTTCATTCCAATCATCATATATATCATCATCAGCGGACAAATCAACAACAGCAATAAAGACCAATCCATTTGTATTCCTCCTATTTAAGTTGTTTTCTTTTTATATTTATATTCTAGTAAACTTATATGTGGATATAATGTTGAAAGAATGTGCATTCTATGTATTTATTGATAATCAAAAAAATGACCCACTCACTGTTCTTAAGGGAAGGATATGACTAATAATTATAGATTACATAAACTGATAGTTTCCTTTAGCTCGTCAACAGATTTCAGGATAGACTCGGAGGCTTTATTGATGATGTTAAGAGAATGCACTTGCGATTCCGATCAAATGAAGCTAGGAACACAAGCAGAAACTCTCCTGCAATTAGATGGACACGAGTAAACAAATAGCACGAGAAAGACTCCTAACTGCCGCTACTGGGGCGGCGGCATTGTGTACTTCTACATTAAATTCTCTGATCGTTTGAGGATCGGTGTTCATTTGGAAAGAATGAGCTCTTCTTTCGATGTCTTCAAAAATAGCTTGGTAATGATTAGCTTCATTGATCAATTGAGTATCTTCGCATCTGAAGCCTAATCGAAGGAACAAAGAGTGTTCTTTCATAATTCGCGACCAAAAACGAATTTCATCTAGTGACCGGGCCACAAAGGCGTCTGACAAATAAATCCCTCCACCCATTCTGTTAATAACTAATGTTACTTACACAACCCCTAAGATTTACTCATTTCCAAAAATATATGGCGCTTGCTTGTTCCATTATGCTCAAGATTATTTGTCTTTTTTCTTTTTTGTCTTGTATTTGTTCTCTACGAATTTTGAACATTTTGGGCGTATTAACCATAATATGGTGGGAACACATTCAAAGGAGGCTAAAGAGTATGTATCCTTATTGGGGATTTAGATATTCCACACAAGGTATACCTTATATTATTCCAAATCAAGTACCAACTTTTCTAACAAGACGGGTTGTTACTATGGGAACAACATGTTGTATGGACCAGAATGGCTATCATTAGTATTATTTTTAATTTACCTGACACCGATTTTGTTTTAACACGTCTCCTCCAAAACGCACCGATATGGGGAATTCACTCAAACCCTTCTATGGAGACAGTACAGCGAAAACATACAGTAATCTGATCAAAGAGCACTTAACAATCGCTGCGGATCTTGTAAAAGCAGCAAAGGCTGGCGATAAAAAATCCGCGGCAGATGCAGAGAAAAGATGGTACTCTAACGCAGACGAGATCGTGGAATTTCTAAGCCGCATTAATCCATATTTATCGAAAGAAGAATTCAGGAAAATGTTCTATGAACATCTGGCATTAACTAAATCAGAAGCGCTGTCGATTCTGAATCAAGATTACAAGTCTGGTATTCAGGTGTTTGACAAAATTGAGAGGGAAGCCTTAGAAATGGCGGATGCAATTACTGACGGAGTGATAAAACAATTTCCACAATTGTTTTGAAATGATAAGATACTATCCCGGCAAAAAGCCTTCAATTCTTTCTCCTCTTAGGAGAGGAAAAAATGAGGGCTTTTTTTGGGCCAATTAATGTATTAGATTACGGTAATTTTAAATCGGAATCGGCAGTGGGCTAACCTATTTGAATTTTAATTATATACCTGAGGTGTTTCTGCTGAACCATAACGCCGCGAAGCTGGCGGGATTGCCTGTACGGAAGTTGCTGAATACTGTATTCAAGCAAAGAAAAGCTACTCCATCACATCTATCCTTGCTGGCATAGAGCGTACCGGAAATCATTAGACAGGGTAATTGTAACAGAGTATGCACTACCGGGGAGAATCGGAGCCTAAATTAAGTAGCATAATTTAACGTCAAAGTTAAATTTACCAGCATTTTAATCACAGCGGGTCATCAGTCACATCATAAGGATAAGGATGATCTACCCCACCTTTACTCCAAAAGTCCAAATTCATTCATTTAAAATACTATTCTGAACACCATTTTATCTGCTCCGCTCTATTCTTCTCATGTAGGATGATTAACTGATTCAACACGAATATCCGCTGAACAATATCTTGCCGCTAAGCCATTATGCGTCGCGAGAATTAATAACACCTTTATGAAACCCTTTTTCGATTCCTGACGATACAATACTCTCCATCGCCTCACATACTACTTCACATGGCCACAATCCATTTTCCCCAACGGGAGTCTTGGAGAGTAATTGGCCAATACTCTGATCGCCACTCTCAGCACGAGCGAACTGGCGGCATAGGCGACGAACTTCAGAAATCCACTTATCAAGCGCGACAGCATCGATTTTTCCATTTTCATCAGTTCCAGGAATCTTAGTTATCTGATCGAGTAGGTGACGAGCAGCTGAAGCCATGACTGCCCGCTGTTCGGGGTTACACTAACTGCTGTTATAGCATTTCCAATTTGGAGTGAAACCGTAGGTGTTCTTATCAGTAGTGGAAGTATGCTGGAAGAAAAGTTAGCTATGGCCCTGGCATTACTAATAGTTTCGTTCTCTATAACATTTTTAATTTCTTCAGTAAAGATAGCACTTGAATCAATTCTATTGATGCACTCAAGTGTTTGTTAATTGACACAAACCTCCTTCGAACGCACTCAAAGGAAAGTACGCTCACTCGTAGCAAATGGAACTTTCCAACCATGACTTCAAATCCTTGCTTCTTTGCCTCAGTTTCGCTATGTCAAACGGATGCAATTTCGGGAATAGTTTGTGTAAACTCATAAAATTCTTATATATGGAATTTATTCAACAAGGAAGTGGCTAAAGATGCTCGTTTTCAATTTCTTTTTGAATTTCCTTGATAATTGAGTTTTATTTTTATTGACATAAAGAGATCATAAAAGTTATCATATCCCTTAATGAGAATGAGAATGAGAATGAGAATCATTATAATTTCAGGGGGATGTTTTGGTATGATGAATATTGGTATGATGAATAGAAAGTTTTTAGTTCCATTGCTTACAGGAATCTTGACTGTCGGACTGTTGGCAGGCTGCGGCGCCAACAAGACCAATGAAACAAGCGCCGTTAACTCGGGGGAGAACCAGCCAACTGCAACTGCACAGGCTGCTGAGCAAGTAGTAAATGTTTATTCCGCTCGCAGTTATGACGTAGACGCCCTGCTGTATGAAAAATTCACTGCGGAAAGCGGAATCAAAGTAAATCTTATCGATGGCAAAGCAGAGGAATTGATTGAGCGTCTTAAGCGTGAAGGAGAAAGCACACAGGCTGACTTGTTCCTTACCGTTGACGGAGGCGTATTGAACAATGCCAAGCAGTCCGGATTGCTTCAGCCGGTAACTTCGGAAACCATCGATCAAAACGTACCTCAAGAACTTCGTGATCCCGACAATGAGTGGATCGGACTTTCCACACGCGCCCGTGTGATTGTATACGCTAAGGATCGGGTTAAACCCGAACAACTGTCCACCTACGAGGATCTGACAAACCCTGCTTGGAAAGGTAAAGTACTTGTCCGTCCTTCCTCAAGCTTGTATAACCAGTCCCTTCTGTCGTCATTCATTGAACTGAACGGAGAGGTGAACGCTGAAGAGTGGTCCAAAGGACTTGTTGCCAACTTGGCCCGTACTCCTGAAGGAAACGACCGTGACCAGGCGAAAGCTATCGTTGCCGGTGTGGGCGATGTTGCGATTATGAATACTTACTATGTAGGTCTGCTGCTGAACTCGGATGATCCTGAAGAAGTGAAGGTCGGGCAAAACATCGGTGTATTCTTCCCGAACCAGGAAACAACAGGCGCTCATGTAAATATCAGCGGCGCAGGAGTAATCAAACACAGCAAGAATACGGAAAATGCCTTGAAGCTCATTGAATTCCTGACCGGCGTAGAAGCGCAGACCATGGTTACCAATGAAAACTATGAGTTCCCGGTAAATGCAAAAACAGAGCTGCCTGAACTGCTCAAAACCTGGGGAACTTTCAAAGCGCAGCAAATCGATTTCAACAAACTGGGCGTTCACAATGCCAAGGCGATTGAGATCATGAACAAAACAGGCTGGAAATAACATATGCATCTAAACGCAGTTAAGGTAAAGTTAAAAAGACGCCTTAGCGTTTGGCGGATCGTAAGCTTAGCGGGGGCAGCAGTCATTTTGCTGCCCATTTTTTTCGTATTCCTCTCGATCTTTGATCCGCCGAACGAAAACTGGGTGCAAATCAGGCAGTATCTGGTCAAGGATTATATTTCCCAGACGGTTCAGCTGACAATGACGGTTGCCGTACTTACAGGACTGCTCGGTGTCACGCTAGCCTGGCTAGTAGCGGTGTTTGATTTTCCGGGGAAACGGTTCTTCAGGTGGGCACTGGTCCTGCCTTTGGCGATTCCTCCTTATATTGCCGCATTTACGTACAGCACGATGTTCAGCTACACCGGTGTTGTCCAGACCACTCTTCGGAACCGGCTCGGGATCGTCCCCGATCAGGAACTTATTACGTTTTCTTCAATGCGGGGCGCGGTTATTGTATTCACCTTGTTTCTGTTCCCTTACGTATACCTGATCACCAAATCGTTCCTGGAAAAACAGAGCGCTTCTTATATTGAGAACGCCCGGCTGCTTGGAAGAAATGGCTGGTCCATTTATATCCGTATCGCCCTTCCATTATCCCGGCCGGCCATTGCAGGTAGCGTCAGTCTGGTCATGTTCGAGGTGCTGAGCGATTACGGAGTCACCAGCTATTTCGGAATACAGACCGTGTCTACGGCAATTTTTCAGACCTGGTTCGGGATGTACGATGCCGATTCGGCCATGCGCCTTGCCGCCTGGCTGATGATTATTGTGCTAGGCCTGTTCTTTGTCGAAATGCTGCTTCGCAAACGGCGGGCTTACAGCTCTACAACCAGCAAATCGAGACCGCTTGTGCCAAGACGACTTACCGGATTGCCGGGAATATCGGCAGCCGTGTTTTGTATGATTGTCTGGTGTGCATCTTTCCTGTTTCCGCTTCTTCAATTGATCGAATGGGCCAGTTGGACCTTCGACACCATGTGGAATGGGGACTTTGTCCATCTTGTCTATCAGACCTTGTCCGTGGCTGCTGTTTCCACACTGATTATTATGGTGTTTGCGCTGATTGTAGCCGCTGCGAATCGTTCGCGTTCTACAGCTTCATTTTTTCTCTCCAAAGCGGTAACCGCCGGCTACTCCATTCCTGGAGCGATTATTGCCATCGGCGTGCTGGTCGTGTTCCTGCAGTTGGATAAAGGTTGGGCCGCTGTTCATCATCAGTTTGCATTAAACGGAACACCTCTGGTGCTCAGTTTAACCCTGGCCATGCTGGTTATGGGCTATGTGATCCGGTTTATGGCTACAGGATTCAATGCTGTGGAAGTCGGATTTGAGAAAACGGGACAGAAATTTACGGAAGCATCCAGGATGCTGGGGCTTGGGATGACGAAAACATTTATTAAAGTGGATCTGCCTTTGATCAAGGGGGCGGTAATGAGCGGTTGTATCTTAACCTTTGTGGAAATCTGCAAGGAACTTCCGCTTGCTTTGATACTCAGACCTTTCAATTTCGAGACCCTGGCTACAAAAGCTTACCGGTACGCGAACGACGAACAAATTTTCGAAGCATCCATCCCGTCTCTGCTTATTATCTTCATCAGCTTCATCTCGGTTTATGTAATGCATCGCTTAGACAGGAAGTGGGAAAAATGAGTATTGTAGAAATCCATAATCTTTCGTTCTCTTACGGACGGGGGATTCCCCCGGTTATCGAACGGTTCTCCTGCTCCATTGAAAAAGGGGATATTGTCGGCATTGTCGGCGCAAGCGGCAACGGAAAAAGCACGCTGCTGCGGCTGATCGCGGGCCTGGAGATTCCGGCTGGAGGGGAAATCCGGATTAACGGCGCTCCTGTGGTCAATGAAAGTACCTTTGTACAGCCGGAGCAACGGGGTGTCGGGATGGTATTCCAGGATTACGCGCTTTTTCCTCATATGAATGTCCGGAAAAATATCGAGTTCGCCCTTCACCGGCTTCCGAGAAAAGAGCGGGCCAAGCGTCTGGAGGAAATGCTTGACCTTGTCCAGCTTGGCGAATTCAAGGAACGTTATCCCCATGAGCTCAGCGGCGGGCAGCAGCAACGGGTGGCGCTCGCTCGGGCGCTGGCGCAGAAGCCGACGATTCTGCTGATGGACGAACCTTTCAGCAACCTCGATGCGGGGCTAAAGGAATCGATCCGTTCCGAGCTGCGGACGATCTTAAAGAAAGCGGAGATGACCTGCCTGTTTGTTACCCATGACCGGCAGGACGTCGAAGCAATAAGTGACCGCTCGATACATCTAAGATCAGAGCCAGATTTAACTGAGCGGAAATTAGTTTTTTATTCATAAAACATTCGCAACATTCAATGGCCTGTATTTACCCTGCATACACTACCATCGTCGCTTATTTACGACTTTTTCAAAAAAAATGTTTACGGTAATAGGAACAAGCTCTTGTCCATTCTTGGCAATGGGTACAAGTTCTTGTCCCGAGCAAAGGACAAGAACTTGTACCCATAAAATCAGGACCACCCGTCCAACGGGTGGTTTGCTCTTGGGGTATAACCCCCTGTTGCCAAACTGCGCCTAAAGACGCTAGCCTGACCACACATTTGTTCAGGCTCAGTGTAATTTATCATTTTCACTTACCCGTTAAACGGGCTTATTTCTTTTTGTTCCTTTTGTCACTGAATGGATCTTCGTATTCTTTTACACTCAATTTATCTATGGCTTGGTCATGTGCTTCTTGTTCACGAATGTATTTGGCTACGGTGGCTTCATTTAAACCCACGGTGCTTACATAGTACTCTTCCGCCCAAAATTTTCGATTCCCATACTTATAATTTAGCCCAGCATGCTTCTCAAAGATCATGAGCGAACTTTTCCCCTTCAGATATCCCATGAACGTGGACACGGCGATCTTTCGGCGGTATCGCTACCAGCATGTGTACGTGATCTGGCATCATGTGAGTGACCCTCTATGATCTCGACCCCTTGTATTTACATAAACGCTTGAAGATTTCGATCAAATCTTTCCTCACTTGATTATATATTTCTTTCCGTCTATACTTCGGGGTGAACACGATATGGTATTTGCATATCCACTTCGTGTGAGCTAGACTATAGCTCTTGATTGCCATCTATGACCATTCCTTTCCTTTGAGCCTGAACATCTCAATTCTATCGGAATGGTCTTGGTGGTCAAACCCTCGTTCCCTCCACCCGCATAGCGGGTGGTTTTTTGTTTCGTGCGTTTCACGCACTCAACTGGCTTAAGCCATAATAAAAAATCCGCGCCCTGCGCGGATTTCAAAAGGTATATGTTCTTGTCCTCTTACAACATTTGGTTATCATATCTTCGATATCTTCAGCTGCTATGTGATCGATCTAAACTGCAGGATCATTCGTCGTAAGGTATACTAACTCCTTGGCTAAATCAACAAAATTCCCTCCCTAATCGAGAGGATTAGATGTTATGAATTTGCAAAATGCAACGATACGAATGTTTCATATCCTTATGGTGAACAACACACTTTTGATTTAGCCATAGAATCATTAAGCAACTGAATAGAACGAATAACAGTTTGGCGCTCAAACTCATTCATATGCGAAAATACTTCCGTTAAATATGAATTCATTTGTTGATCAATCGTTTCAGCAATAAACTTTCCTTCAACAGTTAGGGAAAGGACATAGATACGACGATCACTAGGATCTGGTGTCTTTTGTACAAGCTTCATTTTAACTAAAGTTTGGATCTGACGGCTAAATGTTGTAATATCTGTTCCAAGTGTATCGGCTACTTGTTGTATGTTAGGATTATGCTGTTTATCTATTTCATATAGGATGTGGCTCTGTATGGGAGAGATATCAATTCCACCCGCTGTACAGCATACTTTATTCAATACTCCGAATCTCCGAGTCATAATCTGAAACATATCCCGCAAATTTTCCAAGTGACTTACCTCCTGTCCTTTCCCTTAGTTATACTTTATTTATTTGCATTATGCAAGTATTACATAATGGAATTTAACAGCAGCTAGATCCTTCATTCAGTATCACTAAATTCCCTTCATCTAAGTCTAAAATAATGTTGTTTAAAATAGTAACTCTCTCTGGCTCTATCACAACTTGAATATCATTAATGGTTTGAATATGATCCTCTATTTTCGCATCATCCAATGCAAGGTTTACATTTGGGTCACAACATCCTGAACTTGTTTGGGATATACGAAGGATCTTTCCTTCATTATCTTTCATGATGTTCTCAATGAATACTTTAGCACTATCCGAAATCTTCATATTCTCTTCCTCCAGGTCATTTTTAGTTTGTTACTAATTGTTTGAGTGCTTGATAACCAATAATCTCTTGATTATGCAATGGAATAACAACGAAATTTCCATCGGATGTGTCTTTCACGCGCTGAATCCATAGTTGTTCTCCCAATGCTCTTGTGTGAAGAATTGGATCTTGGGTATGAGTCATGATCATACTCTGGTTCACAACCCACCACTTTGGTGTAATTCCAGCACGTTGTAGATCCACAGACAGTCGTTCCGCCTCATAAACCGGTGTTGTCTCTGCAAGAGTTACAATGACAATACTTGTTTCTTGTTCATTCCGTAATCGAGGTAATAAGTTTTGAACAGATACAGGGACTTCACCTGAAGAATTTGCAATTTCTTTATGGTAAGATTCCGTAGCATCGAGTAGCAGTAGTGTATGACCTGATGGAGCTGTGTCTATCACGACAATCTCATTGTCCGCACGCTCGACAATATTAGCAAAAGCACGAAATACAGCAATTTCTTCGGTACACGGAGAATTTAGTTCTTCTTCTGCGTAAGCAACACCTTGTTCATCCATAGTTTCACGTGCTCTGTTTAAGACTTCCTCTCTGTATTTTTCAACTTCTTCTTTTTGATCAATTTTACTCATCGAGATGAGTGTCTTAATATCTTCATGCATGACATAATCAAGATGAGCAGCTGGATCCGTTGTTGTTAGATGAACCTTTTTGCCGCGTTCTGCTAATCCAACAGCAATTGCACTCGCCACAGTTGTCTTGCCAACGCCCCCTTTACCCATCGTGAAAACTACTCTTTGATTACGCTCTATAATATCATCAAGAATTGTAGTCAGATGAGGATAATTCACATCCGTTAGTTCTGAGATTTGATCTGGGATGCTTTGCGTTTCGTCGAAAAGTTTGCGCACATTTTCTACACCTGTAATATTAAATGGCACTAGTGGGACAGCCCATGTAGCAAGTGTCTTTAATGCTTCAGGAATGCGGTTTAGAGCTTCTTCTTGACGTGTAGCGAAAGCGGCTGCCGTAGCATCGGATAACATAGGATGATTCAATAACCCGTTAATGATAAGCATTTGGTTACGAATTCCCGTGTCAGCTAACTCTTTTGAAGCACGAGCTGCTTCTTGTAGTGGCGCAGTATCTGCTCTAGTGACAAGCACTAACGACGTTTGCATGGGATCAGATAATACCTTCACCGTTTGTTCGTATACGTCTTTCCGTTCGTTTAACCCAGCGAGTAATCCCATACTTGTGGTTCCTTCTGTACTATCCTCTAAGAACTCATTCCATGCATTGGGTAGTTGAAGCAATCTTAAAGTGTGTCCAGTTGGTGCTGTATCAAAAACAATATGATCGAATTCAGCCTGGATTTTCTTATCCGTTAACAGTGTAGAAAATTCATTAAACGATGCGATTTCTACCGTACATGATCCGGAAAGTTGTTCCTCCATTTGTTGAATGACCACATCAGGGAGCTTTCCACGATAGGGACCAACTACGCTTTCTCTATATTCTTGAGCCGCTTGATCAGGATCCAAATTTGCAACATAAAGATTCTGCACTTCCGGTATTTCCTTGTAATGCATATCTAATTTCGTATTAAATACATCTTGTAAATTGGACGCGGGATCTGTGCTTACCAATAGAACTTTCTTTCCTTGATCTGCTAAAGATATAGCTGTTGCACATGCTGTTGAAGTTTTACCAACTCCACCTTTACCAGTGAAAAATAAATAAGGTGTAATATCAATTTTATTAACATCAAATAATGGAATCATCTGTAGTACCTCCCAGGTTGTTTTAATTATTGGATCTTTTTTAGAAGATTGTTGCTTTTAATTGCGTATGCTACAATAGTACCGGACATTTGTTTGTACAGGGTAAAGAACAATGGGATGCGTTTTGTTATGGAGATTTTAGCGATTTTCCGAAGACGGAAGTGTTTGTATTAAACGGAATGGGAAATATCGTTATCGCCAACGATACTTGTACGTGTAAGGAAGCCAGATTTACACCTATTCGCACATTCAAAACTGTATAAGGAGTGATAAAAAATGGATAGCTGTTGTCAAACATCCACAGAAAAACCAACAATACCTTCTCAATGCCCTGGTTGTCACCAAAAAGGCAAAAGCATTCAAACGATTACGCTCAAAGCATTGCTTCAACCAACAGCGTTAGAAACTATTCACGCTGAATCGACTTACTCTTTTTGCTCTAATTCATCTTGCGAAGTTGTTTATTTTAGCTATGATCAGACCTTTGACAAAGATATGCTCAAAGTATCGGTGTTCCAAAAAGACGATGCGCTGGATGTCCCTGTTTGCTACTGCTTTGGATGGACAAGAGAACGTTTAATAAAAGCTGTTCAAGAAAATCAGTATCCAATTAAACATATACGAGAGCAAGTTCAAGCTAATCGTTGTGGATGTGAGATTAATAACCCACAAGGTGCCTGTTGTTTGGGCAATGTCACTACATTCATTCGGAATCTTGACAAGAGTTAATTTGAATATTCACCGTTTGTTTTTTTAATATCTCTTCGACGGAAATATTGAGCCATTCTGAAAGCTCTTCATTAGATGGGAAATCTTGAGTTTTTACGACTTCCCCATTAACTATTGTGATAGGTAAATTGTTCAAATCAGCATCCATTAGCGTCTTTACTTGTTCATTAGAATTAAATACTTCTGTATGGCTTAGTAAACTATATCTGTTAATGTCATAACCTTTTACAAATAAATTATTAGCAGCTGCAGAGAAACGAATGGAATTCATTTTAGCTTTAGGATCTGTAACGTTGGTTGAACAACATCCCCCTGAATCAAACACATCGATTTTTTTCATGGTAGTGGTCTCCTTTTTCGATTCAAATCAAATGATGTAACGGTAAATCCCAAATAACTAATTCTCATCTGCAGGACAACACCCCTTATCTTCGGGTTCATTACAACATGTTTCTTCATTTTCGATATTCACTTTTCGTTGAACCTTAGCATCTGGACAACAAATTTCATCTGTAAACTTAACTGAGTCATTATTCATTACCTCTCACCTCCTTACAATGGCACGGAATATTATTTGCGTTATGCAAATATATAAAATGAAAAATATACATGATTATCCTACCAATCGACTGAAATAACATAAAAATCGGGCGTTTTATTATCAACTGTTGTTTTCATTATATTATAATTATTTGCAAAATGCAAATATAAAATTAATCAACTCCATTCATCCCAATACATCCATGTATTATTCAAAACTGACTGTATTTGATTAGTTCAGGAGTTATGGTTTTCGAAGGAACCGTGTAATATGTTGTACAACATATTTAGCATCTGCTCCTACACCTCGTATCGTAGCTGACGCAAATGACCGCTGATTCGCTAATCCTACATAATACAGTCCCGGAACTTCTGTGCTCACACCGGCAACATGCTGTGGTCTGCCATCCATAGCAAGCGCACCAGTCTGATGAAGAAACGGAATATTAGGACGATAGCCCGTGGCAAATATCACACTGTCGACGGGTTCCTTATCTCCATTCGCCCAAATGACACCTTCAGGATAAAAACCTGAGAACATTTGTTTTTGATTCGGATTGCCGTTGTCTATTTTCTTACGGTATCCACCAAGGTCGAATACAGAAACGGGACTCGGAGGTTCCTTACCGATTCGATAGAATGGAAATGTATCAACTCCAGTCATTTTCAACCAGAAATGAAGATCAAGCCCTAGAAATCGTTGACGAGTAAATTTGACTGGATGTTGAACAGCTAAAGATACGGTGGCATAATCGGCCAGTTCTACTGCGATTTGAACGCCCGAGTTTCCCCGTCCCACAACGATAACACGCTGCTCGCGAAACGGTTCAGGTCGTTTATATTCGGACGAATGAAGAAGGTTTCCTTGAAAAGACTCAGTTCCAGGAAGATTAGGAATATATGGACGATGAAAAGAACCCGATGCGCTAATAGTCGATTTGGTTCGATATCTCTTGCCATTTAAAGTTATGATATCAAAGCCGCCGTTGACAGCTTCGACTCGTTCCACTTTGCTATTTAACATTAATGGAAGTTTGAACTTCTCAGCGTATACACGTAGATAGGAGATGACCTCATCACGTAACGGGTACTCGTTTGAATCTTTTGGGAAAGCGAAACCTGGTAATGACGAATATCGTGCAGGAGAAAACAACTTAAGGCTATCATAATATTGTGGCCAAGCCCCCCCCGGCTGATCACCGGCTTCCAAGATCATGAAATCCAGTCCAGCCTTTTGCAAATGATAACCGGATGCGAGACCCGCCTGCCCACCACCAATGACAATGGTATCTACAACTTTGGACATTGTTGTTCATCCTTTCTTTTTAACCGAGAATGTAGTTAACAGCAGTTATTCTTATTTAACGCATAGATCAACAGTTCTAGGCTCTCTGTAACCTGCTCCCGTTTGTTCTCCGGTATATCATTCATAATCTTTCCAAAGTATGCATTAAGAACAGCACTAATTTGCTCATTTAAAACCTGTCCCTTGGTTGAAAGCATCAGCTTCACATAACGCCTATTGTTCGGATCAATAATTCTTTCAACCCAATGATCTGCTACTAAGTTATTTACCGTTCTGCTCATGGTGCTTTTATCCAGATTAAGTACATTAGCCAGATCTATGAGTGAGATTTCACCCGCAAGCCCAATTTCCATAATAGCATGGCATTGTCCGATCGTTGCTCCGCAACACATGAGTTGTGTTTTCTCTAGAGCACCAATGTTTTTATCGAAAGCTCTCATTAAATTCCTAAGTAAATCTACATTTTCCATGGTTTCACCTCAATAATGAATAGAGAAATATTACGAACCTTTAACCCCTTTATACAGGCTATATCCTATCTTGCCATCTAGTACAGCTTTAAAAAAAATCTTCTCGTTCTCCATAACCTTAAATACACCTTTAATTCCATGCTTCTGCACAATCCGTTTCAAGGTTATCAGTCTTTCGGGTAAAGTAAGCAGCTTCGAATGATGCTTAACATCTCGATCTTTTCGAACCTTCCAGAATTTTTCCGGTTGTGACCATTCTTCATACTCCGCAATAATGTTGACGACACCCGATTTTCTCAGCATTTCATTCCATTGCTCTAATTCCAAAGGAGTCGTTCCGTACCTTTCAGCTAGTTCTTCCTTCTCATTTTCCGTCACTTGCTTTTTCCAGATGGATTCATGGATCACTACGGTACCACCAGGTTTCACAACACGCACCATTTCATTCAGAACCTGTTCTGAATCATCCGGGATTCCAACCGCACATTCATTAATTACCACATCAAAGGTATCATCACCAAAGGGTAAAGCCTGAGAATCTCCCTGACGGAAGGAGACACAGCCCGTCATACCGGCCAATCTAGCAGAGTTCGACGCGGACTCGATCATTTTTACTGAGATGTCTAATCCAGTCACCTGAACCCCATAGTTCTCTGCATAAAATATTGCTTGAGTTCCTCTTCCACTGGATACATCCAAAACCCGCATCCCCTGTTTAAGCTCTGCAATCTCTGCAGTGCGTTTAGTTAAAGCAAAGCCTCCAGGATGCAGTGTTTCTATTCCACTAATCTCAATGGCATCCTCAATGGTTGGTTGATGTATTCCTTTTCTTTTCATCTTCATCCCTCCCACTAAAATGTAACACACAACTGTTGTATTTTACAACAGTTAAATAAAAAAAGACTATGTCCGTTTGGAAATAGTCTTCACATGGTAGAATTTTATTGATTGTGAAGGGTAAATGTCAGAAGAAAATAATGTTTTAGACTGAAAATTATCAAGACCTAAACTTATGAAAATCAAATAAAATATAGAGTTCTACATATTATGCATGACTAATATGTGGAACCCTTTATGTTTAACTCCCTCGATACGATATAGTTTTCTCACTAATACTCGCTTATTCGCAGGATTTCGCCCGGTGGGTAAGGGGTGAAAGATCAGAAGGGGAACTCCGTGTTAGACTTCGGCAACATGAAGACGCACGGGAATAGTGGGGAACATATCCTGCCCCATATAATTCCATTTACTGCACGCTTTCTCCACGCCTCCCTTGGAGGTTTTCACTCCCATGTCTCAACGGGTCTGTGCCCTCTCATTCCTTCGTTACGCCTGTCCAAGGGGTGGAGGCCGGTCTTGCTATCGTTACGGGTCTGTGCCCTTTGGTTAAATATATCCGGTACTCCGTGCTTTCTTTGAAATCCTGCAAATAAGCCAATACTCGTGCTACGAAACGGTAGGTTATAGGTTAAGCTGCGAGCTGAATAGGCATTGTTTTTGGAGGGTTGTAAGCTTCGCCACTGCGGGCCATCCCTACAAGTATTCGAGCTAACTTTCCACACAGTTTCATAATAGACCTCATTTTCTTCATCTTCTTTACTTGTACATTGTAGGTATGCATGGCTTTAAACTCCGAATTACTTGCTACTAAACTCATGGTCATCATAAAGATGAAACGGCGGAGACGAGATCGTCCTCGTTTGCTAATCTTCATTTGTCCAGTCCATTTGCCTGAACTAGCTTCTGCGAGGTTTAGCCCAGCATGGCGCAGCAAGGCATTGCCGTGCACAAATCCGCTTAAATCCCCTGCCTCACCTAGAATACCGGCTAGTGAAATAACACTTATCCCTTTGACAGCAAGCATGGATTCAGCAAATGGAATACGTTTTAGAACGGCAACAATCTCTGTCTCTACCGTTTTTAGTTGCAGGCAAGCAAGGTCGTACTCATCGAGAAGTTGCTTCAAGTGAAGTTTGTAGGCATGCAATGCTTGCTTAGTGCCAACAGAACGGCTAGCAAAAGAGATAAGAGCTTTGGCCTTTGGTTCACCAGAATGCCGTTTCATAACCGATTTCCAACCTTGCAGGACGTCTTGAGGCTGAAGTTTATACAATTCTTCGGGTGTAGGAAAAAGACGAAGTGTGGCTAGTGAACCTGTACACATGATGTTTTTGAAGACTTGTCGCAGCTCAGGAAAAACAACGTCGACCCAGCGATGGATTTGGTTCTTCGCACTAACGAGTCTCGTTACGACAGAGTCGCGGTTTGAGAGAAAGACACGTAATTCTTCGAAGGCTTCTGGTGTGTTGCGAATGAACAAATAATAGCCGTTTTTGACCATATCAGCGATGACCAGAGCATCCTTTTTGTCGCTCTTGGATGGCGTATTGTCGCGGTTCTCCTTATTTTTTCTCACGAGATGTGGATTGACTAGAACGACTTCAAACTGGCGATCCGAAAGCCAGTTGGATAGGCTAAACCAATAGTGCCCGGTAGGCTCCATACCAACAATAGCCTCCGTTAAAGCGTGTGTGGATTGCAACGTTTGAATCCAACGAAGAAGGAATTGAAAACCCTCTTCATCATTAGAAAAGGATAGAGGATTACCGACCACGATTCCTCGAAAGTTAACAGCACGAGCGACATGCGTTTGCTGAGCAATGTCGATTCCTACGACTAGATGCTGGGCGGTAATTTTTTCAATGAGTTGATTTTGTCTGTCCTGCGATTTAAACTTCATAGTAGAGCGTCCTCCTGGATGATGGGATTTAAAGGGCTATGACCCGTTGCGTACTCCCATCGTACCGAGGCGCTTGTTTTTTTGCAAAGCTGATAATTAACGCTCTACAGGAATGCTATCGTGTCCAGTTAGCTTAATAGATTACTGCCTTGATTACATAATTAAATTTATTCTTTAACTTTCAATAACCTTAAACTGTTTAATGTCACAAGCAATGTTGCCCCCATATCGGCAAATATTGCTATCCATAGCGTTAACCAACCAGGCATAACTAACAGTAATGCCACTATTTTAATTGCTAAAGAGAAGGTAATATTTTGTTTGATGATGACACGAGCTTTGCGGCTTAATTTAATGGTATATGGCAATTTTCTTAAATCATCAGACATTAACGCAATGTCAGCCGTTTCTAAGGCTGTGTCAGTCCCGGCACCACCCATCGCTACACCAACAGTAGAAGCTGCAAGTGCTGGTGCATCGTTTACGCCATCCCCGACCATTGCTACACTATGATGCTTTGCTCGAAGTTCTTTAATAAAATTCAACTTATCTTCGGGTAGTAAATCAGCTTTAATATCAGAAACACCGACTTGTTTTCCAATTGCTGCTGCGGTTCTTTGGTTATCACCGGTCAGCATCACTGTCTCAATTCCCATATAATTTAATTTACTGATGACTTCTTTGGACGATTCTCTCATTTCATCTGCTACGGCAATTAACGACAGAATCTTTATTTTCGTCCCTAACACCATTACAGTTTTTCCTTCTGTTTGCATATGAATAATTTTTTCTTTAATAGAAGTTTCAATCGTTTGATGCAATTCTTCAAAAAGATATGGACTTCCAACATAATACATTTCATTATTTACTTTTGCTTTTACCCCTTTACCTGTTATAGATTGGAACTCTTCAACTGACAGGCTATTAAAATTCAATCCAATTTCTTCTGCTTTTCTCATAATGGCTGAAGCAAGTGGGTGTTGCGATCCTTTTTCTATAGCTGCAGTTACCATCATTAATTCGTTTTCGTTTCCACTATACGTCACGATGTCTGTTACTGCAGGAATACCTTTTGTTAATGTCCCAGTTTTATCAAAAGCAATCGCTTTAAGGGCTCCTGCTTCTTCTAAATGGATTCCACCTTTGATCAAAACACCATTTCTTGCAGCATTTCCTATTGCAGTGACGACGGCAACCGGAGTTGAAACAACTAATGCACACGGACAACCAACCACTAATACAGCTAAACCTTGATAAATCCATTCACTCCAATCACCGCCAAATAGTAATGGAGGAGCAACAGCGATTAACAGAGCCAAGACAACAATAGCTGGTGTATAGTATTTCGCAAATTTATCGACGAACGCTTGAGAAGGTGCTCGTTCTGCTTGAGCTTCTTCAACAAGATGAATAATTTTTGAAAGTGTAGTATCTTCAACTCGTTTTGCTACTCTAACTTCAAGCAACCCTTCTTCATTCAAAGTTCCAGCAAACACTTCATCATCAATTGTTTTTGTTACTGGAACACTTTCACCCGTAATCGCAGCCTGATTTAACGTAGAAGTACCTTTAATGACAACTCCATCCATAGCCAATTTTTGACCAGGCTTTACGATCATAATATCTCCAACTTGAATATCATCAACGTGGATCATCATTTCTTCATTTCCACGACGAATTAACGCTTCTTTTGGAGCAATATCCATCAATGATTCAATAGATTGACGAGCCTTATCCATTGAATAACGCTCTAATGCTTCACTGATAGCGAAAAAAATAACAACTGTTGCTCCTTCACCCCATTCACCAATTACCGCGGCTCCTAAAATAGCAATGGTCATTAACGTATTCATATCGAATTTTAATCTGCTTATGTTTTTTAGACCTTTAATAAATAGTGAATATCCGCCAATTAAAATGGACGCTGCATAACCAATCGTCGGAAGAAGATGATCTTCCCCATATTGCTCTCCTAAAAACCAACTAATAACAAGCAATATAGCTGAAATATACACCTTAATGTTTTCTTTTTGCTTCCAAAATGGTTCACGTTCTACTCTTTGTTCTTTTTCATCGCGAATCTTTAGATTTTCAAATGCTCCAGCTTTTTCTAATTCTGCAATTGTTGTCGTACCTTTAACATAAACTTTAGATGCTCCAAAATTCACTTTTGCATCATGTACACCTGGTAGTTCTTTAACATTATTTTCAAAGATAGCTGCACAGTTTGTACAGGTAAACCCTTGAACCCTATAGGTTTTCATTTCTTGTTCGGATAATTTCGTTTGTTGATCAGACATTTATCTCAACCTCCTTACTATGTGCTAAAGCAATAATGATTAACTGTTTAATGTGTTCATCAACTAATGAATAGAATGCCAACTTCCCTTCTTTTCGATACTTCACAACCCCTTGTTTATGAAGTGTTCGTAAGTGATGAGAAGCATTAGCCACCGTTGACCCTATTATATTTGCTATGTCACAAACACATAGCTCTTCATCCGTACACAATGCATAGGTGATTTTTGCTCTATTTTCATCAGCTATAGCTTTAAACAATTGGGAAACACTAGATATATCAATTGTTTGTAAATCCCCGCGTATTCGAATCACCTTTTCTTCATCGTAACAATAAATCTCACAAGTATCTTTTTTACCCATTTTCTCACTCCATTATCATTCAAGTGTCTGTTTGAATATACTATACTCTTTTTTCGGAAATATTCAAGTGGATACTTGAATGAAATTAAAAAAAGAATTAGGAATCCTAATTCTTTAAACAAAATTTATTGAGCTATCCTGCTTAAAATTGGTTTGTTCATAGTTATTACCAAGGGGGAAACCTAGAAAATAAAAAACAATATGTTATTAATAGGCATTAGAAGAACACTTACAAAACTGTGTGATATAATCCGGGTAAACAAGAGGAGTGTGGATAGGTGCCTCAAAGGGAGAGTTTAGAAACGAACCAAATTTCCGTATACGTAGTAGCCTTAATTGTTGGAGGGATAGTGGGATTAATAAGTCCACGAATAGGTGGCTTCCTAGAATCCTTGGTTTCCTTTGTGATTGCTGTCCTTTAATTCAGTATGTTTTGTCAAATTCCATTTCTGAAATTAAAGGAAGCATTCTCTAATGGACGCTTCATAGGAGCCTTATTGCTTGTTAACTTTATCTTAATTCCCTTGCTTGTATTCTTATTAATCAAGGTTTTTCCTCAGCCTACCCCAGTTCTAATTGGAGTTTGCTTGGTACTTCTAACTCCATGTATAGACTATGTCATAGTATTTACCCAATTGGGTAAAGGAAATGAAAAGTTAATTCTTGCTTCTACTCCAGTACTTTTTGTTGTCCAAATGATTATGCTGCCTTTTTATCTTTGGCTGTTCATTGGTAATGAGGCATCACAAATAGTTAGAATTGGTCCTTTTATTGAAGCTTTTGTTTATTTAATCATCATTCCTTTACTATTCGCTTTAGCTATTCAGTTCTCAAATAAAAAAAGCACACGAGGTATTAAAGCACTGGACTACACTGCGTGGCTCCCCGTCCCGCTTATGGCATTCGTACTCTTTTTAGTGATAGGCTCTCAAATTGATAGGGTTGTAAAGGATTTCAATGTCATTATTGCAGTGATACCAATTTATGTATTATTTCATATTGTGTCACCAGTTATTTCTCGAACGATATCATCTATTTTTCGTATCGGGCCACCAGATGGGCGTGCACTGATTTTTAGCGCAGGAACACGAAATTCCCTTGTTGTACTTCCTCTGGCCCTTACCTTACCAGAAGAGATGGCTACAATCGCAGCATCAGTAATAGTAACCCAAACAGTAATTGAATTGATCGCAGAACTGTTATATATCAATTTCGTGCCTAATTATATTTATAGAGATCTAAAGGTAAATGAAAATTGAGGCTAGAAAGTATTACACTAACGGGGAAACTATAGCCCAATCAACGGCAACTGGCCAATTTGATGTCTGCTGTTGTTATTAAATTTAGATTACGTTAAACACCCAACCCTTCTTTTGTAACAGTGGATAGACTGTATAAAGAATTTAGCGTTAAAGGTGCAGGGGTGTACGCGATGGTCGACGATATACTCGGAGATAAAAAAACTCGTCAATACGATTGGTTTTCAAAATAAAGAGGTTGAACTCAGAGGATTTATTCAGGTGGTTAAGAATATTTCAAGTAAACATAATCTTACTTTTGTTGAGATGTTCCAAGCTTATTTAAATTGGAAAGACATAGAACATTAACAAAAATAATGTTTCAACTAACGTGGAACGTTAGTTCAATGAAATAGCGACAGTCTAGGACTTTATTTTCTCGTCCTTTGCTGTCGCTGTTTCAATTTCTTGGGTCAGTTTAAACTTATTTATGGGGTCTGACGGTATGACAATTCGAAAAGCCGCGTGAAATAAAGATATTCAGTCTAATACTTTATTTTCTGCTGACATAAAACCCTCTCAACACATCACGCATTTCTTGCTTGATATTGATGTCTGGACGTTTTTCTTTGGCCAAAGCTTCCGCTTCTTCTACGGTAGAAGCCATTTCTAGTTCAAGTAAAACTCCAGTGGCTACTGTTCCTGTGCGATTACGACCCCCTGCACAATGAAAATACACCGTCTTTCCACTGTTCACTGCGTCTGTAACTGCCTGAATAGCTGCTTTCACATAAGACCCTTGGCCTGCTTCATCCTCTACGATTGGGAAGTGATGACGGGTTACTTCGGTTGGAAAGCCTTCTGCCTCCGTTCCGTTATCTCTCAAATCAAACACATCTGTAATCTCATTCTCTTTAAGGGCTTCAAGCAAAGCATTCTCTCCACCAATATATACTTTATTCTCGATAAGTGCGTGGTAATTTGCCATAATAGCTCTCTCCTGTCGGCTTAACAGCAGTTGCTGCCGCCACTCATAGTTAGTCCTGCGTCTTGCTCGTCCTGCACAAAATCAAGGACAAGTCCGCCGATTTGGTCAGCCACCCGGGAATCTGCCGCAATTTGAATATGATTTACTACGCTCACCGCATCATTTTCTTGCGGTTTCTCAAGCGACAATTGATAACTGGGTCCACAGCATCCTGCTCCGGAATATGCAAACCGCAAAGTAGAGACCCCTGCCTCCTTCATCATGTTCTCAATAAACTGCTTCGCTTCATCCGTAATCGTCATTTTTCCTCATTCACTCTCTTTCCTATCTTGAGATACTTTCCCGTCAAAGCTTTCAATTGTTCATACCCTGTAATTTCGTCCGGTTTCCAAGGAATGATTGCCACATGACCATTAGAGATTTCTTTAACCTTACTAATCCATTGTAGCTCGGCATGAGCACGCCCATTCAGAACTTTGTCATTTGTTCCTGCAGCAGCAAAGCTTTGGTTGATGGCCCACCATTTTGTTGGAATGCCGGCACGCTCCAGATCACACTCTAAACGAGAGGCTTCATAAAAAGGTGTTGCCTCCGCTAACGTGACGATTACGACACTGGTTTCCTTCGGATTACGAAGACGAGGGAGCAAATGTTGAACGGAATCTGGAATCCATCCAGAGGAACGGGCAATTTCTTTATGATACTCCTGAGTTGCATCAAGCAATAATAGGGTGTGTCCGGTCGGCGCCGTATCAATCACTACGATTTCCTCTTCTGAATGTTCAACCAAATCAGCAAAAGCCCTAAACACTGCGATTTCCTCTGTGCACGGCGATCTTAAATCCTCTTCTAGAAAAGCGAGTCCCTCTTCATCAAGCGATTCCGAATTTTGTTGAATGACTGCTGCCTGGTATCTCTCCAGTTCGATTTTGGGATCGACTCGACTGAGTGTGATGCGATCTGAATTCTCTCCAAACACATACTCTAGATGGGCGGCAGGATCAGTCGTACTGAGATGGACCCGGTGTCCACGTTCTGCAAGCCCTACAGCAATCGCAGAAGCTACCGTGGATTTTCCTACGCCTCCTTTACCAATTGTAAAGATCACTCGAATACCACTTTCCTCCAGATCATTAATCAAACCACCAAGATCCGGAATGGAACGGTCAATCTCCACAGCATTTACTTTTTCGGTAGATGCCAACGGATCCGATTGGAAAAGATTACGTAAGCTTTCAAGTCCAGTCACGTTAAATGGAGCTAATGGAATAACATAATTCGGCAGTTCCTGGAGTTCAGCAGGCAATTGTTCCAAAGCCCGCCGCTGCCTGTTATAAAACCCTTTAGATACAGGGTCCTCTTCGCTGTGAGATAACAGCAAACCATTAATGACCAGCATTTGGTTCTTGATACCTGTTCCCCGAAGTTCTGACGATGCACGTGCTGCTTCCATTAGCGGAGATTGTTCCGGACGGGTAACCAGAATTAGCGTCGTCATTTCACCATCTGATAAGGTGCGGACGGCTTCGTTATATAGTGTTTTTTTGGATTTTAAACCAGCCAGAGGCCCCAGACAAGATGCACCATGCGTACTTTCATCCAGAAATCCACTCCACGCCGATGGCAATTGTAATAAACGCAGTGTATGACCTGTAGGTGCGGTATCAAACAGAATATGATCAAATTGAGACTTTAATTGTTCATTAGTAAGCAGCGTCGTAAATTCATCAAAAGCTGCAATTTCAACGGTACATGCACCGGATAGCTGTTCTTCCATGGTGCTGATAACTGAATCAGGTAGGACTCCACGATACGGGGCAACAACTTTCATTTTATACTCTTCCGCAGCGGACTCCGGATCTAAATTTGCGACAAAAAGATTGGGCACACCTTCAATTGCGACGGGTTGATTGGACAACTCCCGGCCGAAGACATCTTGCAAATTAGAGGCCGGATCGGTACTCACGAGCAGAACCCGTTTACCGGCGTCCGCTAAGGCAACTGCTACTGCACAAGCAGTTGAAGTCTTCCCAACGCCACCTTTACCTGTAAAGAAAAAATATGGCGTTTTCAGGATGGTATGTGGATCGAACCGAATAGACATGTTGACCCTTCTTTCGTTTATTGTGACTTCACTTTTAGATCTAAACGCACTCTAGGCTTCATCGTAAGTTCAAAAGCCGGAATCCCTGTCCAGTTCTCTAACTCTTCATTAGTAGGATAACCTTGTTTCTTAACGACCTGACCATCTACCATAATTACAGGTAATACATTTGGGCCTTCATCAGTCAGTAATTGTTTAACAACTTCATTCGCAACAAAAGCAGCCGGCTCACTGGACAAGTTATAACGGGAAACATTGACGTCCCTTTTCTTCAGGTTATGCACCACTGCAGAGATCCGAATTAATTCCGGATCAACACTCGGACCACATACTCCTGTGGAACAACACATCGCTGGATCATAGATTTCAATAGAGTTCATATATTTAATCTCCTTTCTGTAGAAAAAAACCGGGATTTCTCCCGGCTGGACTATTCCTTATTCGCCGGTTTCAGCAAATTGTTTAATTCGTGCTCCGACCTGATCACGGACCTGCTGGAATACAGCCCATTTCTCTTCGTCAGTTCCTAGCGCTTTCGCAGGATCATCAAATCCCCAGTGTTCCCGTTTCACCTTTGGAGGTGTAATCGGGCACTTATCAGCAGCGTCTCCACACAAGGTAACCACCAGATCAGCGTTATTTAATAGCTCTGAATCAATAATATCGGATGTCTGAGACGTGATATCAATACCTACTTCATTCATAGCTTTCGCTGCTTTAGGGTTAAGACCATGTGCTTCGATACCTGCACTGTAAATATTCCACTCATCACTGAGGTATTTCTTTGCCCAGCCTTCAGCCATCTGGCTCCTACAAGAGTTTCCAGTACACAAAAAGTAAATTGTTTTCTTTTCCATGATAGATAATCTCCTTTATATTGAAGGTAATAGTAACTATATTTTTGATGCTTTGTTTAGGCAGCAGGTGACGGTTTATTAAAGTACTTCTTTCCGAACCATAATGAGACGTTTACAAGCCCGATAAGAACAGGCACCTCAACAAGCGGTCCGATAACAGCGGCAAATGCCGCCCCTGAATTTAATCCGAACACACCGATGGCCACTGCAATACCCAGTTCAAAATTGTTGCTGGCTGCAGTAAAAGAAAGTGAGGCTGCTACCGGATAAGAAGTTCCCGCTTTTTTGGACATCCAGAAGGACAAGAAAAACATAATGACAAAGTATATTAATAACGGTATAGCGATTCTAACGACATCCATAGGTAGCTGAATCATTAAATCTGCTTTAAGTGAAAACATCAACACGATTGTAAATAAAAGGGCAATCAAAGTAAGAGGACCAATCTTTGGCAAGAAAACCTTCTCGAACCAAGCCTCACCCTTTGTCTTCAGCGCAATCACTCGCGTCAATATTCCAGCTGCAAATGGAATACCCAAGTAAATCATTACGCTTTCCGCAATTTGCCCCATCGTAATGTCTACAACTGCTCCCTGTACGCCAAACCATCCGGGCATTACTGTGATGAACAGATATGCAAAAACGGAATAAAAAATAATTTGGAATATGGAGTTAAAAGCTACTAAACCTGCTGTATATTCCGGGTCGCCTTTTGCCAGATCACTCCATACGAGAACCATAGCAATACATCGAGCCAAACCTATCATGATCAAACCAATCATGTATTCCGGCATATCGCTCAGAAATAAGATGGCTAACAGAAACATTAATACTGGACCGATAATCCAGTTCTGCACCAAGGAGAGCAGTAGGACTTTCCAATCCTTAAATACTCTTCCCAGTTTCTCAAACTTCACTTTAGCCAGCGGTGGATACATCATCAGAATCAATCCCACGGCTATAGGAATTGAAGTCGATCCGACCTGCATCTTCGATAAACCTTCCGAAAAGCTAGGTATCAAAAAGCCGATCAAAATCCCAATTCCCATTGCCGCAAAGATCCATAAGGTTAAATAACGATCCAAGAAAGACAACTTCTTTTCTCTTTGACTCATATTGTTCAATCTCCTTTGATAAGTTTTCCTTATCACTTAGATCCTTGCACGTATTAATTACAAGAAATTCTAAGACCTTTCTTATCGAGCTCTTCCAATTCATGATCTTGTGAAGGAACAAAGTTCAGCAATTTCTGAATTAACTCATTATGAATACTATTAGAATTGATCGAATAAAAAATCCATTGACCCTTCCGATTTTCCTTTACCAGACCTGCATCCTTTAGTTTGCGTAAATGCTGACTGACAGACGGTTGACTCGTTTTGAAAACTTCGACAAGTTCGCATACACAGCATTCTTGCTTCTCCAACAGTTTCATCATGGTAAGCCTCGTTTTATCCCCCAATAGCTTTAATACCAATGATATTTCATCCAAATCATCTAGAGAAAAACTCATATTCCGTTCCTCCTTTTCCTTCATCATTATATAACCATATGCTTATATAAGCATATGGTTATATAAAAATCGGGATCTAAATGTTCCTTCATGAGACTTAAATCATTCGATTAATCACAATCAGCCTCAGTATAGTTCTCTTTTAACAAAGACAGCAACGTCTGAGTATCGGGTAGAGTATCTAGAACGGTTTGAATAAAAGGCTTATCATCCACATCAAGTGAATAGTATACCCATTGTCCACCTCTTCTTTCCTTAACCATTCCCAGCGCCTTTAATTTCCTTAAATGTTGACTGACATTGGGCTGAGTCATATCTAAAATCCCCACTAGATCACACACACACCATTCTTTATCTTTCAGTAGTCCCATTATTGTGAGTCTGGTTTTGTCACCTAATAATTTCAGTTTTCCAGCCATTTCCATATCGAACATATACACAGTCCTCTCAAGAATACGAACAAAATAATATATAATCATATATTATTGTTTGATTCCTTCAAAATCAAGAAAGGCTATTTCTGTAGATACATTAGGTTTATTTAAAATTTTGCCAGATCTTCGAACCTCATTGTACCTTTTCCACTCTTGAAGGCAATGCGGACAATGCTCATCCACATGACCACAACTGAATACTCGATGATACTACACCCGAAATCGATACAAAGATTTTTACTCATTAACTGGTATTTTCATTTCCTTCAATAGCGCAATAACTTTCTGTTGGATTTCGTCCCTTGCAGCTCTTACGTCTCCCAGAAGACCATCATGTGTTAACGGATCAATAACATTCCATTGAACATTTTTGATGGCAAAGGGAACGATTGGACATTTTTCATTGACTTGTTCACATAACTTTATAATGACTTTCGATTGCATAAACGTTTTCATGTCAATTGTTTTTGAGCTTTTGTTTGAAATATCAATTCCTATTTCCTTCATGACTTCAATGGTATATGGATGGATATCTCCGGATTCAAGTCCGGCACTTTCAGCGACCACATGATCACCACCATAATGTCTGGCAAAAGCCTCGGCTATTTGACTTCGGCAACGATTCTGGATACAAAGAAAATAAAGATGAATTGGTTGTTGCATTCTTCTCAACCCCTTTCTATTTGTATATCATTATATAATTAAATCATTATATAATAATCGCGCTTTATGTTATCGCAATGTAAAAACTTAATAAAGCCACACTAATTTTATAATATCGACCTTCCAAAATCATGATTTACCCATTTCGATTTTTAGTTGCATTTTGCAAGTTTTACGATTATAACTTATGTATGAGGTGAAAATAATGGAAAACGCACGAGAGTTATTTCAAATAATGACTCGGCGCTTAGGCTTACTGAATAACTGCGTAGCACGCGATCCTTCCCAGAAGAACGCAAAATCCTAATGATCAAAGTGTACGTACTTTATCTCACTGCAGATGTGGCACACCAGCAACAGGGTGATTCCCCTTATTTATTTCTGCATTAAATTATTAATCCTGCGATGAATATTTGATTTCTAGGTTCGAACAGAACATCGTATTTATGTGATTATTGTGATAAATAAATATATTTTATATAGGGGGAAGGTACAGATGATGACTGCGTTAATTGTTCGTAAGGCAACATCAGCGGATACAGAAAGTATCCTTCGCATTTATAATCAGGGTATTGAGGATCGGATTGCTACATTGGAAACCGAGTCCAAAGATTCGTCTTATATGGAAGCATGGTTCCAAGATCACCAGGGACGTTTTAGCGTTGTTGTAGCGGAAAGAGAAGGAGAAGTGCTTGGTTGGGCCTCTCTTAACCCCTATTCACAACGATGCGCCTATAGGGGCGTAGCTGATCTTTCTATTTATATTGATCGCAGGTTTCGTGGGCAAGGTATCGGCAGCTCTCTATTGAAGTCCTTAGAGCAGATAGCAAAAGAAAATGAATTTCATAAAATCGTTCTCTTCACCTTCCCATTCAATCAAGGGGGCCAAAGATTATATCTAAAGATGGATTATCGACAGGTTGGCATTTTTGAGAAGCAAGGTGTTATGGATGGGGAATTTATAGACGTGATGATTATGGAGAAACTGTTGTAAAAAAAAGGTTTGATGTACTTACAATTTGCCGAGTATCTCTTAGTGTAACCATTTCCTAACTATTCTCTCAATTTAACATCTTAAAAAATGAATTTATGGCATGTATTCTCGTCTTTTTTTGGAAAAGGGATTAAGTTCTTGCCCAGGGTCTAAATAATAAGTGAACCGCACTTGGACGAATTACAAAAGGTAAATACGTAGTCTGATCCGTAGTAATATGTAGAAAAGCCTTTGTTAACTTTATATTTCTTTTGAAACAAACTGTATTATTGGGATTTCAGAAATGAGTTTTACGATGATACCTTCAAATTGATTATCTAATCGTAGTGAGAATTCTCAATCCCTGTAAGTATTTTTCTGCTGCTTTCTTCTCTTCACTCATTCCTTTTGACATTGCCAACCGCATTGGGAGAAAGGAAATCTCTTCAGGATCAAATGTAGGTTTACTTTCGAAGGGACAATATGTTGTGATCATAAGCGTTTCATCATTAGTATATTTCAGCATTTTTTTCTTCTTTAGATTAAACAAGATCATTGTGTCAGTTTCTTTGTATGAGGTATCAATTAAAGGTCTAATCTGTAATTTGGCATACTGATTAGCGATTGTTAGCCATTTTATTGAAATGTTTACTAGCTACTTCCCATAATAAGTGATTTAATATCCACTTCATCATCCGATAATCACTGCGATTAAAGACCATCAATAGCTCCTTAAAGCCTTCTTCAAAAAAATGAAATGGAAGATCAAAAGGTTTTATATTTTTATGAGTATATCTCTTCCCCTCATTTATAAAAGGGTTGATATGGTAAACACTCTCTTTCCAAAACACGTAAGCATAGGCGTAGGGACAAATAGGTGGGAACTTTTCATCTCTTCTCTTGTACATACCAACAAATCTCTTTATACAATGTTGATGTTTTTTTAGGGTAGTACACAAAAGGTGTTTTTCAAATGCTTCTAGTGTTTTTGCAAGCGATAAATAAATATCTTTATAGTTCATTTCCACAGTATCTCTATTGGGTACATCAATATTCAAATCAAAAATTGATGAGTAGTGAACTTCGTCAGTATTTACTTGTACAAGGTTTATCATTTCTTCCATCTAGTTTAAATTCGACACTAAAAAAGGTCTGAAGATCACTGTTTTTTGAAGACATTCTATATTTTCTTCTGTTAGGCTTAACCATGCGATAACATTAGGATCTTTTAAGGTACGACTAGCTACTAAATGCTGTTGGACATCTTGATTATTTATGCATTCTTCACAATTGCAAATAAACCCCGATTCGTACTCATGTCGGGGTAATAAATAGGGGATGGATTTCTTACAAGATGGACATTCGCTGTCTAAGGCACACAGATGAAACGGACAAGTTTCTATAAATTTGAATTGATGCAACAAGCTATGATAATTCAGTTTCATGCATTCTTTGCAAAAATGAAGAGTGTCTCTAAACAGGGATTCTGACTTGATGTAGGTTGGAAACATCTGAGTTAATCTTTTTTTTATGCCCTCGGTATGGTCACTTAATGAATACCCTAGTGCTTGAGTAAGTTTTTGGTGATCGAATCCTTCAAAAGTCCATAAACTTAAATATTTTTTACTAATAATAGAACCGCCTGTTATTGGAAGCTCTGGTCCATATCTCTGCAACAGTTGCCGTGAGTTTACAACATTTGCTTTCTTGATCTTTTCAATGATAGACCAAGACGATTCGAATCCCTTCAAGGGACTATCCACTTGATTCATACTCATCAGACTGCTCCACCTTACTTTGAGTGTTAATTTTTTCTCTTATTTCAACGAATTTTTCTAACTTTCCCTTCAATATTTCGACTAAACGAGATCTCCCGTGCATACTTCCCTCTTCAATTTGTTGATTAATCATGGAAATCTGTTGATCGTAATAAGGAAGAAAAGAAGAATCGATGTAAAAGCTTGAGCACTTAAACATTATACAGGGCTGTTCATGAGTTTGACTCAAAAATTGACAATGGGTACGAGGGGATTTAATACAATAACCTTGTTCAAGTCTGATTTCAGTTAGATTTCTCTTTAACCAATCGATATCTACATTATTTTCATAGGCCTGATCAAGGATTTTAGTCTGGATGACCTCACCGGTTATCGGGTCTAGGCGTACAGCCCCATACTCATGAGAATGTTCCCAAATAACTTGTAAATTATGATCGTGGATCTTGGCATAAATAACAGCCATTTCTGGAGTTACATTTGACAATAGTTTTTGTACATCTAGGATACTGGCCCCATTACTGATTTTTTTTATACCAAAACGGTGGCGAAATGGTGACGCTCCAAACCGAAATATTTTACCGTTCAGGTCTATAATTTGTTGCTGCTCAGCAAAAATATTCAGTTGACGTATAAGAGAAGGTTGCAAATATGTTCTGCCACGATCTTTCATTTTTCCCTTATATCTCAGAAACAAGAAGTGTTCGGGGTTTTCTTCTTCTGAAAATTTTTCATGAATAAATATCTTTTGTGCTTTCACCATGCTATAAATATCTTCACTTATTGGAACTGATTTGATTTTATCTCGCTCTGAAACAATCCAATACCCATCGTCTCTTTTTTGCAAGCAGTCTAGTTTAAGTGTAAGAAGATCAACTAAATGAAATCCAGTCGCCTCCAATAAAATAACGATAGGCCACATATTGAGGATCTAATAAATGAATTTTGTTGGTTATTTGTTCCCAAATATTATCATTTAAATAGTTATATTCGGTGATCTTTTTTTTCTCTAATTTTGGTCTATCTTCTTGATAAATCAACGACCTTGAGGGTTTCAGAGGTGCTTCTTCCCATCCATATCGTTGCAGATAGGTTATGAAATTTTCAATATTTGCAATCATCGACCAAATACCATAATCGCTAGGGGGTTGATTATGGTATTGTGATGGGCTTTTCCCTCCCATTGGATTCCTTTTAAGAAAATCTACATACTCTATAAAGTCTTGGCGTGTCATTTCCTGTAGAGTATAGTGATTTGGAAGGTCGTTGTTGGAATGATACGGATTGGATTTTTATTCTCCTCATACCGATTAGTAAGAAAGGGATTGTCCGTTAAAATTGTATTTTTGCCAACCATAATGCCCTGCACATTCCCCCGAAATAGATGGATGAATTCCATATCCTCATTGGAAAACAAAGAAAAAAGCTCCTTACTCGAATTACCTGCTCCCATAGTGAGCTTTCCGTCGATCGAAATTTGGCTGAATATCGTTGTTTTCATTTGGCTTCTCCCCGTCTCTTATTAGCTTTTAAATGCGCCCCAAGATGCTTGAAGGGTCTGTTCTATTTTTTTCAATGCTTGTTCAGGATTGCTCAAGCTCAGCTCGGTCAGACCTGCGTTCAGGGCCTCCCATACATAGATCATGAAGGGGTGCGTTGGCATAGGTTGTGTTTGATCCAAAAGCGACAAAATCATCTTTTTGTTAGGCGCAGCAGAGGCAGCTAGACGGTTCAGCACCTCTTCCTGAGCCGGAATCCGCTGCACACCCAGCGTCCACATGGTTTGGCACTCGTCACTCAGCATAAAATTCGTGAAGGATAAAATATCTTACTCTATGAATAATTTCATATGTAGGGTATTCGCGAAACTTTTAAACTAACCTGCCCGTTTGATTAACAAAAGCAGCCGATCACGTTGAGATCTGCTGTCTTCTTGTTTTTATTGAGCTAACGTTTCCCGTTAGAATTCCTGTAAAACGAAAAATTTGGAGTTTGAATAAAAAAGAGCGCCTCAGTAAGATGGGGTTACGCACGAGGTCATTGCCTCAAAAATCCCATCAGGAGGTCGCTCTACTATGAAGTTTAAAACACAAGAAAAACAAAATCAACTTATTGAAAACATTACCGTTCATCACCTTGTCGTCGGTGTAGATATTGCTCAGGAAGTCCATGTTGCCAGAGCTGTAAGCTTTCGAGGGATTGCACTCGGTACATCCCTGAAATTCAGCAACCATTTAGAAGGCTTCAATCTACTCAAATGCTGGATCCAAGATTTATTACAATCGAACAAGCTTCATAAAGTCATTGTCGGTATGGAGCCCACAGGTCATTACTGGTTAAGCTTGGCTCGCTGGCTGTCTTCGCAAGGCATTGAAGCTGTGCTTGTTAATCCCCATCTTGTTAAAAAGAACAAAGAAAACCGCGACAATACGCCATCTAAAAGCGATCATAAAGACGCGTTGGTCATCGCAGATATGATTAAAAATGGATATTATTCTCCAGTTCGATTTCTTGCAGAATCTTACGAAGAACTCCGTATTCTTATGGCGAATCGAGAAACGGTGACCAAACGTCTCAACAGTGCTGTAAACCAAATTCATCGCTGGGTAGATATTGTCTTTCCTGAACTGCGTCAGGTATTTAAGATTCTTACTTGCACCAGTGCCATCGCTACACTCAGGCTCTTCCCATTGCCGAAGGAAATCAGCCCTTTATCCACTGAACAAGTTCTTACTGGCTGGAAGAAATATGTGAAACGTCATGCTGGCGTCAAACGAGCAGAGCAACTTATTGCACTTGCGAAATGCAGTGTGGGTGCCACGCACGCACTTCAAGCCTACAAACTTCATTTAAAGCAACTCTTAGAAGAGTATGACTTAGCTCAGCGACAACTTGAACAGATCGAGCACGAAGTCCACATTATACTCGAGCGTATTCCTTATGCACAAAAACTGCTTGAAATACCAGGTCTGAATGCTACCAGCTTAGCAGGCGTTCTGGGCGAGGCTGGCGATCTAAGTGGTTATGCGCACGGAAATGCTCTACTACGCCATGCCGGTCTAAACCTAGCTGAAGCAAGTTCTGGGAAGTGGCGAGGAAAAATGGTGCTTAGCAAACGCGGACGCCCCCGTCTACGTCATTTCCTCTATCTCATGACAATGTGTATGGTTATGACCAACTCGGAAGTTCGGGCTTTGCACCACTACAATGTTAAGGAAAAGAAGGTAAAGAAGATGAAATCGATTATGAAATTGATTGGGAAAGTTGCACGTATGCTTGTCTGTCTTGCTAAAAGCGGCAAAACTTATGACTCGACTAGAGTTTTCCTACACGCAGCATAAAGCCAATTGATCCTCACCGGTTCATGTATTCGCAGGATAAAATAGCACGGAGTATCGGGAGACGTTCAACAAAAGGGCTCGGACCCGTTCCGTTAGAAAGACCGACCTCCACCCCTTAGTTAGATGTGACGAAGGAATGAAAGGGCTTGTGACCCGTTGAGACATGGGAGTGAGAATCACTAAGGCGAAATGGAGACGTGCATATATGGAATGATATGGGTATTAAATTAATACCTCTGTTTCCGTATGCCCTTCTATGTCTTCTCGGCCACCTGCTTCTTCTAATCTTTCATCTTTCGCACATTGATTAAGGAGAAATCCTGCGAATTCATGAGCCTGAGTGAGATAATTAAATCATTTCGAGGGAGTTGAATAATATCTTCCATTTTAGTTGTTCAAAATTCGTCGATCAACGAAACTCCTTTTGTAATTCGCATTCTACTATCTCGCAAAAAATCGCGTGTCCAGTCGTCTGGTTGACTCAAATCCCAGCTTTGGTGCATACCGACGAAAACGATAATTTCGCGTAGTCTAAGGAAGAGCCCAAGCTGATCCTTCCAGCCTTCAGGCATATGACGGCCATCCTCTGTATAACCTTGCTCGAAATGTTTAATGAAAAGTTCGTACTGCACCTTCCGTTCGGACTTCGAATCTTCCCCGAATACATACAGCAAGTAATAGAGCTGGATTGCAATGTCTTCGGCATACCAACTGTACTGACATTCGTCGAGCAGCCGATCCATTGACTGGCTGCCTTTGTGTCGTTATTGAGCTATCGTTTCCCGTTAGAATTCCTGTAAACTGAATAATTTGGAGTTTGAACAAAAAAGAGCGCCTCTGTAACATGAGAGTTGGATACGGGTCTACAGCCCTTTTAATCTCACCATTTAGGAGGTCGCTCTACTATGAAGTTTAAAACTCAGGACAAGCAAAATCAACTCATTGAAAACATTTCCTCTTTGCATCTGGTTGTCGGTGTAGATATTGCCCAGCAGACGCATGTCGCTCGCGCAGTGAGCTATCGGGGAATTGCTTTGGGATCGCCGCTTGAGTTCGGCAGCCATGACGAGGGCTTTCGCCTGTTCCGACGCTGGATTCAAGATCTGCTCAAGTCTTACAAGCTGAGCAAAATCATTGTGGGTATGGAACCCACCGGACATTACTGGCTGAGCCTGGCTCGCTGGCTCTCAGACCAAGGAATTGAAGCTGTTCTCGTGAATCCACACCTCGTTAAAAAGAACAAAGAAAATCGCGACAATACCCCATCAAAAAGCGACCGCAAAGACGCACTCGTCATCGCAGATATGGTCAAAAACGGCTACCAGTCTTTTCGGCAACTTGTATAGCTTGCAAAACACCCTTATTCCGAATAATCCTACCTATATACAACAGATATAAATGTTTCTCTGTGCTAAATTCATATTCACGCGTATTAATCCCATTATATACGCAGAAGCCTTTGTTGTTCCCCATCAGATGGCGGGCACGTTTACTTACGTATACAGGGTATTTAATCCGCCGTTTGACCGGGATATGCACAGTGCATACCGTTGGGATTTTAGGATTAGTTACGCCGAGAGCGGAACGAAAAGTATGGTCATGGATAATGTCAACTCGCTCAGAGCCCCTTAGGATAGGGGATAAGCTTTGCCTTGCTCCTGCTCCCTAGAGCTGCAAATAAATAGACCTTATGCCCTCGTCTAACCAGTTCTTCCGTCAGCTCATAAACAATTTTTCCAGTCCCTCCTTTGATGGAAGGTAATGGCTGTGCATTTGGATAGTTCGAAATCACTTGTGCGATTGTTAATTTTTCACTTTTCGGAAATTTAATCGATTTTTTCATACAAACGAGATCCCCCCAGCTTTTACTTTTTAGCATATTGGGTTAATAGACTCTGACAGTCGGACACGAACCTGGAGATGTGAGTATTTTGAATATCAAGCTTCTGAATGCTCGAGTTAATTCTTTCAAGAAGAAACTGCAATTTCTTAAGGTTTTCTTCAGATAAATCCGTGAACATTTTAGGGTTTAGCAGGAAGAAACGGCTGAGAAATGCATCCAATTCCGCAAAATCCTTTTTGGTTAAATTAAGGGGACTAATTTGTATAGATTTCACCAGTGTTTCCGCCTTTTTTTTGCACATTTCCCGACTCCTTTTACGGGGTGAAGCCACAGAATTACGCATAGATCATTTCTCCTTCAAGGATTAACTTGGTGTTCAACCTAATTTTCGAACAGAATATCCCCTTTTTCATAACATACAGTATGAGTTACTTTCTTTTAAAGGAGGAGTGTGCGATGCAAAATAAAAAAAGGAATTCCAAACCTCCAGTCTCCCCCAGAGAGTTAGATAAGCTAGCCTTAATTTCTGCGATACTCCTGCTAATGGCTGCTGTAATTGGCCTATATATCGCTTGGGTTACTCTGAAGTATCCAAACTCGTCATCCGAACTTGTGATTTAGCTGTTCCTCAGGGTAAAAGACCAAGGATACAATAAACTATGCAATAAAACAAATCTTGAGTGGGCACCAATTGACATTCAAGAACGCCGGAAAAGGTCGGTTTTCTAAACTTTTCTGAGCCTCTGGAATGGCATTGTCCATAAATTGAATCCACCGCTAACTGAGATCCATTCTTATCTCTGTCCTTAAGAATTCAGGATCCTCATTGTAGGATGCATATCGCTAACACGCAATAACTATAAACCTCAGAAGTGGATCAGAACTGGCATGTCGGCAGGGTAGAGGCGTTTATACGTCTATATGCATGTGTTATTGTACCGATCCGAACAAGCAGGTTGGCAAACCTTAAATTGTGGCGGCTTTTGGATAGAAGGTTTGGCTTTTTTAGCCGATGATACACCAATTATTTAAGGAAAAGAGCTTCGCTTCTCAGATGAATGGATTATAATAAAACTTAAGTTAAAGTTGATAAGCACATACGGTTCTTAGATTACATGTCCTGTCCTCTAACATAATTATATCGGCTAACGGAACACATTCTTGGCCTATTTCGGCAATCAGTACCGTAAAAAAAAATAAACCGCAATTTATGCGGGTTCTATGCGGAACATACTCTTGTCATCCGACAAAAATGACATTAAAGTGCCCACATTAATGTCATTAATCTCCCTACAATGTGTCTCTTCTCACTTTATCACAGTGCAATAAAAAGTTGATCTTTAACAATGAAATAGATCAACTTTTTATGCAGATTGTAGGTGAACCTCCAATAATAAATATAAGTTCCCATCGAATGGCTAACAGCAGTTATTCTTATTTATCGCATTAATTAATAGTTCCAGACTCTCTACAACCTGTGTTCGTTTGTTCTCCGGAATATCATTCATTACACTCCCGAAATACGAATGAAGTACGGAATTTATATTCTCATGGAGTATCCACCCTTTTTTTGTTAGCCTTAGTTGGACATAACGTCGATTTTCTGGGTCCGTAATCCGTTCAACCCAATCATCGGTTACAAGATTATTTACAGTCCTGCTCATTGTACTTTTATCCAGGTTAAGCACATTGGCCAATTCGATCAGTGATACTTTACCAGCGAGTCCTATATGCTGATATTATTTCTTTGGTATTACTAATTACTTTTAGAGGAGAGATCACTTGAAAATTCTTATTTATGGTGCAGGCACAATCGGGAGTATTTTCGCTGGGAGACTTGCGTTGTCAGGATATGATATCACTGTCCTTGCAAGGAGGACAAGACTTGTTGACCTGAAAAAAAACGGGATGATTCTCGTGAATTCAGGCAACAACCGAGAAGAAATTGCAAAGGTAAATTTGATTGAACATCTGTTGCCAGACAATATTTTCGATTACATAATCGTAGTAATGCAAAAAACACAGATAGTCAGTGTATTGCCGATACTTTCTCAAAATAAATCAAAAAATATTGTCTTTGTAGTCAATACAGCATCTGGTTATGACGAATGGGTTCATGCAGTGGGTAGTGACCGCCTGATGCTAGGATTTCCGTCCGCAGGAGGAGAACGTGTAGACGGCCGGGTACATTACTTTATCGGCAAGGGATTCATGCGGGCTTTTCAGACCACTACATTTTCAGAATACAGTCGCCAAAAAACCGAAAGGCTACAAAAAATAGTAGATATTTTTAACAATGCCGGTATTTCATCAGTTGTAACTAGTAACATGGATATGTGGCAGAAAACGCATGTGGCAATGGTTACAAGTATCGGTAACGCTCTTTATAAATATAATAGTAATAATTTTGCTTTGGCAAAATCATATGCAGATATTAAATTAATGGTTCTGGGGATAAAAGAAGGCTTTGCTGTGTTGACTAAATTAGGCATTAAAATCACACCTTCAAAACTTCACTATTTAAAACTTCCCGTTTTTATGATTGCCCCAATTTTTAAAATTATCATGGGCACAAAGTTTGCTGAAACAGCCATGGCAAAGCATACAGCCGCAGCAAAACCCGAGATGATCTGCCTTCAGGAAGAATTTGATATGCTAATCAAAAAGAGTAATGTGGCTACCCCTTCTATTGATAAGTTACGAAAAAATCTTTTAAAAGAATTGTGTAAGGGGACATGAAAACTGCACCTCCTAAGCATCCCCCCTTAATCAGGATTGTCCTTTTTATTCACGCTTATGTAAGAATTGATTTTTTTAATTAATTCAGGAAATTGATCAGCGTCTGGTGATCTCCAATATAATCAGATAGTGTTGCAGACGGTGCGAATGAAATATTATCGGTTCCCAAAAGTCCAAAGGGGTGCTCCCAAGCCAAGTGGCTACTGGAGCGCCCTATTTTTAGAGTTCCGGAGTCCTATCCACTTGTAGATTTTACGATAACTGCATCGTAGTGATACAAGTATTGTCCCCTTCCGATGTTGTGAAGGAAGAGGTGCTGTTCTTATCATCGTAATCAATCGTTACGTGAAACGTTTGGTCTCGCGGTAGCCAGAGATCAATAAAACCATTGTCATGGGATTTAATAACATCCTTTATTACCACTTTGTTATTGTGGTCGGTTACGGTGACATTAAATGATGTATTCGCCATTTCTCCCTGACACCCAGCCAGGTTATGTATGGCACAGGGATGTGTTTGGCTAACGTAAGGCGCAATTGAAACGAAAAACTCATCCCTCGGCAGGCCGTAGGTCAATTTTTGATCATTATCCGTTGTCACTGTCAGCTGATTTGATGTAATCGAAGCCGATTTGGCTTTGGCATTACCCATGCTGTAGTCATTCACCAATTTTTTAATATCGTTTGTTTGGGCTAGCTTTTCACCAATCGGCTCAGTTTTTCCCCTGTCAGCGATTGTATAGGTGCCCAAAGCTACACCAATCAAAGTTATCGCTATAGCCGTGGACATAAATACTTTTTTATTCATGAAATTTACTACCTTCCTTTTTACATTTAGTGCCGTTTAATATTACATCTTTTGCTCTGGCCAATCTATTTCCAGGGATCAGGAACTGCTGGGATTCAGTTTATAATTTTACTGGCATCATGCTCATAATTCTCTTGTTAAGCATCAGTGTTTGTGATCAGAAGTTACCACATTTATTACTACAGATGTTTTTTTGCCGCCTGAATTTACATTAATGGTAGCCTTTCCTGAAGCAACCGCTGTCACTAATCCACTTGCATTTACCGTTGCTACTTTAGAATTACTTGAAGAATAGGTTATCTTTATTTTCCCGCCTTTGGGTGAGGTCACCGCGGTGGGCTTCAGCTGAAAGGTTTCAGATGGCCTTAAAGGATTAGAAGGGCCTTTGACTGCAATTGAAGTTACTTTTACCGCTTGTGCCGCTTGTGTCGCTGGCGTTAAAGCAGCTGGACTGGTGATTGTTAATGTTAAAAAAGCTACAGATAATGTAGCTGTTAATACACCTTTTTTCAATACCTTCATTCTTAATCTCCTCACAGTATAGCAATACATTTTGGAGAAAGTATGAAGATATGATGTTCTTTTTAAAAATAATTAACGAATCCGAGTGAGAGTGTAGACTTCTTCCAAGTTGTCCAACCAAAAGAAATTGGGCTTCTACTCACCTACCACATATAAAATGTACATTTAAGTGTTACCATGAGAGGGTATTAAAGAGTTGAATTATACTACTAGGAGGAATATTATATGAATGGGTTAAGTGGATTATCAGGTTCAGCTAATATGCCAAAGAACTGTGGAATGGATGGAATGCATACGGGAACAGGAGACAAAAAAATCACCAATCACGAGCATGCTAAAGAACCCATTCAAAACCCAAAGGCAAATATACTGGACGAATATCGTGGGCAAACTATTGATATTAGGTTATAAGAACATCACATACATACCCTAGAGCAAACATATGATTATATCCATTTGAAAAGATATTAGTGACCAACATACAAAGGAGTCCCCATGATATATAGGGGACTCCTTTGTATGTTGAGGAGGAATCTGTGGGATTAGGGAAATGAGAAAACAGACCGTTCTGGGATCTTCTAAAAAACTAGGGGTATCCTGCAGCCATATATGGCTGCTGGATACCCCCTCACCTATTACTTAATTAACCATACTAAGATAACTCTCTTTATCTACTACACGCCGAGCCGTAACATAACGATCTTTGTAGTATCTTTCGGACAACTTGCTTATGCTTACTCCCTTGCTGCTTGAGGAGTGGGCGAATTGATCGTCGCCTAAGTAAATTCCGGCATGGGAGATACCATTACCAAAGGTATTAAAAAACACCAAATCTCCTGATCGTAAGTTCTCTTTTGCAACGGGTGTCCCTACTTTAGCTTGTGACTGGGAAGTGCGTGGAAGATCATCCACATTAAACTTTTTTAGTACATACAGGATGAATCCGGAACAATCGAATCCTGCCTTAGTGGTTCCACCCCATAAATAAGGTGTCCCGAGTACCTGATTCACTTCACTCTCCAGTTTTACCTCACTTGCAAAAGTACTTGGTACAGCTGTTGTGAAAATAACTGCAGCTCCTAGTAAAGATAAAATGACTTTCTTCAGAACCTTGTTCTCCCTTCAATGCCTACGGAGTTAGCTGAGGGTTCGGTTAAAGGTTCCCTATATTCTCTTGCTCACAAGAATAATTCACCCGGAATGGTTCCCCCGTTTTCAATACGAAATTCGGCAGTTGGTTAATATTTTGTAACTAATTACACTTTAATATATCAAGAAATCGCCTGTCAATGCTTTCACAAATTTTATACTTTTATTTTTAAACTACATAGTTTCTACACTTTTTTAGTGTATAATGCAGATTTTCGAGCTTTAATTACGCAAAAACCCTATTTATATAAGTAACTATTTTTCTATTGTCCATGCATTATCCCTTTTTCTTTCTATCAAGATAAAAAATAATGGTGCTCAATAAAAGAAACAAAATTGTAATCATTAACTTGAATTTAGTGTCCATTAGATTAACATATCCATAGCCAATGAGTGTCTCAAGTAGCAACGATGGTATTTTACCTATCGCAGAAGCAACTATAAAACTTGAAAAGCCTACTTTGGAAATAACGCAGATTAGAGTGACTAATGATGAAGGAATTAACGGCGCTGATCGGACAATTATTATGCTAAAAAACTGACGCTTCGGACTTAATGATTGAATCTGGGACTGCCATTTGATGGTTTTATTCGGACGATATTTCTCCTTATAAGTTAAGGTACCTTTGCGATAAAGAAGATAAGAGACGGCTGCCCCTAAAACTTCTCCGATCCAAGAGAGAAGAAACCCGGGAACCACACCAAAGACTAACATATTCACAGTCGTTAGTGCCACTGATGGAATGATTCCTACAACACTTATGACCACATTTATCAATAAACTTATGAGGACTGCCCAGGCTCCCCATACCATCAGCCACCGCATGAGTAATTCTGAATCCACTCCTAGGTATTCCATACTTCCCCTTCACTTTCAATCCACGTAGTATACCTATCTTCTAAACGAATTCTATACTCTATATCTTCAACTCTATTTTCCATCTATTGATACTCCTTCTCCAATCTCTTCTACAAACTTTCCACATATGATAACTCTTGCAGTAATTATATAAATGGAGGGAATTAATCAATGAACATGACTCATTACATGTCCCTTCTTATGGACAGCCAGCCGTGGAATCTGATCATCTTTATGGCAATCCCCGTCATTTTTGCTGAGACTATTACAGTAACCGAGTTCTTTATCCTTTTCAACAAAAACGTCCAGGGTGGATTAAAGGCGTTTAACCGAATCTGCAGTATTTTGGCCGGTCTCTACTTTACAGGAGTTTTCTTGTATCTCTTCCCGACAGCTTTTGTCCCTCTGACCGTAAATGGAGAGTGGCATTCCTGGGTAGACGTAGTCGCGGTTGGATTTTACCTCAGTGGCGTATTCTTCCTGCTGCCTCTGGCTCTTTTGGAGCTTGGGCTTATCGGCCGTAAACGTTCGGAAGAAGGAAAGCTCAAGCTTCACTTTATTCTCGTCAGCGGGTTTCTCGTTGTTGCACACATCGCCATGATCTTTGGGATGGTTAATCCTGAGATTGTAAGCGGAATGGCTGGTATGAATCAGTAATAAAGAAAGATTGCAAAAAGACTTCGAAGATATACTTCGAAGTCTTTTTTTATAGAAAACATCGAATGTAGGTGTCACAAACTTTTGTTTTTGTAAAGGATTTCTGTATCGCTAAATCATTATAGTTTTACTCGTTGTAAGCGAAGGGCATTTAGAACTACGGATACAGAACTTAGTGCCATAGCTGCTCCTGCGACCCAAGGAGCCAAGAGACCGATAGCAGCAATAGGAATCCCCAGTGTATTGTAACCAAGAGCCCAGAACAGATTCTGGCGGATGTTCGTCATTGTCTTGCGGCTCATATAGATGGCATCAGGTTTTGTCTCTATGCCCAAAGGATTGAAAACACCTTGGTTAAAAGGGGAATACAGGGGAATTGACAAATTCGTTCATAGCAGTTGGATTTCAGGTAGCATTGCTTCACCCTGTTCCATCTCGCCTGATATAGCTACACTCTTATTTCCTTTGAATATAATAATTTCGTCTCCTGTTAAGCTCCCTATGGAATCCGTCACTACATCGCTACCATCAATGATAAGGTCCCCTTAATACAACTTTCCTTCTTTTAATATCCATTCACCTGGGAATTTCTCATTAATCAATGCCATCGCCATTGAACTGTTGGATATCATTTTTTGCGAAGCAATATGTTCTATTTGAGATTCCATTCCAAGAATAGCGTATGTACCTTGTGAAATCGTCAGTAGCAAAGTAACGGTGGAAATAAAGAGCATTAGCTTTCGCGATAATTTCATATCAACCCGCCTTTTAATATTTCTTCCCTGAAAGCTTTAGAAAGAATGGATTATCAAACAGTTATAAAGAACATTACAAATCCTTTAGACCCATGAGTTCATTATTCGTCCTCTCTAGAAACAAGGAACTTATATCCCACTCCCCGTATGGTTTGTTAAGGACTATATTCCAAACCTGCACTGTTAAGTTTTTTTCGTATGTTTTTTATATGGGTATAAACAATTCGGTATCCTCCCCTATAATCAATTCCAAACATTTCCTCTACCAATTCTTTACGGGTAAATACACGTTGTTTACTCTTTGCAAGTGTAACAAGTAATACAGTCTCTTTTTTAGTTAAAGGAATGGATGTTCCCTGCATATAAAGCTCGTTATCATCTAATCGTATTTTCATATCCGACGAATCCATAACATGTAATTCTGTTAGAGGAACTTGTGAAGCTTGTATTAGGGTTGATCTGCTCAATAAAGAATTCATTCGGCTTAACTTTCCTGTAAATGAAAAGGATTGACCAAGTAACTGTCCACCCCAAAACAACCCACTTTATCCAATGTTGCTTTGCCCGCAGAAAGCTCAAGGAGTGGTATCCATTTAGTATCTTTAACGATTTCGAGAACATGGGATTCTTCTATATCCGGCAATAAGTCATCCAATAGGATGATATTAAAAGAATGCTTTTTCACCATAGTTAACGCATAACTACACGTTGCTGCTACCTTTATCGAAAATCCTTTTTCCAATAAAAAAATCCGAAGCAAATTTCTGATATTTCGGTCACTATGAATAATTAATACTCGATGATTAGTCATCATACTCAATGGTAGTTATGATGTTCGGAATGAAAAGAAAGCAACGAATAAAATTGTAAGAACTAACTCATATCAACAAATTTAGAGAATCAATAACGGTAACCAAAATAAAACCATTGGTTTACTTCCTTTATAAAAAGCTCTCTTTTATCATTTCCATTGTAGAAGGATTATGTGTGGACTCAATGTTGAAAGAATGTGATTTTTATGGACTTATTTCTAGTACATTTCGTCGCTCAACTTACTGACAAAATTTGCCTACAGCAAATAAAAATTCATTTTGTTCTGTCATCTTATCTCTCATCACTAACCCTATTTTCCACTCAGATATATGAAGAAAATATAGTTTAGACTGGAATCGTTGATTCTACAAGGTTTTGGAGCTAAGAAATCGTCAGCCTTTGATAAATAAGTTATAGACTGATAACCTAGAGGAAGGTATCCGTAATGCGACCGACACTATTAAGAGAAAATAAAAGTAGCCTGAGCATGAACTGTTTTTGGCATACAGTTGGACGTCCGGCGGCCAGAGACCCGGTCCGAATCCGGAAGAACCACTAGGTACACAAGCGGAAACTCTTCCTGAAATTAGATGGACACCAGTAAAAAAACAGCACGAGAAAAACTCTTAAACTGCCGCTAGTTTATTCATCTAATCTTTCCGTTAGTTGAATGAAATTACTGTTAGGAATCCTTTCGACGATGATAAATTACCGGCGAGGCGGCACTTTTCAGCCATAGGTATGCGTCACTTCCGCCAGGATTGGAAATCCAGATATTCGTGTCTGTATAATGGTATTTTCGTATCCAAATCAATTTATCGACGGAATGAATGTAGTCGGGACCGTAATCGCCATATCCTTCTGGTGGAATTGTAACCTTGGTGGTTTGTTCGCCTGATACGGTATCCACAATATATAAAGCTGGCAAAGGGAGTTTAGAAAAATCATTTGACCATTCCGCTTCTTTAACCCGAGAGACGTAAATCGTATCGTCGTCCTTCCAAGCAAAATCCAAGTCGGCGTAATTCTCCGGTGTATAAGTTGTAAATGTAGGGAATTCCTTCGTCATTAAATCTTTCTCCTTAAACCCAAACACAAGTCTTCCCCCACCTGCAATATACGCTAAGCTGTCTTTCGAAGGTGCCCATTTCGGACGTCCGACTTCTAAAATGATTTCATCCAATACTTCAAAATGACGACCATCGGATGAGATCGCGCAAACCATATTGCTGTCCATAGACCAGGATGCTGTTGGTGATACAACAAATGAAAGCCAGCTGCCGCTCCGCGAGAAAGAAAAATCACTGGGATTGACCGCAATGATTTTTGAACCGTTATTTGATATCTCATTCGATAGCCTATAAAATTTTTCGACGTTCTCCAAAGAGCTCGCCCCCGCCCAATTCTTCGGCAGTATCTTCTTATAAAGCGTCGCTCCCATTCAACCTTCCGGTGTGAGGTCGCCATTTTTTGATAGAATAAATCCGCTGCCGTCAGGAATCCAGACATATTCATCTACTCCAATTGCAGCGTTATTAAACTTCTTCAAGTCTGAAACATTGAGCACAGTACTGTATTTATAGGCAAGAATACTACCGTGGGGAGTCCACCTCGACAAATACCCTTTATAGATTTTTATTGTTTTTTTGGTGCTAACATCATAGATCTTAACGCTCTGCTGAGGCGGATTTTCTCCATCTTCTTCAACATAGGAAAGTAACACTCCATCAGCGGACCAATCTAGGCTCAAAGCCTTCCCCGAACTAGATACCTGGCTCTCCGTACCATTTACATACACCCTACGTTGCCGTTCCGAATAAAAGCGACTTTCGCCGGTACCTCTATTGTCCGTGAACTGTATCAGACGGATGAAATACCATAATAAAGAGGGCAATCGTAATAACTATTTTTTTATACCAATATGCTCTCACCTACTTCATTTCATTTTTCATTAGGGATGCCCTGTTTTATGTATTTTTACTCAAGTTGAGTTACTAACATTTCCAATTGATATAGCAAAAAGAGGAGCTGCCGAAGCATGCCCCTCTTTTCTTAGACCTTTTTAATTAAGATAACTCATTATTCAGCCCGGCTTAATGTGATTTTTTCACTACTCGTTCTCAGTGAAAACTAAGAACTTGTATCCAACTCCTCTTATTGTTTGTATAGGGTTATATTCTAAACCCGCACTTTTCAGTTTCTTACATATATTTTTAATATGAGAATCTATAACACGTGTCCCCCCATCGTATCCGAATATACTATCTATCAGTTCATCTCTGGTAGATACGAATTGACTGTTCTTAGCAAGGGTAGCGAGTAACTCCATCTCCTTTTCAGTTAGTGATACAACAGTCTCATCTATTTGAATCTCTCTAAGATTAAAGTGTAGCTTTATCCTCGAGAAATTCAACGTATTTGCCATTGAAAAGGAAGTTTGTGTCATCGCTACCCGGCGTAATAAAGCATTCATTCGGGCTAACAATTCTTCCAAATCAAAAGATTTGGTTAAGAAATCATCCGCACCGATCCGAAAACAACGAACTTTATTCTTGAGTTCTGTACACGATGAGAGCATAAGAATCGGTATAGTGTCTGTTTCTCTAAGTATTTGGCATACTTGGCATCCATCCATATCCGGTATTCTGGCATCCAATAGGATAATATCAAAGGGATGATTTTTTATCATCGCCAGCGCTTCCTGACCCGTAGTTGCTTCTATTATTGACCCAATAAGTAAAAGCGGATCGAATTTCTCGTAGCCCTGTATTATCTACAATTAACACTCGATGTTTAAACACTATTCTCACCTACCATACATTCTAGTTCCTGTACATTTTTATGCCTTTGTATTGAAGATATAATTTAGACACTAGGATAGTACACTTAGTTAATGGATAACTTTCCGATTTCTTTTTTCAATTGTTCGTTTTGCACTTTTATCTCATTATAGTCTTGATGAAGACTCCAATCTGATTGTGACTGATTAGAGCCTCCAACTTGACCATGCGTCCTCCGCATCCCAAACATCATAAATATCATCATTAACGAACAAATTAACAACAGCAGTATTGACCAATCCATCTTAAATTCCTCCTCAGTATTATCTTCTCATGTCGTTTATTTATTTCTAAGAATATGATTTATTTAGACAAATGGCGGATTTTTTTCAATTGTTCATTCTGCACTCTTAGCTCATTGTATTCTTTCTCAAGACTCCACTCTGATTTTGTTCCGTTTGAAAAAGATCCTTGACCATGCAACATTTTCATCCCAAACATCATCATTAGCGAACAAATCAACAACAGTAATAAAGACCACTCCATCTGTATACCTCCTCTGTATGTTGCTTATGTTGATGTTTTTATTGTAGATGAGTTATGTGTGGTTATAATTCATGCTCCTTACATACACCACAATACGTTTCACCGCTGATCAAGTGAACATTTAAAGACATCCGGTTTAGAATTGCTTGATGGATAAGTTTCTTTCTGAGCAAATATTTCTCGTTTCCCCAAAAGATGATCTTTTTAGAATTATAAACAAACCAGGAGGGAGATAAATCAAATGAGGTGGGCTCCTTGTTCTTTTGCCATATCTCCATTAATGTTATCAATCCCGCAAAATGCTCTTCATCCGGTAATAATCTTCCTCCGTGATTTCACCTCTTGCAAAGCGTTCATCCAAGATTCTCTCTGGAGTATTGTCAATAAATCGTGAATTCCCATTGCCCCCAACCCATTTTATCACCAAATAGATTACACCTACGATCAGTAAAAAATTGATGACTAATCCAAATGTTCCGAACCCAGAGCCATAACCCATCATCATTTCCTCTCATCCTTTCATCGAATTAATGGAAGACGAACACAAACAGTAGTTCCCTTTTTATTCTCACTTTCAACATGAATAGATCCGGCATGAGCATCCACTATGGCTTTAACAACCGCTAGTCCTATTCCGGCTCCGCCAGTCTTTCGATTCCTTGATTTCTCCCCGCGGTAGAAACGTTCAAAGATATAGGAAAGTTCACCTTCAGGTATTCCCATTCCGGTATCGGATACGATGACTACGCCCTCTGCTTTCTCTTTTAACACTTCAATATGAATACTTCCAGAACTCGTATATTTGAATGCATTGCTTATCAGATTTACGAATACCTGAACGAGCCGCGAACGGTCCCCTGTGATCCAAACGTCATTTGTACTTATCAGGTCAGCTGTAAGTCCTTTATGCCTAAACTGGCTGGATACTGTATTTAACGACATCTCAACAATATCGTTAAGAGATACGATCTCCGTCTTCAGCTGAACCATTGGATTCTCTACTGCAGCCAGATTTTCCAAATCACTGATGAGTCGAACCAGTCGCAGGACTTGATCATGACACACTTGAAGCTTATTCGGCGTCGGTTCCCATATGCCATCCTGAAAAGCTTCCAAATGGCTTTGTATAGTAGTTAAGGGCGTTCGCAGCTCATGCGCCACATCAGCAGTCAGTGATTTCCTTAACTGATCTTGCTTTTCCAACCCTTCAGCCAAATGATTGAGCGCACGCCCCACGTCATCAATCTCTGTATTTTGATTTATAACTTCAACCCGGGAAGTGAGATCTCCCTCTCTCATTCGCGAAGCGATATCTTTAATCTCTAAAAGAGGCTTGCTAATGCTTTTGGCCATATAGCGGCTAAACAGATACGTCCCGGCAATAACGAGAATCATTGCGGCCCATAACAATGTATTAAACATTCGCAGAAACTGCTGATTTTGGCTTTGCGATGTTTCGTTCACTGGTTGAAATTCCAATGTCCCGACCTGCTGATTGTCTTTTACGATTGCTTTTGTAATGGTGTCTTGCTTAGGCTGGGAATTCACTTCTCTTTGCATCCCCATTTGGCTAGTGTCCCAAATCAATTGGTGGTCTTTGTCATATACACGAACGATATATTCACTAACCATCGCCTGGTGCGAAATCATCATCCATACATTTGTATTCCATTGGCTGGTTGACTCATTATAAGCTTCTTTTAGAACTTCCAGTAACGTTTGTATTTCCGCCCGCTCCTGGTTTTTCTGATATTGGTTGAACGAAACATTCATTACTATGTTGACAAGCAGGACAATAGACAGAAGCGCAGCAAGAGCCACACCGGCATGGGATATAAGAAGCTTTCTGCTCAATCCGCCTCTATTTCTCATCCGGACTCACCAAGAATTTATATCCCACTCCAAATACTGTACCGATAAAAACAGGGTGTTTAGGGTCATCGCCAATTTTTTGTCTAATATTCTTGATATGAACATCGATGGTTCGCTCGAATCCTTCAAAGGTATCACCCTGGGTAAGGTTAACCAGTTCAAGGCGTGAGAACACTCTCTTCGGATGCTTCGCTAAAATTTCCAGCAGCTTAAACTCCATATGGGTAAGGGATACGGGCTCCTCGTGAATTCTCACCTCATAACGTTCCAAATCCATTGTTAAACAGCCTTGCGCATATGACAGCAGTGACATATTCCCTTGTTCCCGCTGATTGGTTCTTCTTAAAAGACTAATCACCCGGGCGAGCAGCTCTCTTGGGCTGAATGGTTTGGTAATATAATCATCGGCTCCAATCATGAGCCCATTCACCATATCGTCCTCACTGCTCTTTGCAGTCAGCATGAGTATCGGAACGTTCGATGATTTACGTACCATTCTGCATACTTCCTCTCCGGTCATATCCGGAAGCATCAAATCCAGCACGATCAGATCGGGCTGTAAGTTTTCAAAAAGATGAATCGCGCCTCTTCCTGTATCGGCTTTGTACACAATATAATTATTCTTTTCCAAATAAGCCTTAATGACCTGCAGGATATTTTCTTCATCATCCACCACTAAAATTTTCACGAACTTCATCACCTGCTTTGTTGTTAAAATGAGACAGACCTCATTTCTATGAGGTCTTATCTTATCATGATCGGATTAGAAGTTCATCATACCCCTGCTATATTGAGAATTCTGCATCATTCCTGAACTTCCCGTACCGTTTGAAGTGCTGCAATTGTCATGCATTTGCTTGATTTGGTCCTCTGACAGGTTTGGGTGCATTTGTTTGGAAAAGGGTAGCATTTTTTCGAAAAAACTGCTGCCGTTAGTATCATTGTTTGCTGTTGCAGCGTAAGCGCCAGCGGTTCCAATCCCCATAACAAGTACCAATGCTGATAATCCAATCCAAAGTTTCTTCATTTGTATCTCCTCCTTATAGTTACACTATATAAGAGAGTTATGAAGAACAAATTTGCAGCTTATGAAGAAGTTATGAAGATAGCAAAAGGATATGAACACGAGAAAGAAGCCTTTCACTCAACTTTATCCGGTGAAAGGCTCATTTAACTAAGGAGGGGACTAATGTTGGCGCATTGCGTACATGTTTGACATTATGTTTCTTCAAATCAGTTGTTCTATTCGATAATTGTCTGCTGAATGAAACTGAAGTTATAAATACTAAATTTAAAGCGTCGTCTATCAATGTGATACCATTGCCTCCGCCTTTGTAACATGTATGGTTCCGGTCGGATGCTCTGGTGGCGCGTAAATAACATAAACTTTTAACGGTATATTTCCAGTGTTCGTTAAGTTATGCCATTTGCCTGCAGGGATCAATATGGCATAGTTATCGTAGACCATTGTCTCAAAATCCAGCTTATTTTTCGAGTCACCCATTTGAACGAGACCCTGGTCCTCTTCAATTCGGATAAATTGGTCTGTATGAGGGTGTACTTCTAAACCAATGTCATCTCCAACCGGAATGCTCATAACTGTAACTTGAAAATATTCTCCCGACCATAATGCAGTTCGAAAGGTATTATTCAGTTTCGTTACTTGCTCAATGTTGATGACGAACGGTTTCTTTCCGTAATCCAGCTCCTAGTGGAGTCCCGCATGTTCATAATTATAATGTAGAAACCTCATTTAATGATCAGCATGTTCACCTAATTAGAGGTACAACAGGGCCCGCAATTCCTTTGGTAGGAGGCAGTCATTACCATCACTTTGAAGGGTATACAACAGTAAACGGCAGGATCCCACACTCCCATAGGTATAGAGAGAAAACTGGCGATGAGGAAGGGCACTGATATCAAACGAACTTATGAAAAACATACATCAGAACTTAAACATGATACTCAGGCATGTATTCCTTGAGAATTAGAAGTAAGTACTTGAACATTCGAATGGGAGGCACAGCATTTCGACCATTATCTAGGCAATATTTATTCTGTAATTCTTCATGGACAAAAGAAAAATCTACGAGGTCATTTATTTGTCGTAGCATATTATCTTTAGGTACGACGATATCGTAAAACGCCATAAATGGACTGAGGTTAAGGGATTGTTGGTTTGAAATCATCCGGGTCACCACCTAGAATTAATACAATAAATATACAGCAAAACAGGACACCCTTCCTCGAAAAGATCGAGGAAGGGTGTCCTGAAATGGAGTTTTCATAGCCCTCTAAAAGACGCCCGTATAATTTGAATTTAAAAAACATTAGAGGAGCGTAGCGAAGGGGGAATTTGGAACTGTAGGAGCGAAAGCGACCGCCTTTGTCTCCGAATTTCATCCGCGAACAGCGGTACAATTCAAGAAATTCTTACGACAACAGCGGCCGGAAGTCCAAATATTCCCCGTAGTTACAACTGACACCTTGGATGTATAGTCTTTAGAGAAATTAGTATTGGGACTTTTTCAGTGGCCTCGATATTCTTCGAAGTCTTTTTTGAAATCATCGAAAGTAGGAGACACGTAACTTCTGATAACCAAAGGGATACCAGACCCGCTTCATGTTTATAGCTTTACACGTTGTAATCGAAGAGCATTTAGAACTACGGATACAGAGCTAAGTGCCATAGCCACTCCTACAACCCAAGGCGCCAAGAGTCCAGCAGCAAAGAATAACCCAGAGTATTTTAACCAAGAGCCCAGAACAGATTCTGGCGGGTCTTAGTCATTGTCTTGTGGCTCATATATATGGCATCAGGAATACTCGTCAAGTCACCTCGAATCAGAGTTACATCTACTGCCTCCATCGCAACGTCCGTTCCAGTATTCATGGCAGGATAGTTTAAAACTTTCACGAATATACAATCAAGATAATACCTTACTTACAACGTTCATAAATTAGAGCATGTTTAATAGTGCTTAAGATTAGCCAAATGAAAGTAATAAAAGAAAATAAGGAGCGATTTCGTATGAATAACCTACAGGAAAAGGTATTGTTAATCGGTGAATTAACAACAGAATCAATTGTCAATGAATTAAAGATATTAGATAAGGTATATATAAATAAACTATTAAGTTCTTCTCCTGATAATTGGAGAGATGCTAAACAGAAAACAAGAGAATATTTCACATGTTTTTATGAAGTTGACTGAAAGTGCTATTCTTAGATGTTGCGACGACGAATACTTCGAAGGCCTAAGGAGAATATGTACCGCAATGAAACCATATTTTCACAAAGTCTATGTGTATGAAGATAACTTGAAATACATATTCAATTCTGACGTCGAGCTTGAACTTGATGATGAAGAGTATAAGAAAGAACGGGAAGCAGGCAAAACACAACAGAAATTAGTTATAGATTATCTTATCAACTGCGGGGTTGAAATTGTTCCTTATAATCGGAGATTAGAAATTTCAGTATCAACTAGAGCCTTTTTAAAAGAAACCACAAAAGGATTACTTTTTAGGTTATATGTAAACAATGAACAGTTATGGTCAAATGAAATTGATAAGCTCCTCTCCCTTTTTTCAGACTATCTTAAGAAAACGAAGGGATTCAACGTAAACCTAGATCAAATGAATACTCAGAATGGTGTAATATACTCTTTTTATTGTGATGATCAAACGTTGGATTCAGAGAACTTTGAAAGATCATTCACTGAATTCACTGACTTTTTAGAAGTTTGTGCAAATGATGTTAATCAAGCAAGTAGTATGCTATTGGATGCAAATTTATCAAGTAAATGAGATGAGTAAAATTATAAGTAAATATGCTAGAGAAGCAAAAAGATTAGCAATAGATATTAAATATGAACAAGAATCAAAGTTGTTAGCTATTAAACATAGATTGCATTCTGAAATGATTGACCTGGGTTCACCAGATCCAATCAACAGCATGGTTACAACGACAAGACCAGACTCTTTCTTAGATATTACAAGTCCTGACTATCTTAATGGATTCATTAGTAACGTAGATACAGTAAACATTCACAACCCACAAATCCTCTCCAATGTAAGGGGAATTATAGCAAAAGAAATAAATGGAGGTTTAAATTATAATGATTTTGATGAACAATTATTAAGAATATTCAAAGATAAAACGTCGTCAAAGATAGAGTATTTAAATTTAAAAACTGCACTTGATGAATTGAAAGATGAAACAACTCCTGAAACTAACAAGGTTACCGCTATGCAAAAAATCAAGGAATTCACAGTGAAAGCAGGATCAAGTATTGGACAAGTGGGACTGAATTTATTGGAAAAGTACATTGAGAATTTACTTCTTGGCTCATAAATCTTAATCAGTGAGTCCCAACATCCATACACTGCTCTTCTACGATGTGCCTGAGGAGTCCTTTAGGGCAATTTAAAGGAGAATAATGCCCCCTCCTAAGCTCAGTTTAACCGATCAAGATCCAGTTTAATTTCTGATTTTTATTTCGCAGGTGATGGATGTCGGAAATGCAACAAACTCTATAGGACTTCGTGCTTCCTACAAGTATGAATACATATTCTTAAAAATGAAAAAAGCTGACAACCGGTTCAAAACGGGAAGTCAGCTTGTTATTTGAAAGCCCTCTTAGATCGATTGCATCATTTTGCTCATATCGGCACCTTGCATCATTTTGCTCATGTCTCCGGATTGATGCATGTCTAATAACTGATCTTCGGACATATTAGGGTGCATCTCCTTCATGAAGGGAAGCATGTCCTTCAGGTGGGATGTTTCATCTCCCGCTGCATATACTGCTGTTCCAATACCCATCGCTAATATAACTGTGCTAAGACCAATCCAAAACTTCTTTCTCATTTAGTATCTCCTCCTATATTTTCTTCTTCTCTGAATAAACGGGGATGAATGAAGTTCAGAAATAAATATTTTTGTTCAAGGAAATCCCAAAAGTTAAATGACAGCGTCAAGTTCATCCGCATTTTTATTACCGCCTGGGTTAAGTACTTCAACCATCACCCGGTTAGGAATACAAATGATCTGCTGATGAGGCTTCGAAATAAAGCCCATTTGTAAGGCGATTTTTTTGGGACAATCAGAAAATATCATCTGGATACCGTAATCAAATACCTTCAAGGTATCATGTCCGTATTTAGTTTGGATATCGATAATTTGCTCTTCCTTTGTTAAATTGACGGTCTTATATGTTCTGCCATCCACCGTGATTTGGGCAACTAACTGGCCTTGAACATACGTATCATTCCGTGAATCAAACCATTTCACTCCGTATATCAAACCTACAATGAAAAGTACGATACCAATAATCACAACGTCTCCACGTTTTATGTTCTGCAACGTCCTTACCCTCTCGCTTTGTACTCATTCATTGAAAATCAATATGAACTCTATATCAGCTTAGGGTGTGTAACTAATACCATTCGGAGTTGCACCTACATTAACCTGGGAGATCACCTTGTTTTCTTGGTTATCTATGACGCTGACGGTATTGTCAAACATGTTCGTTACATATATGCGGATATTATCCGTACTTGTTACGACACCATGAGCACCCTTGCCGGTTTCTATGGTTGCAACCACTTGCTGTGTACTCAAATCGATTTTGGAAATGCTGTTTGAAGGGTTTTCCTCTGTACCTTGATTGGCAACAAAGGCATATTGATCATCTGACTGGATAAAGACTTGTGCAGGGCCTGCACCAACAGGTACTTTCACACTACTACCTTTTTCCAAATCCATTATGGTAACTGCATTTTCAGCGTTAAGCGTAACAACCAAGGTTTGACCATCACTTGTTATACCTGTTGTAACAGGAGTCTGTCCTGCCGTAATCTTCTGTTCTTCTTTCATCGTTTGGAGGTTTAACACGCTGACGGTATCTTCCTTCATATTAGCAACATAAGCGAATTTACTATCTGCAGAAACTCTAAATCCATGCGGTCCCTTTCCCGTAGGAATTGTTGTTACCTGTCCATATGTCTTGGCATCAAGAACCGTCACATTATCATCTTCATTATTGGAGATCAGGATATACTTATTGTCTTCTGTAAATACGATATGTGCAGGGTGTAATCCCACCTCTACCTGGTGAATCTTATTGTTTGTTGCTGTATCATAAAATACCGCAGATCCGTTCATGTCATGATCGGAATTATGATTATCATCACTCTCACTCATCTCCGGCATTTCGGGGACTACCGTTACTCCAACGGTTTTTCCATCGGGTGAAATCTGAACATTGTGAACGGCTCCATCCATTTGAATGGTATCTAGTACTTTATTGGTGGCTGCATCTATCTTCGAGATGCTGCCTCCTTCATTCGCTGTATAATAGACTCCCCTTTCTTCCAAGGCTCCTTCTCCTGGGGAGGGTTTATTCGACTCTACAGTTTGACTATTAGCAGCTGGTAGTGCAGAGTTCAGTTTCGTACTTGAACCATTACCACATGCTGTGAGTCCTACTGCAAGAATAAGGATAGACAGACCGATTATCATTTTTTTGTTCATAGTATAGTTATGCCCTCCAACTAAAGTAATTAAGGATCATTTTATGTTTCTCTTTCGCATCATTAGCGGCATCAATATTAAATGTGAGAGCGGGCAAATAAGTAACAGGCTGTATGTTAAGATATTGCTAGATGCCCCTTTGGAAGAATTCGCTACAAGCATAATCCCTATAAGAACAATAGGTAGGATGCAGCATAATTTCATAAACCAACCATGTTTTTTTATTTCACCGTGATCATGACCGTTATCCTCGTGGGCTTGTTTTCCATGATTGTGATTTCCACAACAACTCATTCCTAATTCCCCCTTACGACTGCTTTATCTTTTAACCCTTGCACTTCTTTTTGCAATAAATCATTTTGTGCTTTTAAATTCAATAATTCTTGCTGTACCTCACCAGCGGAAAGTTGTTTCTTATGAGGACCATGGCTGTGTCCACCTCGCATACCAAACATCATAAATATCATCATTAACGGACAAACCAGAGCGATTAGCCAAGACCAATCCATATCGTTACCTCCATAAAAATATGATTTGTTATAGTCTCATTGTAGGGAATGACTATGTAGAAAATATGTAGAAACATTGGGTTAATCATAAAGATAGAAAAAATTCACAAATATTTATTAACAAGAAAAGAACAAGCTGTAACCCGGTTTTTCCGAAGTCAGCTTGTTCTTTTTCCTGAATCCATTGGATTTGACTATTCGAACGATTACATCATTCCCATTCCGCCGCCACTGCTGCTTGAATTGCCGTTGTTCATATTCATGTCATCATCCATCATACCGCCTGAGCTTCCCATAGTAGAACCCTGTTGTCCCATATAGCCTTGCTGCATTTGCATCATTTCCTGCTGTAATTTGTTCATCTGTTGCATCATATTTTCCATCTGATCCATCGATACACCATTCCTAGTCCCTTGCATGGTTCCTCCTACCACCATGATAATTAACCCAACAAACGAGATTATGGCTAGTTTCAGCCACCCATTATTGCTTTTCATTTTGAATCCCTCCAATTTCGTATCGTTATTTCTTCAATTCCATGTTAGATTCAATCGTTCGCTGTTTTATCCTTTTGAGTGGGCTTCTCTTTTTTTCCTGAGGTAAGGAAAGCTCCATTTGAAGAAGCCATAGTGATATATTGTTTCACATAGCTGAATAAGAAAGCAATCAATGCCATGATCATAAGGATGGTCAACAGTATAATAAAAAACGTTATTTTTGCCGAAACACTTAAGCTGGAAATCAGTCCAATTTGATTTGGATAAAATCCTCCATTCATCAGAATACCCAAGAGATACAAGACCACAAGTACACCCAGTAAGGTGGATGCCAGAACGACTATCGTCTTCAGCATAGGATCATTGCTAATGAATTCTTTCCCTCTGTTAAATGATTCTTTAAAATACTTGTTCTTCACCCATACTCCTAGTCCGATAGCCAGGCTAAGAATTAACACCACAACTAACAACTGAGTCAAGCCAGATAAAAGGCCACTCATCACACCACCTGAATTATAGTTCCCCGCGCCCATCATGCCTTCTGCACTTCCAGAAACTCTAAACCCTGACGGCATACTCGACTCGTCCATCTGCATCATTTCCTCCTCTTAATGAACAGTTTGTCTAACAATACTCTGATGCTCTTGCTGTATTTCAAGCGTACCAATGTACTTTGGGAAAAGTATGGAGAAAGAATGTTCTTGTAAAAAATCATATTGTAGCTAAAGTTCTTGTGGGAATCATGTGGACTTTATGTGGTTTCAATGGAGTTTATAGAAAATGATGGTGCCAAATATTACGCCTTACAAATCTATAAAACCCTATGTTAGGATGTGAGCAGATTCACATGACAACATAAGGAGGAACACAACATGAAAAAAACAATAGCTATCTTTTCGTCTCCATAACATTATTCACGAGTCCATCTGGGATTCTTTCTACCTATGCGGCTAGCGAGCTCCCTTTACAGTCGACAGCAACAGCGAGTACTCTGAGAGAGAACGTAATAAGACAGGGAATGAATTATCTAGGCACTCCTTACGAGTTTGGTTCAATCCGTAGTAACACTAAAACTTTCGATTGCTCTGATTTTGTAAGACAAGCTTATCTAGAAGGGACGGGAATCATACTACCCGCAGATTCGAGGACTCAAGGGGCTTATATCAAAAAAACGGAATGGACATAACCAACTGGAGAATCCTGAAACCAGGGCGACATTATGTTCTTTATGTCTTACCGTGGCAGCAAAGAAACCGATTATAAGGGGATTAACAAAAATAAGGCCCGAATTATGCATAACGGCATTTATATCGGAAACAGTAAAATTATACAAACTTATTCCATAAAATCAGGTGGAGTTCGGATTGATAACATTGAAGGTACCAAATGGGAAAAACGTTTTCTATTTGGTGGTAGCGTTCTTAAATAGAAATAAAAAGGGAGCAGCATTAACTACTGCTCCCTTTTATCCACACTGGCAAGGTTTATTTTTTTGACCTTCTGTTTAGATTCAATACTCTCAGCAGCAGGAACAAACTTATCGCGATGAGTACTGCACATATCAAAAATGTTTTTACGAAACTGCCAAATTGAAGAAGCGTCTCACTCCGAAAAGAAACGGCTGACAGGGTCATACACATGACCCCTATTCCCATAAAGAGAAAGGATATAAGCCATTCAATTTTCTTCACATGATTCCCCCCCATGGCTCGGTTGCAGCATAAAGTGAACTTCAAACCGGGTACCTTCGCCTAACTTACTGGTAACCGTTATTTCCCCGCCCTGTAACTCAATTAGCTTTTTAACGATGGATAAACCTAATCCCGTCCCCCCGAATTGACGGGAACGAGATTTTTCCACTCTATAAAACCGTTCAAAAATATAAGGCAGGTCTTCTTCAGGAATTCCTATCCCTGTATCCTCAACAATTAAGATTACCGATGTAGTGGTATACTGCAAATCTACATTAATGCTACCCTTCTCTGTATAGCGAACGGCATTCTCCAGCAGATTCAAGACGATTTGCTCCATCCGTTTACCATCTGCAAGAACCAAAGAACTGGTGCCATACGGATGGAACGACAGGCTTAAGCTTTTTTCTTTTCTCTTCAATTCAACTTTTTGGACAGCCTGTTCCACCAGGTCCGTCATGTTGATCCGTTCTAGTAAAAGGGGTATTTTCCCTTCTTCCATTTTTGCCAAATCGAAAACATCATCGACTAAATGCTGCAGCCGGACCGCCTCTTGATAAATGATATCCAGGTAACGTTCTTTCTCCTCTTCGGTCTCATAGAGGTGATCTCTAACCACTTTAGAGTACCCTTCCAAATAGGTAATGGGTGTCCGCAGGTCATGTGAAATGTTAGAGAACAACTCTTGACGGGTATCCCGGTAACGCTGAAGATCGGCCGCTAAATCATTGATGGCCTCCGCCAAACTTCCGATTTCATCTCTACTTTTGATCTCGATCCGGGTTTCCAGTTCACCTATAGCAATTTTACGAGTAGCTTTTTGCATTTGTAAAAGCGGACGAGACAAGACTTGGGCGATAATCCACGTAATTCCCAAAGCTAGCAAAAATGCCCCCATCCCGGAGAGGATCAGCAAATTCCTTACTCCAGATAGGGATTGCTCCATTTGTTCCGTAGAAGACATTACATAAAGGGCTGAGGTAATGACACCTTCGCTAGAGATCGGTTGACCGGAAACAAAATAACGATGTCCGTCAGGATCTTCATACAGCAAGCTAACCTTTTTGCCGGTAAAAATCTTTTCGAGGTCAGAATTCCGAATAAACGCTCGGTCGGCTGAATCATGGACACCGGAGTGAAGATTTACTTTTCCATTTTCTAAAATATTAAAGATACTAACATTCGAAAACTCCGCAAAAGTCATCATGGTCTGCTCGGATGTCGTATCGGCAGCATTAGCCATAACCGAAAAGTGGGAGGCAATCTCCTCGGTTTCTTTTCGCATTTCGGCGGTATAAAAATTTGTGAACATTTTGTCGATGGCAAAGCCCAGGAATAACAAAACAATCAAGAGTACAGTAATGATCACAAGTCCTAGTTTTAACCCTATACGGTTATTTCGCATCTTGATTCTCTGCCGCTTGAAATTTATAGCCTACTCCCCACAACGTTTGGATCGGATTATAACTCATTCCAGCTCTATGCAGCTTCTCACGAATATTCTTAATATGAGTATCCACCACTCGAATTTCACCCTCATAATCATGTCCCCAAACCCGTTCAACCAGTTCCTCCCGGGTAAAGGCACGCTGTTTGCTCTGGGCTAACATCATAAGAAGATCAAATTCCTTTTGAGTAAAATCTACAGGAACCTCATGAATACGAATCTCTCGAGCATCCGGGAAAATATTTAACTCTGGAAAATCCAGCACCCATTGTGGGGGTTGCAAGACTTGAGTAATCGTAGACCTCCGGATTAACGAATACATTCTAGCCAATAACTCTTCAGGTTCAAAGGGCTTCGTTAAATAATCATCTGCCCCTACCCCAAGTCCATGGATTTTGTCTTTGGTTTCCGTACGTGCCGTGAGCATCAGAATAGGTACGGTATCTGTTTCTCTGACAGCCCTGCATACTTGCCAGCCATCCATATCAGGCATCATTACATCCAGCAATATGATATCAAAGGTGTTTTTTTTTATCATAGACAGGGCTTCTTGACCCGTTGCAGCTTCTTGAATTCGAAATCCTTCTTTCATTAGATAAATACGAAGTAAGTTCCGCATATTCCACTCATCATCTACGATCAATACCTGTAATTTTGACATTATACCCACACTCTCCATTCTTTATTTTATCTACTTCAACCCGCTGTACCGCTAGTTATCGGTGTATCCAGTCTTTGTTTTCTTATAAAGTACACCATAAGAACCAGAGCCACACTCATTACCGAAACACTAGTCCATTGGCCAGCTGTCCAGTCGAGCGCATACCGCGGAGAATCTCCACGGAGATATTCCAGTAAGAATCGGCCAGCTGCATAGAGAATATTGTAGGATAGAAAAAGAACACCTCTAGGCAGTTTCTTGTTTTTTAAGGAAAGAAGAATAGCAAAGACAACAAAGTCCCACTGTCCCTCCCAGACTTCTGCCGGCCATAATGGAACAGCTCCATACTGCTCATAGGCTAACGTTCCTTCTGGATAAACGACTCCAAAACCCGCATTAGTAGGTGAACCAAAAGCATCTCCGTTTAGAAAACAGGCTATGCGACCAATCGCTTGTCCCAATATGATTGCTGGCGCAAGCATATCTGCTAATTCCCAGAAGGAGATCCGATGGATTCGGGCATAGGCTGCTGCGGTAACGCTCCCCCCAATCAATGCTCCCTGTATAGAGATCCCACCGTTCCAGATTGCAATAATTTCTGAAGGATGCATCGAAAAATAGTCCCATTGAAAAAAGAACACGTGCCAGATTCTGGCTCCAAGAATTGCCCCACCTATAACGTAAATCATCAAATTGGGTATATGCTCACGAAAAGAAGTATCTCTTGCTATGTATAATGCCACTCCCACCGCCGCCAAAACCGCCAGTGTGACGACAACTCCATAGGATCGAATTGTAAAGCCGCCTATTTCAAATAATTCTACTCTCATATGATTCCCCTTCGGTATACGACTTTATCATTTCTTACCTGATGATCTGATTAGCTATCTTTATTGTACGGACTGAATATGTAGAAAATATGTTGAAACATTGGGTAAAGATTGGGTTATCATGACTTTCAACGGATCATGTGTACCAAAACAGGCTGACAACCGAGAATTGACCGGTGCCAGCCTGTTCAGTGATATCAAGAATTTGATATCAGTTTATGAATGACAATTAATGGCCGGAATGCGGGTTTCCGCCAGATGCAGGGGAAATCTCAAGCATATCATCAATCTCACTTTGGGTAGTGGCAGAAATTGTTGAGCTCTCACCGGTTACCCAGGCATGATTGTAGGGACCTTCTGAAGGTGATTTCTGAAATTTGGGTTGAACATTCATCAAATATTCCATCACAGAATTCGGCAGTCCATCCTTTTCTGTAAAAATCAACGGAGCGTGTTTGCCCAAATGACTAAATGGAGCAGCAGCGATTGCCAGCATCGTCGAATCTGTCGTCAAGAACGAAAAGTTATGTCCGGGCGTAGTGATTCCCCATCCAAAATTATTGTTAGTATCTTTATACTGGGCAAAAGCGATCGCATTTTCGTAGGGATTTTCGCCTGCAATTCGGGTTACCGATCCATAAGACTTTAATTCTTCTTCAACTTTGCTGGATATAACCGAGTCTGGACCAAGGACATAGATGGTCGCCTTTCCTCCGCGCTTATTCAGAGCTTCCACTGTAGCTGCAGGAATTTCGTCTTTCTTCACATAGAGTAATGGTTCTGGCATGTGGGCGATCCAATTTACAGCTGGTAATGTATACTCAGGACTATCCATGGACCCAACAATGACGGCCTGTGGAAGCTCACCCGCTGCTTTTGCATAATAGGCATCAATGGCCTGTGCAACAGCTGCTGGCTCGTCCCCTTCAATCTTATCGATCTTCATATCCAAGGTGTTCAATTGCTCTTCAACGCTTGACGATACTGGCCCTACAATAACAATCTGTATGTTCTCATTCCCTTTAGCACCCATCGGCTTCAGCCGCTTAAGCTCTTCTATTGTTACAGAAGGAACACTCTCTTTGCCAAAAAAGAGAACCGGCCCATTGCTGGGGTGATGAATCAAATCGGTGCTAGCCGCAGCGATTTGCCAGTTACTCACATCGGTCAAAACCACACTTGAGGGTCTATTATTTTCTGTCTCCGCCGTCCAAAGTGTGCGGGAGACCAGAACTGCTGCCTGAGTCGGATCAGACGTATTAATGCGTGTCGTATTTTTAGTCCCCACCCAAGGTTCTGAGATCGTAGTACTCTTTGGTTCATTGGTTGCTGCTTCAGAGTCTTTATTGCCTACTTGACATCCAGATAAAATGGCACTTAATAACAACGTTAACGATCCAATGATTAAAACCTTTTTCATTCCATTTCCTCCAATTTGTAATATCTTAATTTTATTAACTATACTTTACATAAAAATTGTGTGGAAACTATGAAGTTCTACCCTATATTTTAGGGTGGAATGAATCCCTCTCTTTGGCCATACGATACATTATCAACAAACAGGGGGTTGTACAAATGACAAGCTGGATGGTTGCTACAATCTTTTATGTTTTCATGGCATGTTGGTCATTCGGTTTCATTTACCGCTACCGTTGTAATCTTACAAGTACGATCACGATGATATCCCCAATGGTAAGCGGCATGATCATCGGCTTTGGGGGAGGAACGATTGCGGGTTTGTTACTCAGTCATAACTTGCTGCTATCCCTTTTCATTTGTGTTCTTATCGGGATGATTGCAGGTGGCAGTATAGGGGCGATAATCAGTATTGGTGCCTTTCTGAACGGGGCATTATCTGGCATGATGGCAGGGATGACGGGCGCGATGCTCATTAATATGCTTCCCACTTCACAGTGGAGCCAAAGTATCTTAGCATTTATGGTTATCAGTGGTATTTTTCAGTTTGTCCACCTGTTAATGCTTCAAGGGCAGATTGAAGAAAAAATCCTTAGCCAGTCCCCATGGATATATCGCAGTCCCGCGCTTATGCTCATTGTAACCGTTATACTTCTTTCAATTCACATCACCTTCGAACGTAAGGAAGCTTCACTCATCGACTCTAGGTCTGCCCCGAAGCCTGAGCATATTCAACAACCATTCGATAAAAGTAAGTCTAGTGGACACCGAATGTCTCATTAAGAATAGCTGGTGTACCTATAGCCATTCTCCACTGCTCATCAGGCAACACCGACTTTGCAATAATTTGGAGGTTAGAACATTCATCCCGTATTGTTTTTGATCCATGAAACAATCCTGAGTAATACTTCGTATTAAACTGTTCTTCATTATGGTTGGAACCTACTTCATCCGCACAAACGTATACTTCGATTGGAGCCAGTAACTTATGGAATGAATTCCTCGTCTTCATATTCCCTTAGATATGTATGACTTCATCCGAAAGCTGGGACAGTAAATATATATCATTAATCACATGTGCTATGGGAAAGACCTGCTGAGTCTTTCCAGAACATACTGTAGTTGTACCCGCTATAAGAAAAAGAGTACCCAATGCCCCCAAATTCAACACCCCTTCTATTAATTTACAAATAGGTTGGCCGAGCCTTATTATTTTTATACTCCTATCTTTCTCCATAGATTCAATACAATTTCAGGGTAAATCAAACCTAATTATTTTTATCCCTCCTAAAAATTAAACCGTCTGATCATTTTCAACCTATTGCGGTTTGGTTGCAATCAGACTATGAGCAGCTCTTTCGATTGGAAGTGTTCAAATACCGTCTCTTGTCACTATGATAACAGTACTTTTTACAGTATTAAACCACTTGTCTGACTTGTTGTAGCTGCGTTCTCCATATTCATTGCTTCGGAAGCCTGTTGTGCCTGCAACATCGTTTGCTTGGTTTGGTTATCTACCCATTGAATTGTGCTATCAAATTCCATTATCGCTTGAGCCATTTGATATATAGCCTTGTTTGCCTGTTGCACATCTCCGACTACGGTAGACTCTGCTACAGCATTCTCTGATAAATTAGATAAAAAACAATTCCTTGGCATCGTAAGTTTTTGAGGTACATTACTTAATACTGCCTTGTTTTGGAACAATACATTGTAACGATTGACATACACTTGATAGTCCAGGTTCGTCGCTTCCGTCAATCTAACCATTTTATTTATATTCTGATTAAGTTGATCCAAAAGATATGCTCCCTCAGACAGGAAATATAGACCTCTTTGGTAACGCCCAATCAGTAGTGGATTGATAGAACTAGAAGACATTAATTCTGCTACTTGATTATGATAATCACGATAAGTGCGATTCCAATAATATTGCGCAAAGCAAAATTCCCGCCTCCTTTTAGCAGCTCTACATTTATCTACTTTTTTTATTGCCGTAAGAAAAGAATACCAACGGAATTTTGGGAAAGTATGGAGAAACAATAAGGAAAAATATAAATAATCGGGATGCATAGCCCTGATATGTGAATGAACAAAAAAATCGCCCTATCTAAACGGTAGGTTGTGTGACACCTTCGTTTAGCTTAGGACGATTGTTCGATTGTTAGTTATAAAATTTTCTAGTCAATATTTAATTGTTTTTTCAATCGTTCGTTTTCCACTTTTAATTCATTAAAGTCTTCGTGAAGTGTCCAATCTACTTGTGATTGGTTCGAATGAGATCCATGACCAGGCATTCCTTTCATCCCAAACATCATAAATATCATCATCAGTGGACATAACAACAATAGTAACAATGACCATTCCATCTGTGTGCCTCCTCTGTAAATTGTCTTTCTTTTGATATTTTTATTATAGAAGAGTGATTTGTGGATTTGATGTTGAAACATTGGGCATTCCATGAAGTTATTGATTCTTGGCTTAACTCCTTAATGTCTACATTGAACCGACACATATTAATGGTATTTTTAAATGGAATTAAATAAATGAAACAACAAGGAGGAATTATTTATGACAGGTTTGAGCCAGGTATCAAGTGCAGGTAATATGCCAAAAAATTGTGGAATGGAAGGTATGCATGGAGGGGCTGCAATTAAGCAAACGACCAATTACCAACACACTGAGGCCACTCATCAGAACCATACGGCAAAAATACCGGATCAGTATCGAGGGCAAACTGTTGATATTAAGGTCTAGGAGCTACTTACATACCAAATAAATCGTAAGCGTCAAACAGCCCAAACCTTGAGATCAGGATGAGGGCCGTTTGACGCTTACCTTTACAATGGACTGATCATCAAAATCCCCCGCTAAAATTACATTGGTATGGCTCCTTTGTTGTTTCTGCTAACAGGCATCGCTTCGTTATAACTTCATCTCAACTCCATATTTCATCCTTATAATAAGTGTAAAGAATTTATAAAGGAGGTGAACCCCCTTGAAAAAAGAAAGAACCTTACTCAAATCGATCAGTTCTGTCCTTTTCGCGCTCTTTGCATCTGCACATCATTGGCTTCATACCCTGTTGATTGCCTTAGGATTAACATCCTTAGGTGCTGGGCTCTTCTCCATGGCTCCATCTCTTAAACTCATTTTTTTAGTCATCTCTCTTCTCTTGTCCATATGGTTTATCGTTGTAGCGAAACGAAGGTGGAAAAAAGATCGTCCTGCGGCATGGGTATATTTCATTTCATCGATCATATCCATCATCCTGGTTATTACAGCGGTACCTCAATCCATTTCGGATTTTCTGGATAAGCCCGTACAACAAAACAATCAACAAGAGGAGCATTCAGAGCATCACAAATAAATCAATAGATAAACCGTTTAGAGGAGTGTAAGTATGTTTTATGGTTTGGTTATAGGTTTATCGAAGGGCTAGAAACATTTTTGCAGTGGGGAGGCGCTGCTTTATTATGTAGCATCTTAATCGCTATTATTCTGTCAGTGTTGACCCTAACTATTTTTTCTGCGTGGTGCTATGGTTGAACAAACAAAGCAGAGTTATCAATGGAGCTTGGAAAGTAAAGCTCTTTCTGTTTTACAAGCAGACCGGATTAGCGGACTGAGTATTTTTTCCTTCTTCACACAGAAGTTAGTGGAAGTCAGTATATGTATGTCGCTGGGTGGGTGATTTTCCTTTGATGGGGGGGAACCTCCACCCAAAGAGCATCATGGTCACAGAAGTCTTTTTGAACCCATTACCGGCCTTTTTTTTGGTCCTCCTGGCCTCCCCATTCAAATCCCTCTAGAGCACTCCTTCTTCATCGATCCCATGGCAAAGTGGCAGCCTCTCCATCGATGATGCCACATTTGAGCTTCACGGCAGGCCATAGAGATATACCACGGACTGTATGACTGAAGCATTTTCCAGCTTTTCCGCTTGCTGTTTCCGGTTTGAATAGGGACAGAAATGAATTATTTAGGTTGTTGTCCATCTTAACTCCTCAGATTATTACAATATTAACGAACGAACATTATGGATGGTTATACGGCTGGTATGATGGCTTAGACAAGATCTAATCCCATTATTCTCCATGACACATCAACATATTCCCACCGTTACACATCGATAAATAAGGGAGCATATGGACTTACTAATTAAACACAAATTAACATTGCCTATCCTAATTAGATGACAACACTAGACGAAGGGCGAATTAGTCTGTCAATGTTACTAAAAAATAATAAACTATTGCAAAACGACGAAAGCTCTTACTAGCTTTCGTCGTTTCTTTATTTCTCATGGGTGCAACTATCTAAAATTCCGTTCATTGCTCCCCTCAATCACCTAACCTCAACTTTACGAAGCCATTTTACGGCATTCATCTGCACATTTACGACAATACTCAACACATTTCTGACAATGTGCGTCTTGAAATTTCGAACATTCTGCAGCACAATCGTCACAGATCTTTGCACAGACTTGGCAAAATTCTTTTGCGTATATACTTCCACGAGCCATCCATTGGGCAGCTGTTGCACAGATATCCGCACAATCACGCAAAGTGTGGATACAGTGAATTCTTGCTTGCACGTCTGTCTCTTTAAGACAAGAGGTTAAACATTCTTCACATGCTTGCATACAGTCGTTACAACTATCAATACAACTTTGAAAATGTTGAACCGAAGAATGTGAAATTGTCGTCATTTTTATTACTCCTTCATAATTTTAATGTTTGTTCATCCTAAGTTATATTATCCTAAAAGTGTATTTATATACAAAATCTAGCCAGACTGAGTTCGTGATTTATAGCTTGTACAAAGAAATCGCCCCGTCAAAATGGTTAATAAGGTCTTCCATTTATCCATGGGCGATTTCAATGGAGTTTTATATGCTTTTCTCTAATATGAGTTATTTAGACAAGCTTAGAAGTTGCTTTTTCATTCGTTCGTTCTCTACTTTTAACTCATTATAGTCTTCGTGAAGTGTCCAGTTGGATTGTGACTGGTTTGAATGAGAGTCTTTACCATGCATTCCTCTCATCCCAAACATCATCAATACCATCATCAGTGGACAAATCAACAGCAATAGCAAAGACCAATCCATCTGTGTACCTCCTCTGTAAATTGCTTTCTTTTAATATTTTTATTGTAGAAGAGTTGTATGTGGATATGATGTTGAAAGTTTGCATATTTCATGAAGTTATTGTTCCTTGCTTAAGTGATTGAAAAAAGCAATCCGGGTAATAACAACCATGTTCCTTCCTTTTCCTCTCCAGTCATTCCATAATTCGCAACCAACTGTTGATTTAGTCCCCGATTTAAGATGGATAGGATCACATATCTGAATATTTTTCCTCTCGGTAGCTTACGCTATCTCAAAATTAGGCGACTACAATTGACTACTATTATCGAGTTATGAGTTGACTAGAGCTTGCCTGAATATAGACTGTTTAATATACATGGAATGCCACAACGAAAATATATAAATCGTCCAAATCTTGCGGGAATAATCGGCCGTTCCCATTCGATGTTGTTTTAACATCTCTTTAACAACATTTAGTTGAATCCATTGGTCCACCCCACTCTCTGTAATTTGTTGAAGGATGGTATCACCCATTGGGGTTAATAACCATTTTTTCAAAGGCACAGGAAAGCCTAATTTTGGACGACCTAACACAGAATGAGGTACGATTCCCTCCAGGGCTTTACGTAAGATGTATTTAGTGGTTCCTATTGCGAGCAATAATGAAGCAGGAATTTTCTGGGCAATCTCAAACACTTCTTTATCAAGGAAAGGAACACGAACCTCTAAAGAGTGAGCCATACTCATCTTATCGGCTTTCATTAATATATCACCAGGCAACCAAAGGTTAAGATCTATTAACTGCATACGGGTTACGTCTTTTAAACCTTTGTGCCCCGCGTAAATAGGTTTCGTGATTTCTGTCGTAGTTTCCCAGTATTTATATAGATCCGGATGGAAAGAAACGAGAGACCTTTTCTCACCTTCAGAAAAAATGTTGGCATTTCCGAAAAATCGATCTTCTAAGGGTACCCCTCGGGGGTATGTCAATTGTATTATTACCGTTTTTTCACACCTTCCACTAAACACTAAGCCTCGACGCAAAAAGACCTCTCACAATAAAATACAACCTGTGAGAAGTCTTTTTCTTAAAGAGGATGCATACAAACCCAGAAATTAAAAAGGTAAAAAAACAGATGCTGACCTTACAAACTCATCATTCACTAATCATTTTGAGGTAGCTAGTTTCGCTCACTACACGGCGAGCAGTGACATAACGATCACGATAATATGACTCTGAGAGTCTACTAATTCTTACGCCTTTACTGCTTGAGGAATGAGCAAACTGATCATCACCTACATAAATGCCTGCATGGGAAATTCCTGTACCAAAAGTGTTAAAAAAGACCAGATCTCCTACGCGAAGATCATCTTTAGACACGGGTGTGCCTACTTTAGCTTGAGATTGTGATGTGCGCGGTAAATCACCTGCATTAAATTTATCTAATATATACAATATGAAACCCGTACAATCAAAACCCGCCGCCGTAGTCCCCCCCCATAAATAAGGAGTCCCCAATACCTCTTTCACTTCATTTTCAATACTTACTTCACTTGCGTAGGTGCTTGCAGGAACAGAAGTGAACAATACTGCAGCCCCCACTACGGATAAAATAAACTTTTTCAGAATCAGGTTCTCCCTTCAATGCCTACGGAGTTAGCTGAGGGTTCGGTTAAAGGTTCCCTATATTCCTTTGCTTTCAAGAATAATTCACCCAAGAATGGTTCCCCCGTTTTCAATACGAAATTCGGCAATAATTAATTAATTTTTTGTAACTATTGCTATAGTATTGTATTTATATTCACTGTGTCAATCCGATATAAAATTTTCTATTTTTATTTTCAAACAACACAAATACCACACAATTTTATAGTACAATGCATAAATTTCTAGGATTAGTGATCATTTTCGTGAATTTCATTCAACTTACCATTTTTCATCTTACTTGTATGGATAATAATATATAGAGAAAGTAGTGACATTATTGTAATTATTATTTTCATTGATTTATTTTCTACTTTTACATATCCATAAGCAAGTAAGGTTTCTAACCAAATGGAGGGAAGCTTGCCTACAGCAGTTGCCAACATATAGTTCAAGAAAGTCATACTGGATGTGGTGGCTACCAATGTTACAATGGAGGATGGTACGTAGGGTATGAGCCTAGCCAACAACAAGATGAAAAACTGCCTTAGTGGAGTCATATTGTTAAGATTATTTAACCACAGATAATTTACCCTTCTAAGCTTGTTCACTCTTTGAACACCTAATCGATATAAATTGTAGGATACCCCTGCACCTAAGACCTCACCAATCCACGAGAGCAAAAAACCAGGGTAGAATCCGAAAATCAAAACATTTACGGTGGTCATAAAAACTGAAGGAATTACTCCGATGATACTTATAAAAATACTAATTCCAATGCTTATCAGAAATGACCATATCCCCAGCGCACTTAACAATTCTGCAACTTGTTTTGAATAAATAGAAAACATCAGCTCACCATCTTAAAATGATTTAATTCTGATTACCAGTTAACGTCAAAGCTACAACAATCAACATATAACCAAGCACTAAAATCTCATGGTGTCCTTATAGGTAATATTGAATTATATAAATTGTTCAATCCTGTTTAAAAAATCTATACCCTATACTCCGAACCGTCTGAATTGGACTATATTTAAGCCCAGCGTTTTGGAATTTTTGGCGAATTTTCTTTATATGGGTATCAACTACACGATTTTCTCCTTCGAAATCATATCCCCATACACTATCCACCAATTCCTCTCTGGTAAAAGTTTTTTCTCTTCTTTGAGCAAGAGTAACAATCAAATCAAAATCCTTTTGAGAAAACCCCTCCAAGATCCCATCAATATAAATCTCCCTCTTTTTTGGATATATTATTAACCCAGGGAATTCAAGGGATCTTTCTTTTTCAAACATGGATTTTGTAATTGCTACCCTCCGGAGAATGGAGTATATGCGGGCTAATAACTCTTCAGGTTCAATATTCTTGGTTAGGTAATCGTCAGCTCCAATCCTAAGCCCGCGAATCTTGTCCTTAGTATCTCCCTGTTCCGTTAATATCAGCATAGGTACAAAAACGGTTTCCTTGACTACCTTACAGACTTGCCATCCGTCCATATCAGGCAAAATAATATCCAATAATATAATATCAAATGAGTACTTCTTTAACATTTCCAGTGCTTCTGTTCCTGTAGTCGCTTCTTTTACATAAAACCCTTGTTTCTCCAGATAAAACCGAAGCGATTTTCTCATATTCCATTCACTATCTGCAATTAAAACTTGATGTATAGACAATATGTTCACCTGCTCCGTTCCAATTTCCCTTATTATATATAAATTTTGTGTAGAAAAAATGTAAGTTAATTTTTAGGAAAAGAAAAAGCTTCTTAAAAGAAGCTCAGAGTGTCGAGAAACCCAGGTTATTTTAATATCTTGGGTTTCTTTTCATGTTTAGGTGGCTGTAAAATCGGGAAAGTAGGGGGATTACCCCTACTTTTCCAGGCTATCCAGGTGGATCGCCATCTTCTTCATGTTCTGCACGGCTGCCGTCATCAGTGCTTGTTCCCTGACGTTCCGGAGTCCGCGCAAACGGCAATAGCGAAACCCATGGAGCTCTTTAGCATCCGCGAAGCTTCGCTCAATCGTTTCTTTTCGTTTGCGGTACAGCTGTTTGCCAGACTTGCTGAGCCTGTTGTTCCGAACCCAATCTTTACTGTCCTCCCAAACGTGCCGGGTTACCACCTTTCGATGATTTCGGGACTGTGTACATTGACCCAGCAACGGGCAACTCTTGCAATACTCCGGATTGGAAGCATACTGTCGGTAACCTTTGCGGTCTGTGGTTCTGTATTTCAATTCGTGACTCGCTGGACAAACATATAGATTACGTTCGGGATCAAAGGTAAACTTCCACTTTGGAAACAAGCCTTGCTTGGGGTGAAACCTCCGGTGAGCAATCACGGCAAAAATCTTTCGTCTTTGTAGCCCCCGACAAATCGGTGTAGTCAAATATCCTGAATCGAGTGCAACAGCCTCAACTGCAAACCCAAAACGATCTTGCTGGCGACCTAAACGCGACAAATAGGGCACGGAATCATGGACATTTCCGGGCGTTACGTGCACATCGGTAATGAGGTTGTACTTGGTATCGACCGTACGGTGGTCCAAATAAAAGAAGCTTTCTGGTTTGCCATCACGAATCATATATCCACTGTCTGGATCAGTTGTGCTCACTTTAATTTCTTTCTCTTCGTTCACTTCCTCTCTGGGTTTTAGGGCTTTTTTCCATGTTCTTTCCGGTCATCAGCCACGGCGGTATTGAGTTCGTCAATGTAATCTTTGGTATTTTGTAGTACTTGTTGTTTGGTATAGTGATGTTTATTCGCATTGGCTTTCACATGGGTCGAATCGGTCACGAGAACACGTCCGCCAATCATTCGGTGCGAAATACCTTGGAGAACAATCTCATCGAAAATATCCTGAAAAATCGTTGTATCTTTAAACCGGGTCCGCCGGTTCCAGCTAATCGTTGTATGGTCAGGAACCTTGTCGCTAAGCCCTAGACCCAAAAACCAACGATAGGCCAAGTTGGTTTGGATTTCTCGCTCCAATTGACGTTCGGAACGAATACCGTAAAAGTATCCAAGAAAAATCATCTTAAATAAAATAACTGGATCTATAGCTGGGCGTCCGTTATCGGCGCAGTATAGCGGTCGAACCATTTCATCAATAAAAGAAAAATCGATATATTTATCCACCTTTCGAAGCAAGTGGTCTTCGGGGACCAAATCTTCTATGGAAACAAATTCGTAGGATTGTTGTCTTTCTCGGTTGGAACGTAACATTCAACACACCATCCGTTCTATAAATAGTTACCTATATTATACAACATTAACGCGGTGTCGTCTTAAATAATTAGGGCATAAAGAAGGCTGTCGAGACTTTCTCGACAGCCTGAGCTTCTTAAAAGAAGCTTTTTCAGTGAACTAATTTTTCACTTTTCGTAATATTCGTTCATATCCTTTTCTGTCTTCCGAAACTGCTTCAATGTAATCAGAATAATCAAGTTCAGTGAACACTTCTGTGTATTCAATCCATACCTCATCTATAATACTTTCTTTAACATTATTGCGTATCTCACGAATTAACTCTTCATATCCGTCATTTATTCCCGTCATCAGTCTATAAAAATTGTTGTTAAAAATAAGAATTTTCTTATATTCGTTATTGTATGTTCCCAGCTTTTTATCAGCTGATCTAATCGTATCTTTAATGTGGCTTGTTGAGGATAAAAACGTAGAGCTTAGTACACTACAAGGAACCAAGGTTTCACTAATTGAGTCTGTAAGTTGAAGAGAAATATTTAACTTCTTTTCACCAGATTTAATATACTCTTCAGTTTTAATAGAATGTTCTAAAAATTCAGCTCCATTAGTATATATATCATCTAAATCACTAATTTCAGGTCTTTTATATAGATTTCTTTTCACTTTATTCAGATTATTAAACTTAAGCTTCATGTATTTGGAAACATCCAAAGTTATACTTCCGAACTCTGCATTTCCTTTTCTCATATATTTAGCTTCATTGTATACTGCATAAATATTCTAGAGGTTAGATCTTCCTTCTCTAAGTCATTGTATTTATTACCTAAAATAGCTGATAAGCTTAATATTGTTCCATCAAAAGTCAGTTTAACACCCATTATCTCGGATTTTTTCGGTTAATCTTTTTGCGTATCTCTTTATTTTTGCCCCTAAAGTTCTCTATCAATTCAGCAATTTTTTCAGTAAAGGGATGGCGTAAAGTAAGTTGTGTACCAAGATTTGGAGCCTAGCAGGCAACAAAAAAGTAGGGTATTCTCGGGATTGCGAAACCACCAAGAAAGGAACCCTACTCGATGACTATTGTACCCGAAAATCTCATGAATAATCTATTTGAAAATCTTGTCACTACGTTTGTCAAAGACAACTTGGAATCTATCATGAGAACGGAAATTCAGCACTTCATGGAGAATGAGCAAGCGGGTGAGCGTAACAGCCGCAATGGATATTACAAACGGAGTCTGCACACCAAATACGGTCATTTGGAGGATCTAGAGGTGCCTAGAGACCGTAAAGGATACTACCAGACACAAATGTTTGAACCGTATCAACGCAGAGACGGCTGGCTGGAAGAGGCGGTGATCCAAATGTACAAAAGCGGCATGGGCACACGAGACGTGGCCCGTTTCATTGAAAGTATGTTCGGCAGCCATTATTCCGCAACGACCGTGAGCAACATTACCGCAACGGTGCTGGAGGACATTCAGAACTGGCAGGCGCGTCAGCTCGCCCAACGCTACTCCGTGATTTACCTGGACGGTCTCTATGTGAAGCTCAAACGAGGCACCGTCGACGGTGAAGTCATCTATTTTGCCATGGGCATTGAAGAGGGACATCGTCAAATCCTCGGGTTTTACGTCGGCGGTCAAGAGAGCTCCAATGGGCTGGCGGGAAGTCCTAAAAGACCTCTACACCCGTGGTGCACAGGAAGTCCTGCTGGGGGTGTTTGACGGCCTGCCGGGACTCGACGCTGCATTTAAAGAAACGTATCCTCAAGCCGATGTGCAGCACTGTGTGGTTCACAAAGTGCGAGCGACATTTCCTAAAATCCGGGTGGAACACAAAACCGATGTCATTGAAGCCCTTAAGACCGTGTATACCGCACCTGATGAAGAGTTAGCCCGGGCCGCATTCGATACGGTCAAAGCCCGGTGGGGCAAGCTGTACCCGAAAGAAATGGCCTCATGGGAAGAACAGTTGTCAACCTTACTGACGTTCTACAAGTACCCGGCGGAGATCCGCAAAGCCATCTACACGTCGAATCCGATCGAGCGAATGAATAAGGAAATCCGTAAGCGACTCAAACCAATGAATAGTCTGACCAATATGGACGCGGCGGAGAAAATCGTGTACTTGGAAGCGACGGATTACAATGAACGCTTTGCAGAACGTGTAGTCCCAGGATTTGGTGTGGATGCGGTGAAAAAGAAGCTGAATGAGCTGTTCGAAGCCCGCTATCCAACAATACCAACACGGGAAGGAGAGTAGCTTCCGCTCGTCCTGTTTCTGGGGGCGGGGTTCCCCCGCCCCAGAAACACCTGCATACCTAAAACACACTCGTAGAGTTACTTCTACTCTTTTACACAAACTTCTTGACGCTACCAGTAAAGGATATTGTTATATTTATTTCTGGATTAACTAATGTCTTAGCCTCTATTACTGTTTTTTGTCCACCAAAAACGAAAGAAATTTCAGGCCTTTTTCCATCTGCTCCTGAAATATCTAAGCATTCGAAACCAATATCTCGTAAATCAGTATTGTAAACTCTATTAATAAAATCATTTAAAAATAAATTCACTTCACATTTTCTCTTTTCACATATTCCGGTTGTAACATAGCTACATATTTGAGTCATATATAGGCTCAAACCCAAAATTAGCGGTTGAAAATTGAGTGCGGAAAAAAAACGAGGATAGAAATGGAAAAACATCTGCAAATCCTGTATTGTTGTAAGTCCTACCAAACAACAAGAAAAGGAAATGACAGATGCCACTCCAGTATATTAACGAAATGCTCGGATTACCAGAGCTACAACTGCATAACGTTCTCTCCCACAATGCAACGGAAGTGCATTTGGAAGCCTCACCGGTGGCACACAAACAGCCCTGCCCAATCTGCCACTCCGAACAAGCGGTGAAGCGAGATGGCCGCAATAAGTCGCGCAAGATTCGTCATGTCAGCATCTTTGGTAAAAAGTGCTTTTTGCATATTCCCTCGCTGCGCTTAGCCTGCTCGCGGTGCAAGATTGGGTTTGTTTGGTCGTATGCATGGGTGGGTCCCAAGGAACAATACAGCCGTCTTTTTCCGCTCACAGACTGTAAACCAGGCACTGGGCTCCACGGCAGCGCATAGGCGAGAATGCAAGATCTACCTGCCAGCACGGTTCAGCGCATGCATCAAGAGGCCTTGCCCGCAGAGAATGAGCGTCTACTTGAGCAGGCTTGGCGTCAAGCCAAAGACACGCCAGAACTGGTGCTCGGCATCGACGACTTTGCGATCAAAAAAGGATACACCTACAATACTGGCATTCACGATCTTCGAGGCGAAACCATGCTAGACCTGCTGGCTGGGCGAAAGCTGGATGCGTTACGTGCGTATGCCCAGCAACATCCCGATTTTTTGAACCTAAATCCCAAGGCAGTTGTTATGGATCTGGCTCAAACGTATCACACTTGGCTCAGCGAATGTTTTCCGGGGGCGCTCCGAATTGCCGATCGGTTCCACGTTCACGGTTGCGTCATTGAAAGTGTCCAGGCGGTCCGGAAATCAGTTCAGTCTACCCTTTTCCCCCGGGCCAAAGTCATCTTGAAAAGTCATCATCGCCTGCTGAATCCGCCTGCAGATTCCTTACCCGAAAAGAGCAGAACTCAGTTAGATCAACTGCTGGCATTCTCGCCGCTGCTGCGTGAGGTATGGGAATGGAAAGAGGCGTTTCTCACTGGTATGATTATTCGCCAAATCACCATGTGGCCCAGCTTGGGTTTACTCGTTGGTGTCAGCAGGGGGAAGCCCTTGAGCACGAAGCGATGCAAAGCGCCTTGAAAACGATGCGAAATTGGGAAGAGGAAATTGTGAACTACCATAGCTGCCGCTGGACGAATGCGACGTTGGAAGGAAGACATAATCGCATCAAAGCATATCAGCGTCGACATTATTTCACGCGCAATCGTCGATGTTACAAAGCTGGTATTTTAATCGAATGCAATCGGCTACGCTTATTAGGATGAAAATATCAACCGCTAATTTTTAGGTTGAGCCTCTTAAGTAATCAAAAACTTTCATGCTTCACCTAATTGAAATTTATTTACAATATGCTGCGATTGTGTTTGGAAATGGTTTCAGGTGTTTGTGCAATTGCGTATAACGTCCTTTTTACGAACTTCGTAAAAAGTCTATCCTAAAGGTTATTCGTGAAATTGTTGAACAATCCTGCCTGTTAGTCCGGCCCAGAAATTCTTACTCCCTCTTACAGTAATATCATGCTTTTTTGACGTCTTTCCGGTGGTTTGGTTTTGAATATATTAATTATCGGTTAACGGTACATATTCTTGGCCTATTTCGGCATTCGGTACATATTCTTGTCATTAGCTTTTGACAAGAATATGTACCGTAAAAAAGAAAAACCCGCAATTTATGCGGGTTCTATGCGGAACACATTCTTGTCATCCGACAGATGTGGTCCAATTTTCATGACTTTTTGTATAAATCTTTCAACTGTATTAATAATCAATGGTTCGATTTCGTTTAGATCTTCTTCAAGGTGAAAGTTAATTACAGCGGGTTGTCGAATATCGAAATCACCAACATTATATTTTGTTGTCCGCGCTATCGCATCCGTAAAGGAATAGCTATGTCCCTGTTGAGAACCAAGAGTTAGAGTATACAGATCCTCTTCATCCATCACACTCAATGTTTTCACCATTACAAATGGAATCCAATTATGAGGTCGCTTAAATAGATGCAAACCAAATTGATGATCCTCGAACAAGCTTTCCAAACAGTATTTTAAATTTTCGTCATAAAATTCCACTGTAACAGTTAGAGAGTGCAGTTTTTTACACCTTGCTTCATCGTCATTTGGATGTATATATTTTTTAGCAGTAACTAAAAATTTTGGTTCCATGTGATACCTCCATTCAACTTAATATTCACTATGTTGTTTTACTAGATTTCTTATTAAAGGTAATAAACCATAATGTCCATGCAACTGAGTAAATTGCGGTTATTACCAGGGGTGCTTTTGATTGATTGAAGTAACTTATAATAGCTAGTGGCCAGAGAACAATGTTTGTAAAAATAAAAAATCTAAAACTCACATCCATTCCTCCTTATGCACGGAATTATTCATTGTGATTCTTGAACACTCTATTTTTAGTATTGCTCAATTGCATGTTTAATGGAGTCCGATTGTACTTCAATACTATCTTCATCCAAATGAGTAGGTACAAATCTTTCATCTTCTGTAAAATAATTTACAAAAGATACGTATTGATGTTCTTTACTATTAAAAAAGCAATAGCAACCATCAATAGGATTTTCAAATAGCCCCCAATTATTAAGAGATATATTCTCTTTCAAAAAAATCTCAATTATTTCTTTTACATCAGCAATGGTTTTTTCATTATTACGAATTTCAAAATTAAGATGTATATTTGAAGTGTTACCTATCACATTAATAAATTCATTTTTAATATTAATAGGACTAATCCTCCTTTGTTATGAACTAATTTATTCAATATGTTTCTTCCAGCTTTGAGGTAACAACCGTGTGATATCCTCTTGCATGTTCGGGCAAATTATTATTTTCAAGTTTATCCATTTCGGCTGCATACTTTAAGGCAATATCTTTTTTTGTGAAGGTTTTTTCTACAGAGCTATATATCTGAAAATGTCTCAAAACAATATGTATTTCATCATTTTCGAGTTCCATGTTGAATCTCTCCTTATGAACTGATTTATTCATTGAAGATCATTGCCCTCATAGGCGTGATTTAACTATTCTCCGTCTTTAGTTGAAAGAACATCAGTTCCGCAATCATGTTGACTGAATCGATTATATTCATTCGTCCAAACTTGACAGCGTGGACACCACATTGTTACGACTTGTATTCTTTTTATTTTTGCCATCGATCCGCAACGGCAATAAACAAACTGGGTTCCATCCAGGTATTCTATTTGTGATGGTTTGTCAAAAATGTGATAGTGCTTACCTGTCAATTTTTCAAGCAGCTCATAGAGCCATTCTTTCATATGATCACTCCATGTCTTTATGTGAACCCACCCATTCACAAGTCATGCTTTTGTTTAGAATGTTTACAATCCAACAAAACACCTCGCTATTTACATACACCGTCACTGTAACCATTGATATGCTCCCTTTTTAATACGCCGAATGCGTCTATATTCCTTACATACTGTTCTATTCATTTATGTTTCATCTTTTGAACGTGTTCCCAATGTCTCTTTTTGTCCAAATAAGCGCTGTAAATATTAATTCCTAGCCCTATCAAAACGAACAGGACAATCGAAGCAACAAAAATTATAATCTCCACTCTGATGCACGCTCCCTTTCATTGAAGATAATTAAGCGACTGTTTAATGATGGCCGAAGTTTTAAATCCGTCTTATCTTCATTCAATAAATGTTGATTTGAGAGAATCCTAACTTTCTTCATATGTCCTTTAACTCTTGAGAAGGTTTGGGGAATAATTTATCGGTACGAATTTATTCATTTTGTAGTATTGATCCCAGCTATCCTCTTTACTTGAGTACAAAACAAATACCATTTTGGCAATGCGCTGCTTTTCTAACAGATACTTCATACACAGTTGTAAACTTATTCTTAAATCCTCAGGAAGCTCGTCTGTTTCGTTCACAACCATATATATAAATGGAAGGTCAGCAATCGATCTGCCCTCAGAGAATAGCTTGATTCTTTGATCAAACTTTCTCTTAAAATCTGTTAGTAAAATAGTGAATTCATTTGCGTATTGATATGTTTGGCAACCTGGTAGCAGATTTGTAAATTTGTTATTATCGTTCACGGACAGGTCCACATAATGTACTTCGCCTTTAACTAAAAGTGAATTAGCAATCATTTTTAGTTTTTCACGTTCATTTAACCAATTGTGAGTTCTCCCCGATTGCGTTGAACCGATAAGAAGATGATCATCCTTAATAACGTCAACCTTTTTGGATTTCAATCTTGAAAAAATGTGCATTATAGACACGCTCCAACTCTTTAGTAGACTATTGAATTAGAAAAGAAGAATTCTATTGTTGTAGGTCTTATTTCATCAAGTCAAATTATGTACCAATTCAGATACATATGGGAACAATACAAATCCTATTAGAAGAACAGTTAGACTTGAAAGATCCTTGGTATATTTCATTTTCTCATTTTCATCAGTTTCTTTGCCTATACGAATCAAAACATACATGAGGCAGCCGGCATTGATAATATAAAAGAAACCAGGATGTAATATCAGTTTTAATACAACGTCAATGATTACCATTGCCTGTATGTGTGTCATAGAGACAATTGTAGGGAGCTCAGAAACCTCGAATAACTCAATGTAGATCTTATACAACAGAAGAAGTATTGATAAATTGATCCATTTCTTCATTTTCAACCCTCCGCTAATAATCAAATATAAAACTACATTAGGATTAACGTCTTAATCGCTTCCCAATATGAGTAAACCATCTTTACTACCTCTTCTTCATTTGTAAGTAGGGCAATCAGAGACAAAATAATACTTTCCTTCATATAGAAAGGTTTCATTATCATATTTTGCCTCGTGCACCTCCAAACCCGTTGGCCCCCGGTGGATGGAAAAATGATTCTCACCGATATTTCGAATAAGATAGTCCAGAGGTATTAATTCAAAATTATGAAGATCTTGAGGTGCAGACATTCGTTTGATTTCACCTTCTCGCAACTGTAAAGCCCCCTCATATTCTGGTAATTACGTCACTATGTTTGTCCTTTCGGAGTCAAACTAAGATATAAGTTCACGTATCCAACTTCCGACTAATGGAGGATTTAGAAAAAAATCTTCATTACCTCAAGATTATATTACCTCACACACTTGTTTCTGTAAACGATCGTATACATAATAAGGTGTATTATCTTGGCGAATTGTAATTTGATAAGAAAATGATTGGATTTGTTGATATGATGGAATTTATAGTTAGACAATCCTCAGCTTTAGATGACTCACGAGTAGCCGGTTCTATACAATCGATTTTGAAAGTAGTATTTTGAATTGAGATTGATAACCATTTATTTCATAATAGAAAATATCTCAATAAACAAATGGAGTGATAATCTTTGAAAATATTCCCTTTAGATGTTATTAAGCGCGTCTTTCACGATATGACAGTGTTTCAACACGAAGAAATACTTTTAAAACTGTTCAAGTTATGTACTAATGATCAGGAGGATAAATCCCTGAAGGAAAAGGTAGAGTTATATCATTCCAGTTGGGGATATACACTTTTAGATTTGTACAAGACCCACTTACCCCACGAAGTTCCAACAGAAATCCAAATAAAATTTGAATTAACTCCATTCACTCATTTTTTCGCTTCTGAGTTAGCCGAAGATATTACAAATGAATTCAATTTAAAAAATGAAGATCTGATATATATCGAAGATCTCTATGACTCTATAGAACTAGAAGAACAGTTGCTCCCTTCCAAAGACGACTTTACCAACTATATTCTTCAAATTATGCTTTTTCCTCCGCTGATTCAATTGAATGATTTTTTCTCCAAATCGTACCGATGGCAGGCGCAAAGTGCAAAATCACTGTTAAATACAGTCAATTTCAATGATGTCGAGATGCCCAAATATGAGATTAATTTTGCTCTCTATTTAGCTACTTCCTTTATCAGCCAAGAGACTTATAAGGCAATGGGATTAATGGATGGATTGATAAACTTGCCTGAACTGGCTCCGATGGCTGTAGAGCTAGAGAAGCTAAAAAACTCTATTCCAAACACCATGCCAATAGACAAAGAATTTATCTGCCCGCATTGTGGTATACCTCATGGAGATGTATCGCTTAACCATAATGATGTTTTCTACGCACACCTTACCAAAGCACATATGGATCTTCATGTTCAAGTCGGATTCTACCTCTATAAACAATTCAGACAAGGAATATCTATCCGTCTAAATGATATTTTCCAAAACAGTACTTTAACCATAAACACGGTCAAAAACAGTAAATGCATCATTCTTGTCGAAGGCTCCTCGGAAGAAGCTGCACTTCCTGTTATGGCTATTCGAATTGGAAAACCGTTAGCCAGTCGGAATATCCTCGTTATGAATTGCAAATCAAAACAAAAGGTCCTGGAGAATTTTAAATTATTTCGCAATAACTTTCCGAATGTGAAAATCTGTGTTCTTCTTGACAGTGATGCTGAAAAGGAGAAGCGGGAGATTGAGAAAATGATCGAAGGAAGTCTTGACCGATTCAGCTTATCATTCATCCCCAAAGGTGAATTTGAAGATCTGGTACCACTTCCTATCGTAGCCCAAGCATTAAACGAGTTGTATCCGACGGGGGGAAACGTTTCAGCTTCGAATTTTGATGAAAATCGAGGAATTATCGGACAAATCAATTATGTACTACATTCTTTCAACTCAAAATTAGATAAGGTTCGTTTCAATAAAAAAGCCTCAGAGTTAATGCATGCTGATGAAGTTCCGGATCTTATTAGGAATCTCATTAATGAGGCGTACAAATTATGTGGGATAAAGTAAAATATTCATGAATCTACTTACTATGGATGGCGAAGCAATTATCGATAATTCTTACTTTTGATCTGATCTGCATCTGGTCAGTCGGCGGACCATATTCTTAATAAAAGCTCAATAAGCAATATAAGTTATTCTTAAATCATATAGAAAAAGCCTGTTATACTTTCGTATAACAGGCTTCCGTTTAATGAAATGCATATGGCATAGATGGCCAGAGTTCTGGTTTATAGTATCTCATTGTCATCACTGCTCCTGGTTTGAAACATTGACCATTAACTGATTATTCAATTCTTCTATATCAAAAATGATGACATTGTAATGTAGCTGATTTCCTCCAACCATGGTTGGACAGCAGACTCCCATATATCCCCGATTAATTACCTCTTCACCAAACATGAGTAGTCCGGAGCGATCGCAGACAAAGGGCACTCCAAATATACTCATACATGGTCCAGCTCCTTTTTCCATCTGGCGAAGCGTATCAATTAATTCCCCAGCGTACAAATGATAAAAACAATTTTCATCCAATTCAAACTCCACTAAACTGGAAGAGATGATTGATTTAACTTGAGTTGTTGCAAATATCGCTCCATCTTCAAGAATGAATCCTTGATTTAAAATCAGATTCTTTTCTTTTGTAGAGGTCATATAGTTCAGGATCAAAATCTTTCCCTCCTTGTACAAACTAAATGTGTTTGATAATCAACTCTTTGTTACCAAGTCATTAGCTGCAGCATTTTAATCTGGGTAATCTTGGAATTAGAAAATCCGGTTTATTTGTGGAGATACCGTACACTCTGCGCATTACATCTTCACCTGATTCTTCAACAAGTTGAAGATAACAACCGAAAGCACATATACAGGCTTTTAGATTCCCAACTTCCATATAAACATCAATTGTCCGATACGGTACCCCATATTCTTTTAACTGGGTCTGCAAATCCCTAAATGCGTGTTCTCGGACTTTCTCAGAGGGGTCGCCAGCTTGTATTATCAACTGCTCTAACTGCCGCTGAAGAACTAATTTCAGTTGCCTCATTTCTACTCGCTCGTTAAATAGTAGCTGCCTTGTTGATCCCTCCCTATCAAGGAGATTGTATCGATCCATAAGCTTTCCTAAAACAACCTTAAATGTCGGAAGGGTTCCCGCTTCGAAACCAATCAAACTGGCTGCCTTTCGGTAGGCAGCCTCTGGCGTATCCATTTCTTCACCTACAAAATAGATGATTTGATCAGTCAATACTTGCATCATTGAACATCCGACGTCAGATTTTCGTTTTTTATACAGCATCAATTATCCCTCCCGAACTTTATCTGAAATTTCCGTGGACAGAATCATTTCCTTTGCATTCTTGGAGTAAAAACTCACCTTTTCTTTCCGCTTTGTTTTTGTCTTCCAGATACACCATAACAAGGCGCAGAGTGCTATTAGAATTCCGTTGTACTCAATCCCACTTACTTTGGTTGAGAAGTCCAATAGAATTTCTATCTTTGCGATAATCTGTGTTGGCATCGTAATGAAAACCATTATAGGAACTAAACATTTTTTGATATTCATACTTACAGGCCCTCTGTTCCGAACTTCAATTGTATTCTCATCCACCATAAAAATTTTGACTTTTCACTTTGTTTTTTCTCATTCGATGTTGTCATATTTACTTTTTTCCGCTCCCTCGTATCCCGAATGTAAGTTCGGGTATGGTGTTTAATATAGAAAAAGGCACAGCCCTCTATGGGCTGCGCCTAATCTCTTGTAGTTGTTCGCAGGGTAAGCGACTCTATATTATTTTCTATTAAGCCACGCCTCCAAATATTGGATCTGATGGTCCGGCGAAAGGGGCTTGCTGAGGTTTCTCCGCTTCCTCTGAAATGGATCCTCGGTAGAAGGATTGATTTTCTAACATAAATAGCTTCGGTGTCCATTCTTCCTCAGGTCTCATCATCATAAATGCATCTTCAATTCCCTGGAGTCTTGAATCCATCATATCGACGTAATGGATAGCCACCGCTTCGGGTAACCTCGGTTGTACCGGACTCCCGTGCTCAGCTTTATTATGATGTGCGAGGACAACGTGCATTAGATCCTCCACTACATGATCATATATATCAAAACCATAATGAAAACAGGCTTCACTGATCCACAATGTTGCTATTGCAATATGACCAAGGAGTTTACCACGCCGGCTATAATCCGAACAGATCCCCAGCTCGACAAGCAATTCTTCCACTTTGGCGATGTCATGAATGAGCCAGCCAGTTACCATTAAATCCAGATTCAAAAATGGGCGCTGCTCACCATAAAATTCAATAGCTTCAAGACCACGCCACTTATGATATAGTAAACCTCCGAAGTATGCGTGATGAAGATTCTTTGCTGCAGGAAACTCGATTATTTTTTTTCCTGCCTTTTCATAGCAAAATAAAGCAATGTTTCTTAAGACTGGATCACTCACATCTTGAAGACGTTCTTTAATGGCTACAAGCACCTCGTCAAGCTGGATAGGAGCTGATCGCACGAACTCTTGTCGTTTGTATCCATCTGTCCGCTCTGCAAGTCGATGCTGAATTAATTTCAACTGTAAAATTGGTTCCTTATTGGCTGGCTTATAAAGCTGTACCAAAGCCTTTACTTTTAGAAGACGAAACTTTCTATATCGGTTTTCATAATCTTCTTTCTCCTTTGGAGATAATCCCCAAACTTTAGCCTGAAGCTCTCCCGTTTCATCCATCAAATGAATTGTCATGTACTCAGCTGCAGGCCGATTGGGAGTAGCATCGGTTTTATTAAAGCTGATATCTTTGATCAAATAGAAGCTGGTAATCTCTTCTCCTTCCCGAAGGCTAATAATGCGTCGTCTATCGGGTTGGTACGGATTAACTTCATTCATCATTTCGTCGTCCCTTCTTATTAGGAAACACAAAAAAAGACCCTTTTGAATACGAGTCTCTTTTCGCGCTCCATCCGTTATTTTTCTCATACTTTAGCTGAACCAACGTTTAGCTGGGCCAGTATATAGAAAAAGCCCCAACTCGAGAATTTTTCGAGTTAGAGCTTGTATTTGTCGATAAATTTATGGTGTTTCATCTCAAGGAGGGCGGTGGGCTGGGATGATCAAAATTTGATTGGCCATCTACTCAGTTAACCTAACTCATGTCTGCTGTCTTCATGAATAGGGTAACTTAATTAGCCTACATGTACACAGCAACTCCTTACACTTCTGATGGATATTATTCATCAGTCCGCCGTATTCAATAAATTCCTATCTTCATGTTTACACGTGCATAGGTTATTGAATACTTGTAAGTTGTAATTATTTGTATATACTCCTATTATACCTTTAAATCTGGAGCTCTTCAATAATAACTATATAATCACGACAACGATATATTCGGTTCAGGGAAAGATTAATGGCACACATAATTTATAACCTAAACGACCTGTCTCAGTTTAACCAATCCAGAATTATAGCTAATCAGCGGAAATTATTGAACTCAAAAGACTGCCCACGATTTTGCATTGATTATTTATTGTTTTCTCCTGACAACTTGGATAATTATTAAATAGATATGGTATACTATTGGCATAAGAACATAAAATAAAGACGCGATGCTGTAACATCGCGCCTCAGACAAAGGCCGGTGGGCGACCACGGCGAGATTGTCTACAAGAGAAAAACCACCGGATCAGGAGCCAACCTATTGCCGGTGGTTTTTCTTGTTACGTGCTTTTTTCCAGCTGTTTCGCAAAGTCAATAAACCAGTCGTAATGCTGACCATCTTCACGAATACTTCCAGAATTTTAAGACACAGTTCAAGAAGCGACATGGCGTCACCCCCTTTCGGGTTTGCCATGTCTTTCCCACCGGTAACTTTATCTCACTTAATTATATCATGTAAAAAATAGAAGAAAACTGCTTATAACAGCCTCCAAACTATTATTTTTTATCCCCTACTTCTGTTCTATCAATTCTCCTAGCAATTACTCAAAATACTCACTCATCAACAGAAAATAAAGTGTGTGACTGACATAAACGCCCTAACCTACAGCATACATTTAGGAGCGGTTAAGACTCTATAAATCTACTAGCTGCATCGCTCAGCCTTAGAAGGTAAATCAGGGATTTATCCTAGGTCTTCCTCTTTTGGGCTTTTCTTTAGCTTGGTGTATCAAAGTCTTAAATCCATTTATCTTTTTTATATCATCTGGATCTTTTCTTACGTTTCCTATTAAGGCATCACTTAGCCAATAATATAGATAAGAACCATTTCCTTCTGCTGTAATCCAATCAAGCAGATCCTTTTGATAAGCGGTAATTCGATGGTGCCTGCTTTCGTTTAATTCAAGTTCATTCACTCGCTTTGTATCATCAGATATATCATAATTACTTCGTTTTTTCTTAGAGACACGGTTTAAACTAGCGTGAATTCGTTCATTTGTCACACTTTTCACTTCCCGATCCTCGCATTTTTTGCTAACTTCTCCATTTTACCATAATTCGTATACGATTAAATTCTATTATAGGAATCCCGGACAAACCGGTACATCCAGGGGGTGAAATCCTATATGAAAATGATTCGTATTCGATCGGCAATGCTGAAGTGTGTCTTATGGGTAACTTTGTTATTCTTCAAATCTTCAGGGAGAGTTAAAGAAGTAACGTGTATTATCCAAAAAAACAATTGATCCTTTCCAGTGCAGTCGGTTATCCATTCTAAGAGGTGGTCTGGAGAGCAAATAAAACCCGGCCTCCGTTACCTGTGACCGAGCCGAACAATAAAAATACCCTCACCAGAATTCCTGGCAAGGGTATTTTTATTGTTTATTTATTGGACTTCGACAGTACTCGTAACATATTCGCCGTAAGTACTTGCTCCATGTTTGCCGCGGACCTTAATCGTATACGTCCCCGTAACAGTTGTTGTAATTGACTTTTTGTAAGTGTAGACAATACGGTCTCCAATTACCTTCCCTATGCCTGAAGCGATTTTCTTTCCGTTTGGATCGTATACCTCGAAGGAATACTTTTCAGCTAAACCATTCACATCATTGATAACCGAAGAGGTAAAGGCATTGTAATTCCCATCAACCTCTACAGTCGCCTGTAGGTCTTGAGGAATTGGTGCTTCCACCATATAGGTCGCGACAGTGACGGTTTGAGTAGCACTGTAAGATGATACTTTTTCAGCCGAATTGTACGTCTCCATCCGGATAGTGTAATCGCCAGCAAGATTGAATACGTAAGTCTTTTCAATGTCATTCGTAACTGCTAAACGAGCAAGTTGTACGCCGGATGCTTTTTTAATGACCATGTACTGATTATATCCCTCAGTACCTTGTCCAACAAAATGAAGGACACCTTCTCCATCTACATCCAATTGTGTTATCGAAGGCGCTGGAGGAACCTCTACCTGAAGAGTACTCGCCTGAATGATACTGACTTCACCGAAAGCACCGAACTTATTCTTAGCAGCAAGACGATACGTATTGGTCGTATTCAGATCAAGTGATGAATCATTGTACGAACTCACCGTCGACAAGTTGACAGTCTTTTCAACTATACCGTCTTCGTTAACTCGCTCCAATCTGTAACCGATCGCACCAGGTACTTTTGTCCATTCCAGTGTGATGCTGTTCTTTGTCTGAGTCTTAGTTTTGAAACCTGAGACATTCATTGCTGGGTCAGTCGGCTGCGGCTTTGGTTCTTCAACCGGAGGTGTTTCTCCTTCAGCGAGTGTACGGACCTTATAAACAACTGGTTCCCCTGACAGCGTACCGTACTTCACTGTGATACGGTATTCATATTCTGTTTTCTCTTTCAGGCCTGTGTCACTGTATCCATCCGAGGAAGATACTAGTGAAACTGTCTTTTCGACTGTTCCATTCAGTACTCGTTCCACTTTGAATGTGGTTACGTTGGCTGGAGCTGTCCAAGTAATACGCAATGATGTGGCCTTTTGATTTGTGACACCCAAGTTCGTAACAACCATAGAAGAACTTGTAAGACTATCCTGTACCACTTTAAGTCTGTTCAGCAGATTTGTTTTCTCAGCACCGGTGTTCAACGCATCAACCAAGGTCTTTGCTAAATTGATTGCCTCCTGAGTTTTAAGTCTCTCAGCTCCTTCAACTGCTACTTTAGCATCGATGAGCTTTGTAGCATTAGCAGCTGCCAAATCCAGTGTTTCCTTCAAAGATGCAAGTCGTCCTTCCAAGCTTGTTTTCTGATCACTTGAATTAAGTGGATTGACTTTAGCAATTGCATATTTGTAATCTGCTAACGTTTTTGACGTTTCTGCCTTCAATACAGCCTGAGTCGCTTCACTGATAGCTGTACCCTCGCTCAGTTTTACGAGAATCGCTTGCAATTGCTCGACCAATTCATTCTTAGCATTACTTGCTGGCAATTGGTTTACCAGATCACGTGCAGCAGTATAGGTCACATTATTGGTGTTTTCTGCCGCTTTCTGGACTGCAGCTCGCGCTTCATCAAATTTCAATTGGTTTGCAATAACGGCGTTGACTACTGCTTGAACAACATTCAGACGAGATGAAAGAGCATTTTTTAGCGTACCTTCATCCAACTTCTCAATAAGAGCAAGAGCAGCCGCAACGTCTTCCGCCTTTTCGCTTCCTTCTGCCTTAATAACCGCAGCATAGGCTTGACCAATCAAATCACTATAATCCAGGAGTTTCTGCACAGCATCAAGGCGCTGATTCAACTTGTCTTTCATAGAAAGATCTTTCAATTGATCGACAAGAGCTCGGGCAGTATTGACATCTGATTGAGATTTAGAGACTTCGGCTTTCAACACCGCTTGCGTAGCGGCTTGGTTTGATGTTGTACTGTCGATGATCTCCTGGACCGCATCCAACCGTTCTGTAAGTGATGTTTTATCGATGCCTTTTAGTCCATTTACTAAAACTCGAGCGGCTGTCACATCTGTTTGTAAGAAGGTGTCTTCTGCTTTTTCGACTGCTGCAGTTGCGATTTTAACCTTAGCATTATAGTCAATACCTTCCTGAATAGCATCTAAACGGGAGTTTAGTTCTGTCTTTTCTGCTTCGTTGAGTGCTCCCACCAAGCTTCTTGCGGCCGTTACATCTGCCTGGAGCTTAGATTCCTCAGCTTTCACTACTGCATCCGTTGCCTTCTTGACTTTGGCCAAATAATCGACTGCCTTCTGAATTCCATCGAGGCGTGTATTCAGAGCATCTTTGTCTTCAGTATGAAGATCGTTTACCAAAATTCTTGCTGCATTAATATCAACTTGCAATTTCGTACTTTCAGCTTTATCTACTGCGGTGGTTGCTGCTCGAACTTTTACGTTATAATCTACGATTTCCTGAACCTTACTAAGTCTGGAATTCAGTGTATCTTTTTCTACTGAATTCAACGCGTTCACTAAGGTACGGGCTGCATCCACATCATCTTGAAGCAGGGATCCTTCCGCTTTTACTACAGCTGCTGTTGCGGCAGTAACTTTCGCCGCATAGTCGATTGCCGCTTGCACTGTATCCAAGCGTGAGTTGAGCGGAGTTTTATCCGCCGTGTTCAACGCATCAACCAAGGTTCTCGCAGACGTCACATCTGCCTGAAGTCTCGATCCTTCCGCTTTCACTACAGCTGCTGTCGCCGCCGTTACTTTTGCTGCATAGTCAATCGCGGCTTGCACTGTATCCAAGCGTGCACCAAGCGTCGCCTTGTCAGATGCATTGAGGGCGTTCACCAATGTACGAGCTGCCGTTACATCTACCTGAAGCTTCGACCCTTCCGCTTTCACAACCGCTACTGTTGCTGTCGTAACTTGTGCCGAATAGTCGATTGCAACTTGAACAGCATCCAATCGGGTGCTCAATGGTGTTTTGTCAGATGCATTGAGGGCATTCACCAATGTGCGGGCCGCTGTTACATCTACCTGAAGCTTCGACCCTTCCGCTTTTACTACCGCTGCTGTTGCAGCCGTCACTTTTGCCGCATAGTCGATTGCCGCTTGCACTGTATCCAAACGAGCGTTCAACGGTGTTTTTTCAGATGCATTGAGGGCATTTACCAATGTGCGAGCCGCCGTTACATCTACTTGAAGCTTCGACCCTTCTGCTTTTAATACCGCTGCTGTCGCTGTCGCAACCTGTGCCGAATAGTCGATTGCCGCCTGCACTGTATCCAAACGAGCGCTCAACGGTGTTTTTTCAGATGCATTGAGGGCGTTCACCAAGGTGCGAGCCGCCGTTACATCTACTTGAAGCTTCGATCCTTCCGCTTTCACTACAGCTGCAGTTGCCGTCGCCACTTTTGCCGCATAGTCGATTGCTACTTGTACTGTATCCAAACGGGCGATGAGCGGGGTTTTATCCGCCGTGTTCAATGCATCAACCAAGGTTCTCGCAGACGTTACATCTGCCTGAAGTCTCGATCCCTCCGCTTTCACTACAGCTGCAGTTGCCGTCGCCACTTTTGCCGCATAATCGATTCCCGCTTGCACTGTATCTAAGCGTGCACCAAGCGTTGCCTTGTCAGATGCATTGAGGGCATTCACCAAGGTGCGAGCTGCTGTCACATCTACCTGAAGCTTCGTTCCTTCCGCTTTCACTACCGCTGCTGTCGCTGTCGCAAACTGTGCCGAATAGTCGATTGCCGCTTGCACTGTATCCAAACGAGCGCTCAATGGTGTTTTGTCAGATGCATTGAGGGCATTTACCAATGTACGAGCCGCCGTTACATCTACCTGAAGCTTCGACCCTTCTGCTTTTACTACCGCTGCTGTCGCAGCAGTAACTTTCGCCGCATAGTCAATTGCTGCTTGTACTGTATCCAAGCGTGTGATAAGTGGGGTTTTATCCGCCGTGTTCAATGCATCAACCAAGGTTCTCGCAGAAGTCACATCTGCCTGAAGTCTCGATCCCTCCGCTTTCACTACAGCTGCAGTTGCCGTCTCCACTTTTGCTGCATAGTCGATTCCCGCTTGCACTGTATCCAATCGGGTATTTAACGGAGTTTTATCAGATGCATTGAGGGCATTCACCAAGGTGCGAGCCGCCGTTACATCTACCTGAAGCTTCGTTCCTTCCGCTTTCACTACAGCTGCAGTCGCTGTCGCCACTTTTGCCGCATAGTCGATTCCCGCTTGTACTGTATCCAAGCGTGCGCTCAATGGCGTTTTTTCAGATACATTGAGAGCATTCACCAATGTGCGGGCCGCCGTTACATCTACTTGAAGCTTCGACCCTTCTGCTTTCACTACAGCTGCTGTCGCAGCAGTAACCTGAGCCGCATAATCAATTCCCGCTTGCACTATATCCAATCGAGCATTCAACGGAGTTTTTTCAGATGCATTAAGAGCATTCACCAAGGTGCGAGCCGCCGTTACATCTACCTGAAGTCTCGACCCTTCTGCTTTCACTACAGCTGCTGTCGCAGCCGCCACTTTTGCCGCATAGTCGATTGCCGCTTGTACTATATCCAAACGTGCGATGAGCGGGGTTTTTTCCGCTGTGTTCAACGCATCAACCAAATTTCTCGCATTCGTCACATCTGCCTGAAGTCTCGACCCTTCTGCTTTTACCACCGCCGCTGTTGCAGCCGTCACTTTTGCCGCATAGTCGATTGCCGCTTGCACTGTATCCAAACGAGCGCTCAATGGTGTTTTGTCAGATGCATTAAGAGCATTTACCAAAGTGCGAGCCGCCGTCACATCTACCTGAAGCTTCGACCCTTCCGCTTTTACTACCGCGGCTGTCGCAGCAGTTACTTTCGCCGCGTAGTCAATCGCGGCTTGCACTGTATCCAAGCGTGCGATGAGCGGGTTTTTTTCTGCCGTGTTTAAGGCATCAACCAAGGTTCTCGCAGAAGTCACATCTGCCTGAAGCTTCGTTCCTTCCGCTTTGACTACCGCCGCTGTTGCCGTCGCCACTTTTGCCGCATAGTCGATTCCCGCTTGCACTGCATCCAATCGGGTATTTAACGGAGTTTTTTCAGATGCATTGAGGGCGTTCACCAAGGTGCGGGCAGCCGTAACATCTACTTGAAGCTTCGACCCTTCCGCTTTCACTACCGCAGCTGTCGCTGTCGCCACTTTTGCCGCATAGTCGATTCCCGCTTGCACTGTATCCAAACGAGTGCTCAATGGTGTTTTGTCAGATGTATTGAGGGCGTTCACCAAGGTGCGGGCAGCCGTAACATCTACTTGAAGCTTCGACCCTTCCGCTTTCACTACCGCAGCTGTAGCAGCAGTAACCTGAGCCGCATAATCAATCGCCGCTTGCACTGCATCCAAACGGACGCTCAATGGCGTTTTGTCAGATGTATTGAGGGCATTCACCAAGGTTCTAGCGGATGTCACATCTACCTGAAGCTTCGACCCTTCCGCTTTTACTACCGCGGCTGTCGCAGTCGTTACTCTTGCCGCATAGTCGATTGCCGCTTGCACTATATCCAGACGGGCGTTCAGCGAAGCTTTATCCGTCGTGCTCAATGCATCAACCAACGTTCGAGCCGATGTTACATCTGCCTGAAGCTTTGACCCTTCCGCTTTTACTACCGCGGCTGTCGCAGCAGTTACTTTTGTTCCATAGTCAATTCCGGCTTGCACCGTATCCAAACGCGCTCCAAGCGTTGATTTGTCAGACGCATTTAGGGCGTTCACCAATGTACGAGCTACGTTTACATCTGCCTGAAGTTTTGACCCTTCAGCTTTTACTACAGCCGCTGTCGCTGTCGTAACCTGTGTCGCGTAGTCGATTGCAGCTTGCACTATATCTAGACGGGTGTTTAGTGGAGCTTTGTCCGTCGTATTCAATGCGTCAACCAACGTTCGAGCAGATGTTACATCTGCCTGAAGCTTCGACCCTTCTGCTTTTACTACCGCCGCTGTCGCAGCAGTAACTTTTGCCGCATAGTCTATCGCCGCTTGCACTGTATCCAAACGAGCGCTCAACGGCGTTTTGTCAGATGCATTGAGGGCGTTCACCAATGTACGCGCCGCCGTTACATCTACTTGAAGTTTCGACCCTTCTGCTTTCACTACCGCTGCTGTCGCTGCAGTAACTTTCGCCGCATAGTCAATTGCTGCTTGTACTGTATCTAACCTGGCGATGAGCGGTGTTTTTTCCGCAGTGTTCAACGCATCAACCAAGGTTCTCGCAGACGTCACATCTGCCTGAAGTCTCGTTCCTTCCGCTTTCACTACCGCTGCTGTTGCCGTCGCCACTTTTGCCGCATAGTCGATTGCCGCTTGTACTGTATCTAAGCGTGCTCCAAGTGTTGCCTTATCAGATGCATTGAGGGCATTCACCAAGGTGCGAGCCGCCGTTACATCTACTTGAAGTTTCGTTCCTTCCGCTTTCACTACAGCTGCTGTCGCTGTCGCAACCTGTGCCGCATAGTCGATTGCCGCTTGTATTGTATCCAAACGAGCGCTCAACGGCGTTTTGTCAGATGCATTGAGGGCGTTCACCAATGTACGCGCCGCCGTTACATCTACTTGAAGCTTCGACCCTTCTGCTTTCACTACAGCTGCTGTCGCTGCAGTAACTTTCGCCGCATAGTCGATTGCTGCTTGTACTGTATCTAAGCGTGCTCCAAGCGTTGCCTTATCAGATGCATTGAGGGCATTCACCAAGGTGCGGGCCGCCGTCACATCTACTTGAAGCTTCGTTCCTTCCGCTTTCACTACAGCTGCTGTCGCTGTCGCAACCTGTGCCGCATAGTCGATTGCCGCTTGTACTGTATCCAAACGAGCGCTCAACGGCGTTTTGTCAGATGCATTGAGGGCATTTACCAAGGTGCGAGCCGCCGTTACATCTACCTGAAGTTTCGACCCTTCTGCTTTTACTACAGCTGCTGTCGCAGCAGTAACTTTAGCCGCATAGTCAATCGCGGCTTGCACTGTATCTAAGCGGGCTCCAAGCGATGCCTTGTCAGATGCATTGAGGGCATTCACCAAGGTGCGCGCTGAAGTCACATCTACCTGAAGTCTCGACCCTTCCGCTTTCACTACCGCCGCTGTCGCTGTCGTAACCTTTGCCGCATAGTCGATTGCAGCTTGTACTGTGTCCAAGCGGGCGATGAGCGGTGTTTTTTCTGCGGTGTTCAACGCATCAACCAAGGTTCTCGCAGACGTCACATCTGCCTGAAGTCTCGTTCCTTCCGCTTTCACTACAGCTGCTGTTGCCGTCGCCACTTTAGCCGCATAATCAATTGCTGCTTGTACTGCATCTAACCGTGCTCCAAGCGTTGCCTTGTCAGATGCATTGAGGGCATTCACCAAGGTGCGAGCTGCCGTTACATCTACTTGAAGTTTCGACCCTTCCGCTTTTACTACCGCCGCTGTCGCTGTCGTAACCTTTGCCGCATAATCAATTGCTGCTTGCACTGTATCCAAGCGGGCGATAAGGGGAGCTTTGTCTGCCGTATTCAGCGCATCAACCAAGGTGCGAGCTGCCGTCACATCTACCTGGAGCTTTGACCCTTCCGCTTTCACTACCGCTGCTGTCGCGGCAGTTACTTTTGCCGCATAATCAATCGCAGCTTGCACTGTATCCAAACGAGCGCTCAACGGCGTTTTTTCCGATGCATTGAGGACATTCACCAAGGTGCGCGCCGCTGTAACATCTACCTGGAGCTTTGACCCTTCCGCTTTCACTACCGCTGCTGTCGCGGCAGTTACTTTTGCCGCATAATCAATCGCTGCTTGCACTGTATCCAAACGAGCGCTCAACGGTGTTTTTTCCGATGCGTTGAGGGCATTCACCAAGGTACGGGCTGCCGTAACATCTGCTTGGAGCTTCGACCCTTCTGCTTTCACTACCGCTG
>NZ_JARXWM010000013.1:0-188637 GCF_029893135.1 Paenibacillus sp. PastF-3 | reverse complement strand
GGTGTTTTTTCCGATGCGTTGAGGGCATTCACCAAGGTACGGGCTGCCGTAACATCTGCTTGGAGCTTCGACCCTTCTGCTTTCACTACCGCTGCAGTTGCGGCAGTTACTTTTGCCGCGTAATCAATCGCAGCTTGCACTGTATCCAAACGAGTGCTCAGCGGTGTTTTTTCCGATGCGTTGAGGGCATTCACCAAGGTACGGGCTGCCGTAACATCTGCTTGGAGCTTCGACCCTTCTGCTTTCACTACCGCTGCTGTTGCGGCAGTTACTTTTGCCGCGTAATCAATCGCTGCTTGCACTGTATCCAAACGAGTGCTCAGCGGTGTTTTTTCCGATGCATTGAGGGCATTCACCAAGGTACGCGCCGCCGTTACATCTGCCTGGAGCTTCGACCCTTCTGCTTTCACTACCGCTGCAGTTGCGGCAGTTACTTTTGCCGCATAATCAATTGCTGCTTGCACTGTATCCAAACGGCCTCCAAGTGTCGCCTTGTCAGATGCATTGAGAGCATTCACCAATGTACGCGCCGCCGTTACATCTGCCTGAAGTTTCGACCCTTCTGCTTTCACTACTGCTGCAGTCGCTGTCGTAACCTGCGCAGCATAGTCTATTGCCACCTGCACTATATCCAACCGTGCGTTGAGTTCACCCTTTTCCGGATCATTCAATTTACTGACAAAATTTCTGGCTGTAGTCACATCCGCTTGCAACTTAGATCCTTCCGCTTTTTCAACCGAATTCATGGCTGATCTATAAGTTAATTCATACATTAGACCTGTAACTACAACCGAAGAAACTGTACTCACATTTCCAGCAGCATCCGTTGCTCGAGCGTAAACCGTAGCATCCATAATTAAACTAATCGGAGCAGTATATTGGGAATAGGTACTTCCATTTGTTGACCATTCTTTAATAACAGAATCAGCCGAATAGTTTATTGTTACTTTTTTAATCCCATCATACGGTGTTGTATTATCAACGCTGAAAGTAGGTTTTGACGGAGGAATATTGTCAATTCCCGTGACGGTATATCTTCCAGTAACTGATCTCACGCCATCCGATGAATAACTGTATGCTTGTAATACTTGATTATTTACCACTGCATTATATGAACCAGTATAGTTACTTCCATTTACCTTGGGATTTGTTGTACCAGCTGCATAATTAATGTATACGGTCTTAGCTTTAGCTTCACCAGGATTATCTACAGAGAACGTTGGTGCTGCTGGAGGAAAAAGCATCTTTTTAGTAGTGAATGTAAAATTACTATCCTGTGCATAGTAAACCGCTTGAATTGTAATAGTTTTATCATCATTAAAAGTTACAGTTACATTCAGTATTTTATCTTGATCGTTCCATGGTGCATCCGGTAGTTGCCGAGAGTCAAGATCATCCTCAACACCATTAACTATTCTCGATACATAAGCGAGATCCGGGTCATAAATAGTTACCTTATAGGTATATCCATCAGGCCCAGGTACTGTGAAATTATCAGAATAGACTGTGGTTGAGCTTGCTGCCTGTGCAATGGATGGACCAAAACCCGTAATTCCCCCACCAACTGTCATTGAGCTACCGAGGATCGCTACAGAGAGGGCGAGTTTCCCAATAATAGTCCATTTACCTGTACGCGTTTTTCTTAATAGTGGTCTCATTTACTTACCTCTTTCGATATAATTTTGTGATTAATTGTCCTTTCAGCGCCTCCCATTCGCTATGGATATAATTTTTTCTTAGTGTTTTCATCATACATACATTCTGTACACATGTAAATACATTAAAACTATATTGTAAATATTTGAATACAAAAAAGGCGCCCATATTAGGCGCCTTTTTTGTAATATGGTCACTTTTAGTTTGTGCGACCCCAGCCGGATACGTTATCCGTTGCAGTGTCAGGAGAAATACCACTCGTTGCTGTTGCTTCCATGCCAGATAGGACAGTCTCACCAGTTGGTTTCAGATATTGAGATACCAAGAAGGTTGCACCCACTGCCAAGGCGATACCGCCCAGCATCAGCATACCATTTTCAGTTGTCAGTGAAGCGGATTGTTCGTTCAGAGCCCAATTTTTAACTTTATTAAACATTGTAAGTTTCCTCCTTAGGGAAATGTGATTGGTTTGGTTAGGCAGGTTAATTCAATCGAGGCTACCCTTCCTCTTTTAGATCCATTGTGCTGCTGCAGAGCACATTAACCGATTAGTTCGTGCGACCCCATCCTGAAACGTTATCCGTTGCAGTGTCAGGAGAAATACCACTCGTTGCTGTTGCTTCCATGCCGGAAAGTACAGTCTCACCGGTTGGTTTCAGATACTGAGACACCAGAAAGGTTGCACCCACTGCCAAGGCGATACCGCCCAGCATCAGCATGCCATTCTCAGTTGTCAGCGATGCGGATTGTTCGTTCCGTACCCACTTTTTTACTTTTATCAACATAATTCAAACTCACCTCCAACTAAAAGTATTAAAATATCCCAAGTCGGCTCTGGCCGACCTATCAGCTCTCACGTTGTTTCGTGCGTGCTGCTTACATTTATAATAATACGGTTTCAAAGTGGCTTTGTAAGTAACCTAATGTATACAGTTTATTATACTTTAGTGTAATTAATCGTTTACAGATAACGAATTCTAATTTTTTTCCAAAAAAAAAGCCCCCTTTCGGGAGCCTCTTTACCTGTTTTGACTTTTCATCTATAAAAAGGTTCTTCTCGATAGATGAAATCTACTTTCAAACTTGGTAAGGTATCTGTGCTGTTCACTATATGGTAGTTTTTTTATTAGACTAATTATTTTTTGAAGATATACCTGATAAGCAACCCGATCTCTACCCGCTTCAAAACATTTTGTTCTTAAGCGATTGCAGCGGAACTCAAAAGGATGAATTGCTTTTCCTATCACATCTCTCTGAAAAGAGTAAGCACCATACGCTTTGACATAATCATCTGGATCCGTACCAGCCGGCATCGGAGCAACCTTTAATACCATTCCGAAGTTTTCATTTTGCAAGAGGGCCTTTTCAGTTGCTGATTGCCCAGGTTCATCGCCATCATAGCAGATAATCGCCTGATCAGTGACTGAAGATACTAGGCGAACTTGAGATTGCGTCATAGCTGTACCTAAAGTGGCTACACCAATTGTACATCCAGCTTGCCATGCAGCAATCACATCCATATAACCCTCAAAATAAACAATCGGTTGTCCCTCTTTATGTCCACGTAAGACACGGTTCAAATTATAAACATGTTCACCTTTTATGAAAATCGGAGTTTCTGAAGTATTTAAGTACTTCGGTTGCACTCCATCCTGAATCGTGCGTCCTCCGAAACCAACAACGCGATTTTTAATATCCTGGATTGGGAAAATTATTCGACCACGGAATCGGTCAAACATTTTCTTTTTATCATTCATATATATCAAACCACATTCTACCATGAGCTCCATATTAAAGTTCTTTGCTTTTAAAGCATCGGTAGCAAACTGAAATGAATCTGGTGCGAATCCGATTTTAAATGTTTTTATAGTTTTCATCGTTAAGCCGCGCTTCAATAAATACCGAAGAGCCAGCTTCCCTTCTTCTGTTTCTGTAAGTACACGATGATAAAGGTTCGCTATAAATTCATTCCCCTCATACATTTCGATCAACTGGTGATGCCTTTCATGACGTGGATCCACCAAATGCGCTATGTTAGTCCCAATGTACTGCTGATTCACGAGTTTAAACGCATCATATGCAGAAAACTCCGGATTGATTTTTCGATTCATAAGGAGGATAAACGTAAAAAAGTCACCCTCCACTTGGCACGAACTACATTGGAATACTTGTTGGGTCTGGTTCACTTCAAAAGTAAGCTCCTGTCCCTTTCGCTCATGAAAAGGACAGATACTTCTGAGCATATTCCCATTCCTCTGCAAAAACAGATAATCCCCGACTACATTTGAAATATCAATCTTTTCTTTTGCTTTTTGTGACCAAGCGATAATGATTTCTTCTTGTTGCTCCTTAGTGATTGCCATGTGGAAGGCTCCTCCTTTACAATTTTATCTTTTTGTCACTTTATTATGATATTTTGTTCTCATGCTGATAGCGCGAAATGATTGTATAGTTTTGTTCAGCTTGGCTCAAAAAATCATCAATAGAGAGAGTTTTATTGTCCTCGCTCCCTTGCAGCACCACATGGGTTTCAAATTCATTAATCCCAACAACAACGTAATCATCGTCACCCGAATTAATTGTTTGACCAATATATTGACTAACATTTTTCAACTTCTTTTGATGTTCCTTATCCGGCTTTGGCCGTTCGAGAAGTTCAAGAAAACAGCCTGCAGGAAGAACTCGAATATCTCCACATCCTACTCCTTCTGACCAGAGATAGATTAAACTATTTTTTCGTAGGGCGAAAAAAAAGATCCCATTCTGACATTTAATCTTGTCTCCTCGTTTCAAAGAAAGGACTTGTTTACTCCGCTCTTTTCCTTGTTGAACCTCAAACTGATAATCTTGAACGAGTTGAGGTGCAGCATTCTTTTCAAGAATTTTTTCAAAATCATTCAAAGATACGGAATATTGTTGTTTATTTGCTGAAGCTGCCAAGAGAGTACATCTATTGCCCCTCTTAATCACTTCCAACAAAAAGAATTCCTTTCCTTTTCGATTAGCAAATCGGTCCCCAGGTTCAATTCCTAACTCGACTACTTTTTTCGCTTTTTCTTCCATTTTCAATTCCCTCCATATCGATTGGTAATGTGTATAATATAGTGTCCCAAAATAGAAAGCCTGGAGCCTTTTTCGCTCCAGGCCATATTGGGGTTAGACCGCAGTTAGTACAGCCTTTGCTTGTTCTAAATAACTTTCGACTTTTTCCAGGCTTTCTAGCAGATTTTCATCCGATTTTTGTAGCTGAAGTTTTCCTTCATCGATTACAAAAAAAGCATGGTCCAAGGCTTGTTCAGCACGAGTTATAAAGTCTTGAATAGACAACTCAGCAGGCTCCAGCTCGGATAACCATTTCTCATACGCTTGCTGAGTTACATACACTTCCTCAATCTGAGCATCCAATGTAGCAGTTGTTTGCTCCTTCATACGTTTAACTTTATCTTGGCTATTGCGGATCAATTGTGCTTTCCGCTCAATGCTATCTATTTGACCCATCCAAGCACTTTTTACAAAACCTTCTGTATTTTTACTTGTAGAGAGCAAATCTTGAAGGATATAGTATGCTGACTCTTCTGCATCCTTGGCTTTTTCAAATTCCCAGTTTACTTTGGAATTTGTTTTCATCTCTTCTAGTTGCTTAATCTGACTTTCCAGCTCCACCGGTACCAAGGTCTGTTCTACTGTCTTCTTTGCTTCGCTAGCAAGAATATCAGCGATGATCGCTTCCTTTTCATCAATAGTCGCCTCTTCTGTAATTCCATCGGTGAACTCTTGCGCACCTGAATGATCAGGTCCATACAAGTTCGAACTGGACAACAGAGTCACTTTAGTGACTGCCGGGATTACGTTTTGGTTTTCTTTCTTTTTATCACTACAACCAGTGGCAATCAGACATACCATTATCATCAAGACAACGACGATTTCTTTTTTCATTTTGAGTTCCTCCATTTTTGTTTTTTATTCAAAGTAATCTTCTGAATTAGCTGTTACGAGAATGATAACCTGACTTTTCTAATTGACAACATCTGCATCGTCAACCTTCTTCTCACCTACAGGCACAAAAAAAAGAGCATCGGCCTAATTTGGCTGACACTCTTTTATAATCCCGTAGGGCTTTGCATCTTCATTTTTAAAATCACTGTTTAAATATCTCTGCCTGCATTTTGAGAACAAGAGCGGAATCAATACGCAATCCTGATCGTCATGCTAGCTGCGTTGTCATCATCAGTACGGAGCTATTGTTCAAAAATTCCGTGACGACTTACAACTTCATTCCTCTATCCTTTGGTCGATGATTTCCGCTAACCAAAGTCCACTGTGCACTATAAGATTTGCTGCCATCGTATTATAACGTTCACAGCTTAAGAGTACACTCAAAGGAATGCAAAAAAGATTTGATAAACCTAGTTTACATATTTTTGTAATAAAAGTAAATAAGAAATTTGGTCAAAACTGCTATTTCTAATTTGCATATTTACTAAGCCTACGCTTAATTTCACTTTTGGAGGTTATACTCTCGATTACCAAATTCTCCTTATCAAGCTGTCGTTGATGAATATATATACGAATGACTAGAATAGCTAGAAACAGAATAAAGCAACCGGGGATAAGAATCCTCAAGCCCACATTAACCTCACCACCCGCTTCCAGTAAACCTTGCATCCAAGTAAAAACCAACAATACGCAGATCACAAAATAGTATGAACCCTTTATTTGAGTATGCTGTTGATTTCTTTGGAGTTCTTTCCCAATCCATTTTAACTCAGTGTATGATAGGCACTTATACTTTTCTTCCATAGCAGGCTTACAATGCGGTATATTTGAAGCTTCTTTGACTTTAGTTAATCTATTAGTGCTGATATTCGAATCCTTTTGTCTATTTCGGTCCATTGCATAACCCATAATGCTTATCATCACTATGACAAAGAAAAACAGCTTCTTATCATTGGGATTGGATAGAAAACTCTGAAATACACTATAAACAGCTGCCAAAAATAAAACGCGAAGCACACAAATTCCTCTCAAAGACAATTTCATCACACTACCTCATAATATATTTAGCATATTTTCTTCATCACATGTAAAGCATCGTATTATGATGTTTACTTTATTGTAACCTTACGCGCTGGTGATATGGTCGAAACGGCATGCTTATAGATAAATGACTGTTGGCCACCTTTACCATTCAATACCATAGTAAAGGTATCAAAATGAGAGATTGTACCGATCAATGGTTTTCCTGATATTAAATAGACAGTGAGAGGGATCTTTCCTGCCTGACATTGAGTGAAAAAGCGATCTTGACGATCACCATGCTCCAGAATCTCCATAGGAGGAAGAATAATAGGTTTAACGGGAATAATAGAAGCTACCGCTTGTTTGTAGATAAAGTGCTGTTTTCCATTATCAAGAATTAGTAGAGTGAAACTATCGTATTCCGTAAGATGTCCATTTATTGGTACCCCATTCTTCAGATAGATCCGGAGTAGCGTACGTTCCTTTCGACACTGATTTAAAAAATGGTCCTGAATAATTGGTTTATTATGCTTCATAAATCTTCCTCCTCCAATACCATACTGGTATATTAATTTGATGGTCTGATTATCATAGTATGGGATTACAAAATGACAACTCAGTTTGGAGGATATAATGATTCACCTAGTAGGGAGGAGGACATTTACGCTCTAAAACCCATTTTTATTCCTTGCTTCGCTATTTCACCCATGTGATGTCGCTAAGCTGAGCGCACAGAAAAAAGCCTCTCATACAGATGTATAATAGGCTTTTGATGAATGGGATATTAGAGTGGGTTTTCGGTTTTACGAGATTAGCAGCATTTTTTAGACTTGTTCTAGTTTACTATGTTTTTTTCGATTTATAACTTCTCCAGGTATTAATTAGTAGAACCCACATTTGAATGTTCAATACATTTAATAATCCAATTGTCGCTATGATCGCAGCATATTGAATATCACGTAAAATTAAAAGAGTTGAAACAAAGAGGACAAAAAAAGCAGCTATTGGATACATGATTTTATTCATAATTTCAATCCCACTTCCTGAAATTTTATTGAACTTAGAAAAGGAGGAACCTAAGGTACCTTCTCTTATTTTCAAAATCCTAGTTTTCTGTACAAGCTATTAGGATATTCAAAATATCGTATCGATCCAGAAGTTTGACCCTTCTTAGGAAAACCGAGAGATTAATTTATTATATTGTGTGACATCTAGCAATTGTTGATGTAGCCGGTCTAAGAGATCACTTTCAACACAAGAACTCTCACCTAATATATCTTGAAATTCATGAAGGAATATCGCTGCTACTATGATCATCTCAGCATCATCATTTAAATGGTTTAAATGGTCAATATAAACTCGTAAGCCCTTCATAAATGATGGAAGGTCTGCTTCTGAACAATATATGAGCATCTGCCCCGACATGCCATATTGTGATTGGTCAATATTATCTATAAAACAAGCAGACTCAAGTTCTATTTGAAATTGCTCCGCCCAATATTTCCAATGCAACATCTCATACTCGAATATATAATGTTGTTCGGATTTTCGATTTCCACCAAGACGAATTAGGTGATGATCCAGTTCAACTTTTTTTAAATAGTATTCTGTGAGCACATCTTCATACTGTCTGCCATCTGTTATGAGAATTCCCTCACTATTGTTCAAAAACAGTAGCATATCTTGGTATCGTTTCATTAAAGCTTCGCATATCTGAATCCAGCGCGGTATATACGTGCAATTTATTGAAACGGGAATGTTATGCTCTATGTTTAAAGCAGTTTCCTGAAAATACAAAGCCTGGGCCCGCTCCTTTAAATAATCTTCCACCTCACGCTCACTGCGGTAATTTTCCAGTGATACGATTTTATTTTTTTTCATAGTGTAGCTCACCTTCTTCCTTCTATACACTATACTGGAGTGCATTATTCCAATGATTCTATAATAAAACATTAATATACCAATGGGCTTTACGAAACATAAATAGTGGGCTATGGATTCATCTGTCTTCGTATATCTTCCTTTGCCCTGTAAAAAAGTTTCCCTCCTTCTTTTTTCACTTCACACCAATTCATTTCAAAAGATCTTAAAGCATTTGAGACTGATGATTTTGGAGCAGCATAATGTCTATGCGCTTCACAGTGATCTAAAATCTCTTGAATTTCTATCCATCCATAATTACGAAAGCCCCCGTGAACAGATCTCAAATTATCGGCATCTCTCACGCTTATTAAATGATTTCTAATCCCATTCATCAAAAGTTTGTAAGGAGTCTGTATGTGAGGACCGTTATCCCCTCCAACATGTAACTTATATTCTGGTCTCAATACACTGTCCCACTTTATATTGTGATATGGAGCGGGACGATTAAATCTCCCAGGAAGAGACATGCTTACGAAATCATTCTGAATTTCAAGCAATCCTATCCCTTCTCTATTTAATAAATCCCTTGCTATTCTAGGTATGGGTGTCTTTCTTTTAGGAATTCCAATGTAAACATAATGGAAATACGCTTTTCGGTCTACAGCCTGACTTAATAACTCAAAAGAAAGCTGCACTTTCAACTCCACATTCAGTACTGCCATCCCATGCCGACCGACTATGTCCGCTCGACCACCGACACCAGTCACCTCTGCATATACGTCCCATTCCCGCTCCTCTAGCCAGTATTTGACCGGTTCAAAGAGATCTGTTTCTCTCATTACCTATACTCCTTTACTTATTAATCAAGATCGACATGACAGCAGGTGATTACTTCTATCTGTGCTTGTCCGAGACATCGATTCTTCGTGTGACCTTTTCAAATCAAGTAACATCTGATTTTGGACGATGGTTTTAAGCTTAAAAATCATTTTTTTCAGTACAAAGCCGCCAAGCATGACCTGCAAAGTTATACAATCACCTTTACGGTCTGGATTCGGACGTACACCGCCTTCTCGTGTCCGTATACCTGGTCCTTGCTTTAACCGAATACCGAGCTTTCCGTCGCGCATGACGTTAAATTCTGTTATTCGCGAAATACATTCGCCATTGATGAATCCGCCTCCATAAAATGTTTCTCCAGAAAATTGCTCACGAGAAACCATGTCCATAATTGCACCGAACTCACACATGCCAATGTAGTGCTTCAGAATACCGGTGCGTTTTGATGATTCTTTATTGAAAGTCAGAATGGTTATGACAATTTTATGCCGCTCATTATCTCCATCTTCTTGGTCATGAAAAGAAAGTAGGTCGAATTGTATTTTCAAGTCATTTTCGCCTTCTCTAAGCTTTATAAACTCGTGATGAAGCATTATCTCATGTCTGTCTATTTCTGCCTTAGGTTTCTGAATGACTTGTGGAATGCTTAATGAATGATTAGTCCTGGTCTTCTCACTCGGCTTATTATTCGCAATATCCAATCTGTCCAAGTTATCTCTGTTCTTTAATGATACAACCTTCGGTCTTTCGTCTTGATTGGTAAGGGGTTGAACTACCTTGTTGGTAAGCTGTTCTCTTGGCTTATCATCTGGCTGCCTGCGGAACATTCCTTCAAAACGGGCTTGTTGTTCATCCATAGATGGTACTCCAAGCTTTTCAGGATAGTTATGTTGACCGGTTATTACGGATGATTTGTTGTCAACATTACCAAATGATGCTACTGAAGAGGATCCAAACTGTCTCGTTCTTCGATATGTGTCTAACATAGTACACATCCTTTCGATTGCAGAAAAGAATATCATTCATTGCCAATGCTACAATTATCCTAACCTGAGTTTTAAGAATTACAAGGTGGTCAATGTTAGCGATCATCAATAGGAGAATCAAATGAGATATGATTCTCAGACTGACTCCCAACGGAATGGTCTACCCTCTTGACGACTAATGTTTTCATCTTCGAATGAAAGTAAATGAGGAACCAGCTCTAAACCATATTCTTGTCGTATGACATCCAAGTTCTTTCCGATCAACTCCTCGCGAAATACTTCTTTAGCATAGGCATCTATCACTGGCTGGATCTTCCTTTCCCATACTAAATGATCAGGGACCTGAATCGTAACTCGATTGCATAGCTCTCTCGGCTTAGGTTTAACTGGGTAGTATTGATGCCCCACCTTCCGAACTAACCGTTGTTCGATTTTCAAAATTGCCATCTAACTAACCTCCTCCTGTTCTTGTCGTTATTAATAAAAAAAAGAGCACCTGCAGGGTGCTCCTAGAATACCATTCTCATCAAACTGTACTTCCAGTTGCAATGCCAGGTTACTAAATAAACCATTTACTTTTAATCCGCTTCTTTTTTCTTTTAATATCAAACTTAGGATATTCGGTATTCCAGTTTTCTTTTTCGCCTTCATTCACCATTATAGGTCTATGGATAATCTCAAGTTTGGATCCTAGAGTGACTTCGGTAAGTTCCTTCACCTGCCAATTACTTTCATTACCGGCTACTCGAATGATAAGCTCCGCAAACGACGCAACGATAGAGGGAATAAGATTTTCCATTGCTGGTGAGTTTGGTAGAGTAGGATTCATCATCAAATTGACTAGACGATCAACTGTGTGTTCAGAATCTCTTGCTACGAAAGTGGTGATACTTCCTTGGAGATGTTGCATAACCCCATCAATATAATCTTCTACTTCTCCACCTCGCAGCTCAGACAAAAGGATACGATTGGAATTCATCGATATAGCGGCTTTTATTAATTTTTGCTTGTCTTCTCGACTTGTGGCACTCCAAATAGGTGTCATCATCCTATCTATTTCAAGTGCCCGTTCATCCTGCAGGACAATGACTTTTTCGGAGAGGGGAATTTGGTTTCCGAGTAGAGCCAATAAAGGTAATTTTGCATCTCCCCGCTCCCCAATAATAATCATGTTTACTTGTGAACGGAGAGCAACTTCTAAAAAATGCGCTGTTCTGTTAGAAAGATGTCCCTTCATGAGAATTGATTCAATATGATGTAGTGGTTGTGTCAAAAGTATTAACCTCACTTTCAAAATATTATAAGTGTAACAACCTCTGTCTTTTGATTGAAGCGGGCTGTGAAACACGTTGGGTCACTGGCGACGACGCAGCATTAGCCACAACGGCCTGAGAAAGGTATTGGGCAAATGTAGGCTGGTTCCGATTATAGGCCAAAATAGGTGAAGCTGGTGCCTTTCGATCAACGATAAGATGCGGTTCCAATCGCATAGAAATGTCCCTTTCAAAATCACACAATCGATATGATCGAAGTGTAATCTGTAAATTTATGTATAAACCCTCAAAAGATATATCACTTACTGGATAGGAGATATGTCCTCTAATTCGGAATTATTGATACGGATAGTATTTTTGTGATCCGTATCATACAGAATAAAATCGGTAATATTACAGAGCAAAATTGTTCCATAAACTGTGACGGGTAATTGGTTATCCTTTTTATAGATAACCCTCATCATTTTTTGCTCTTCAGATAATGCAACAGATTGCATAGACATTCTCCTTCGTTATAGATCGTTATAGGCAGGAATAACTACTTCACGAGTTTTATTGTACACGTTTGAATACAGAAATTAAATACTTTTTTTTCTACAAAGGTTATGTTCTTGTTAAGACTATTCCATCTGACCGTCGTTACCAGTGAACCGAATAAGTTTAACCAGGTATCAGAATCACCAGATGCATGATCTGTATGGGTCTAATCGGTCGCGCCAACAAGAACGGCCTACTGCAAAACCCAAAATCTTCTTATCGGGAGCGGGAGCTACTGGGGATCGTTCCTCCAGGGAAATGATTCGGTGATAACAATGAAACCATCATTCTAAAAAACAAGCCGTGCTTGCTGGAGGTGATTGTTCCTGCTGTCAGCAAAGGAGAACGCATTAGGAGCACAAACTGCAGATACAAGCGCTTCCGGCCAAGGACATTGGTGTGTTAAACAAATATAGACTTTAAACAAAGGTACCAAGATCTTGAAGCTTTCATGGAAGCCACTATCATCTCCACATCAGTCTCAAACTTTATTTTCTTCTGATATTTAACGAAAATAGAAAATGAAAAATAATCCCCATTCTATTTTCAGAATGGGGATTAGATAATGTGTGAAGTAATGTGGATCACACTCCTATCATGAACAAATATAACAATTGATTTTGAATTACCCTATTAATATAACCGCTTTATCTAGTGCACCGGAAGCTCCAAATCCCGTATGATAACCAATTTTTTTACCCATACCTTCAGCTAAATCTCGAGCTGTGTTCATAGACATATGGTTAATAGCACCCTCCATAATAACTACTCCATCTGCCTTCCTAATAATACTTTCCAGCACTTTCTTTCTGGAGCGTTTGGTTTCTCCTGTATGATGTAGTACCTGGAGTCCCCTCTTTTTTCCTAATTTAATTAGTGTATCGGTTTGGGTTCCCCCAATAATAGCCACTGTTTTCATGATATCTTTAATCATAATAATTCCTCCTTGATATGGATTCATTCAGATATTTAAGGGTGAACCGGCTTATCTATCAGTTCTAGAATCATAATAAACCAGCTTCTCTAAATGACAAGCTCATACCTGAAGAAAGAAGCCTTGAGCAGCGGGCCAGTGCTGTCCAAGGCTTCTTTCCTTACTGATTAAAGATGAATTCATTTGGGTGTCTTAATTATAGCTAGAAGGAAAAGTACCGTACAGTATTCTTATGTATACTTTTCTTCGATTTAGATTCATTATTCACAGCTTATTTGAGCGAATAAAAGACAATCGATAATTACTGATTAATTTCTGCTTATAAACACGAAGATTGTCCGTGCTTCGCAATTACGCTAGTTAATCCAACCAAAAAAAGAGAGTAGGTCTATTGGACCTACTCATACCCCTAGATAGTTTCATTTTATGCGAAAGCGGGAACTGCACTTTTGGATAAAAAGATACTTGCATAATTTAATGTGGCTTGCTGCTCGAAAGTAGATGGATTCTCATGTAGCCCCATTAGCGTATCGTCTTCATCATATAGAAAAATATCAAAACAGCCGATTGCGCGTGCAACTACAGATTGTTTTTGCATCTCATTGATTTTCCCTGTAACGATAAGTGTTTTTCTACCATAAGCCTTGATAACCCATGCGATATGTCCTGCCAATTCGACATGATCATTGGTTATAATTCTGATAGACTCATTCTCTGCAATAGTGTATACATCCGTTGTATTATGCGTCTCAATCATTAGTTTCGCCAGTTTTACGGTTGTCTCCAGCATGCTAGTCGCTCACTCACTCTCTACTCCTAAATTTGCTCTGTAAAGGGTATAAATTGATCTCCTGCAGAATAAGCAGGCCGCTCAGTTTTCCTCATAGGTAAATTGTACCATGCTCATACCCAGGTTTGTATCACTTTCCGTCAGGATAAGATAATTTCTGTCTACACTAAATGACACTAAACATCATGAAAAGAGTTCTTGCCTTATTCGACTTTTTTTTCTTTTTTTCGACTGAATAATTGTTAATGTGATATACAATATATTCTATTTATATAAAATCATTGTTATTTTCATGATAATGTCCATTTTGTTCTTATCTTCTATTTATCCTTATATATCCAGTTATTTCTCCTGGTTAATATTCATCTGGATGAATGTCATTTCAGCTCGTCTGAAAATAATTAAAAACTGAATCTTTGGTCCCGCTATTCCCTACTAAGGTCTAATAACATCTTCTTTTGAGTTGATACTGAAAAGTAAATCAGATACATATTTCTTGTTCACAGGTATCCGATCATTATTATCGAATATAATTTCCACTCCACGGATTTCTTCAATTCGTCTTATGTTAACTATAAGATGACGTCCTACTCGCTTAAAATTGTTACTAACCAGATAGCTCTCATATTGATTCATTGTAATTCTAGAGGGATGAAGAGCCTTCTCCGTTTTTACCAGTGATGTTTTTTTAGATGAATCGGTTTCAATGTACATTATCTCTATAGACATGACCTGTTCAATAGTCGAATCAATAATAGGGACTATTTTCCCGCCACTCTTTAAAAATCGATCTATCTGCAAAGCTTTTTGCAGTTGGAAGATACATTTATTCAGCCTCTCAAATGTAAACGGCTTCTGCAAGACATCGATGACACCCAAATCGTAAGTTGATTGGACATCAATATGTTCCTGATCCGTAAGAAAGATTGCTGGAAGTTCAATACCACGATAAGGCATTCGCATATAGGCGTCTGCACCACTCACACCATTGCCAAGACTCATATCAATAATTAGAGCATCGATTTCTCCATACATCTGTGTAACTTGATTCATCAACTCACTACTGTCCCGGGCCACCCCAACTACTTCTACTCGTGGTATGCGTGCTAGCGATGAAATGAGTGTTTCTAATTGTTCTTCGTCATATTCTGCAACTAATACTTTATATACAGGCAGCACCATAGATGTATATCCTCCCTTATGTAACATTAGTGCTATTGGTTTCACGAGTATTTAACTGCAATTTACCTTGTTCCAATTCTTGTCGCATTTTTGAAAAGTTTTTTTGGGCAATGTTTGCTCGTTTACTATAGTTGTCTGGATTGCTTTCGAAAAAGACACATCCTTCGTGAGAGTCAAATACCTTAACCTTTGAGAGATTCACAAAATTACTGTTATCCATCCTAGCAAATGTCATTTCCTTGATGAAATCACTTTCCATTAAGTCCGCTAGCATCGATACAGAGCTGTATGTCTTACCATTTTTATGATGATATAAGATCACTCTCTTGTTGGTTTCAATATATAGACAGTCCTCGAGCGAAATGTTGGTCAATTGTCCGGGTAAATCCGGATCCTTTACTAGGGCTAATAATGTCACTTATGAAAACACCTCACTTAATTTACATACATGGATTAAACCGACAATCTCATAATAACATTCCTACACCTCTACTTTCATCACTATCTGCATTTTATTCTTTTATTTACATCACTTATTGCTTGTGATAACATATCCTGCCGAAATGACACCAATAAAAAAACCTATCTCAGAAGAGATAGGTTCTATACTTTAGGTAAATGATTTAACCAGGACCTGAGCATTTTCGCTAGATTTCCAGATACATTAGCTCTGCTCTTATTTTTGAACAACACCTGTGACCATGTCGGATCAAAGGCAACAACACGTGATTGATTTACCACAAAAGGTCTGTCGGTTTGAGCAAAACCATCCAGATGAGCATAATCCGTAATGGTATGCAGCATTTGAAACTTTCCGTTTGGAGTAAATGCCCAGACTCGATTATCTATGAACTCAAAAAATTCGATGTCCTCAAGAGCAACATAATCAACAGAGAAAGAGTGGCCGTCTTTTCGCAGTACTGGGAATACAATTCTTTCTGATTCACCCAACTGAATTCATCCTTTTTTCATTAGTATTTTAATCTTTGTTTGGTACATCAGTAGTGAATAACCACCATTTTTGCGTTGTCGCTAATCTTGCCGAACCAGACATCATGATTTTGGTAGCTGAAGAAGCTATCATCTTCTTGATAATCAAATTTTCTCACCGCCTTTCATATTCGAAGTGAATGGAATTATCGTTATAGCTTGAAACATAAAGATATTGATTATTACTGAGTTCCCCCATAACATACTTCCAACAACCAGTAAGACGGAAATTAACTTATATCGTACTTTATGATTTTCTATTCCTTTCACAAGATCGTTCGAAGGATTAGGTGCAAATAATAAGATTATACCGAGCGTTGCCAAATGGAATAACCATTCTAGGAGTACCCCTAGAGAAAATATAGTTGCTCCATAAGCTGCTATGACAGTGACAAGGATACATCCTTCCGGCGACTTTAAATGAAAGCCACCGGAAAATCTCCTTAAAACTGCCAAGCTTATGATAGCAGTAAACATACCACTCAATTCCCCGCTCGCAATGCCAAGAAATATGGATACTACAATAACTCCTGTATTCGTGAGTAAATGAAGCATAAAAAACATCATATGACTTTCTGAATATTGATTTTCATCAGTATACTTGATGGTCCATTTCACTATTTTCTGTGCAAGCAACTCTATCATGTTATAAAAATTCCTTTTTAAAAACCAACCTTAAGATATACACCAATAATATTAAAAGTGTTAAGCCGCTGATTTCGATTAATGTATCTAGTCTAAAGTGAATAGCAATTAAAGATAGCATGAAAGCTCCAATGATACACACTGCTGCTATAAATATTCTTTTGTTAATCCCAATTAATTCTACTGGTTCCTTCGGATCATATGGAACAAACGTCACGCCCCAATGAAATCGATTCATGAGGAAGGCAAGGATAAATCCGATAATAACAGTTCCACCCTGAAGTAGTAATGCACCACTGCTGAGACCGTCTTGAGTTAAGAACTGTACACCCTGACTGCGCGTTATTAACCAATAAACAACAAACTGTATACCCGAATACAAAGCCAAAGCGCCGGCAGCTACAATAATGACCGAATAAATCCACCCAATACTAAATATCATGCGAAGTGCCAGGATCATTAGAATAATCTGGAGCAGAGTGTCCCACCCAGTAAGCCCAAACTCTCTCATTTTAAAAGAGATATAAGATAGGATTACTCCAATCAAAACGATTTGATCTAGCTTCTTGCGAAAAGAAATACGAAATAGCAACAATGAGAGAGACAAGATCATTACTATCTCAAGTGTAGAAAATACTATTGAAAGAAAAACCATCCATCCTGCATTCATTAACTTGCTCCCTACTATCTATTTCCTTTTGGATATTGAAAGACCCATTAGAAATCTCCTAATTATTATATCGTCATAAACTTCTTCTTTTTTATGCATTTATTTTAGTATAGTCTCCTAGCAAATTACTGCATTCAGCCCCCCGATCTCTTCATCAAGATTTGATTAATTGGTAACAGATGGTGCATGATAAAACAAGATTAATTTTCCAAGAATACTACGACCTCCATATATATTACCTTACTACAAAAAAACACCAGCACAAGTATCATGCTGGTGTTTTTCATTACTTTTGGGTAGCAGCAGACCAATATAGTTCTCCTAGAGGAGCCTCGACATTTAGCTGCATACTAAACAGATTCGATTGAACATTGAATTTCTCACCTAAGATATTAAAAGTATAGTTACCGCTTTTGACAACAGAAGTAGCTGGAATCTTAATTTGTGCAAGCGCTAAGTCATTGCTTTCTTTGGTATATCCTCGTGCGATTTCAATACCGCTTGGATCCATCACCTTCACTAGATATTTACCTTCTTTTGAGTAGAAGGGTAAAGCGGCTTTAATGATTACCTGGTCCGCTTTATATTCTCTAAATAAGCCTACGCTTACCTTATTGTTACCAATACCAGCAATTGGAGGAGCGGCTTGCGTCGCAGTTACAGTGAATGAAAGTGCCTTAGAACGACTCGTTGTTTTCCATGTGTCGTGTATGGATTCAATCAACACCTTATAGTTTCCGGCAGGAAGTTCATCTGTAATAATTTTATTTTTATCTTTAAGGTTAAATCCTTTTTTCTGAATTTGAACTCCACTAGAATTGTAAACATAATAGAAATTGCTTTTCGTGGCTACATCCGACGTGATTTCAGCATAGCCTTTAACATTAACAGTTAGGCTAGTTATTGAAGGTTCAATTGGTTTCGGATCTTCCTTGACATTACTCACCTCAATAAGTTCACTAATTTCTTGACTAATGTTCCCGTATTTTACTGCTTGAGCGGTAACTTTATATTTCTCTTTTGCGATTTCGTTCCGCTTCAAAGAAAACGTACTAGAAAAGTATTGGTTATTTTTATCCGTAACCTTAACTTCTTTAATTAGGCCACCGTTCGGTTTGTATAGACGGAAATAGATTACCGTCTCGTCGCCCGGTATCGGATTTGCATACGCAGTCAGTTTTACCGAATCCTTTGAAAGTTCAGCTCCCAGTGAAAGTCCACTCGGTGTAATTGGGAAGAACATGTCATTAGTGATAACAATTGAACGACCCTCTGTTTTCTGAGTTGCCTTTGTCGTACCATCATAGGATTCCCCCCTTACAATATATTCTCCAGGAACGAGTCCTTTAAATATATTTTTTCCATTCTTACCCGCTTCCTGGCGGATAACAGTTTTGTTTTTACTCACATCAAATACGGTTACAAAAAGCGTACTCGGACCTTGAGTTTCAGTAGAGATGACTCCATCGACATTGACCTCTACAGACTGGGCAAGTACCTTCGTTGCAGCTGCCATTGCCTTGCCGCTAGTTTTGAAAACCGATGTTCCGTTTAGCGGTAAAAACACAAGGATAATGGCTAGACTCAGAGCAGCACACTTTCTTAAGTACATTTGTTTTTTTGTCACTTCAATTACCTCCAATTTTGTTATTCACCCATAAAAGAAAAACAAGCAGCCAGAATTCAGGCTGCTTGTAGTAATGTTTATATTATTGTTGAATATTAATATGTGTGGTTCTCTGTCGCTGTTCACTGAATCGCATCCTTACACTTCTGTTTATCTAAACAGAAGTGAAGCGGGTCCACTCCAGTCGGATCGTCCACTACATGGATAATTACATTTTCACTCTTACAGTAATCGCATTTACCAATTTTAATTTCTGTATGATTATTACTTGGATTTAATTCTACTAAATGAATTCCGGCTTTCCACCTGGTGATGTGAATGGGTACTGAAAGTGCATTGGCAGTTTCTATAATTGATCCGTCAAGATCAATGACTTTTATTGTCGTTCCCCTCATCATATGCCACTGAACAATGCACTCTGGATCACCAATAGTTCTAGGCTTTTCAAAATTGATTCCGGCAATATGAATATCTAACAGTTTCAGTACATGGCAGACTGCATAATACTGATGGTTCATAGAATCCTTCTCAAGTCCCTCTTGAATTAATTCTTTACAATAGATAGCTACTGACATGAGACCTTCCGGAGATACCTCTACTACTGAATCGTTTTTTATTGATAAGCGCATACCAGAAGCCTCCTAATTGTTATTAGGCTTTATATCTACCAAATATCGTGAACCTTCCATCTTCTTTAAAGATTCTTGCTTATTCCGAGAAAGAAATTCTCTCTAATTCACCATATGTAAATACACAACATTGTTCTCTTTCGAAGTCTCCATTGATAATTGTTCACCTTGACGAGCTGCATCGAAAAACTCTCTGGTATCCGTCATCCATAGACCATACTTCTTCACAACCAATTGGAACTCTTCGATATCATGTCCACAGATCTGAAGAACTGGCCGTTTATCATTTTTATTTAATTTCGGACTACCATGTTTGTCCGTTGGGACGAGGTAGTGACATAATTCATGAGTGACTAAAGCTTCCTTCATCCGATCATCTAAAAATTGCCAGGCGTTCTTGTTTATGATGATAACAGCTTCAGCCTTGGTTTCATAACGTTCTAGTGCAGTAAGGACCTTGGCTCGCCCTAATACTTGTCTCCCCTTTGAATTCCAATTTCCAGTACGGAAGCGGGCAATAATATTACAGTTTTTTAAATCTTTGAATTCATTTTCTGACTTTAAAATCCTTTGTATGATCATAATCACTTCATCTGCCTGCTCATAGGATCCTGACATTATGGTGTACCTCCTCTTTTACTTTTTATTGGCTTATCTGTCTAACCAACAAAGGATGAGGATAACGGAGTCAATTCTCTACTGATCAAATCTTTACATTCCCTAAGCCATGACATCGGAGTCTTCCCTTCACTTCGAAAGAACTCTGAAGCATGTGAGAGTATAAAATTGTTTTTATCCTGTTCGTTCATTTTTGTTTCAAGTGCTAGATCAATCATTCCTACAACAAACGTCAGATAAGACTCATCAAACTCTGTAAATTCTTTGCCTAATGTTTCATCACGAAAGATCTGTAAATCAAAATTGTAAATTGAACTTAATACTTGTGCTGCATTATGTACACGCTCGCCGACTATAAAAGATAAATTCTTCTTCATAAAAAAATCGCCCCCATAAAAGTAATAATGAAATACCATCCGATCGATCGAAAAAATACTAACTAGATATGCCGCCGCGATATATTAAGCAGCTCTTCACTCTCACTCACTGAACAAACGAAAAAGCAGCCCTTCAAAAGAAAGGCTGCTTTTTGATATTGCCCATATTTGGGCTATTTTGAAAATCATTTTTTGGGATGGCCATAAATTGCCAGATGTATCGAGTTCCTTTGTCATCTTCAATAGGAATTCTCGTTTACTCAGATAGCCGGTTACTCTGATGATTCACGGCTAACCTACAAAGATCCAGAAAGCAATTTACAATCATGACTATGTGGATCATCCAATAGCCGCCCAAGTTCTTTGGGTGAGATTAACCTTCAACAATTGCTGAATCATTAATCCGGCGCCGCCGTCATGAATATGAGATGATTATAGCAAAGAGGCTAGGTATTTTGCAAGTTTGATTCTTTTTTACTTAATGTTCGTTATGTAAGGATAACTGTATGAGCGTAAAAATTATTATTTCTTGAAATGTTTTATATTTAAAATCTCTTCTTTCTTTTCGTGCCATAACTCCATATTTTTTTCCATATCAATACTGAATATTCTTTCTGTCATTGGATTCTTTTCCATAGTTACTGATAGTTCATTAATAAGTTGACCACAGAAAATGAGATACGGCGTTGCACCTTTATAATCAGAATCTTGGTATAAACGAAGCTGAACATAAGCACAGGCGATCTGCATCACTTCCGGAGGCATTCTGGTAACTAAATAATAATCAATGCCCTTGATTTCATAGGTGTAGGTTTCATGTAAATCATACAAACTAGGTAAGGTATCTATCCACTTGATTAAATTTGATCGAGTATCCTTTCTACGCTGCTGTGACTTATAAGAAGTCGCAGTGGGAATATTGCACATGAGCATGAATTCCTCCTTTCGTTAGTTTCCTTTCGGCCCATCTCATTCAAAATTAAAAATGTAACTACCTTCATAAACACCAGTATTATCTTTATTTAGTTGTTTAAAGACTAATAATCCCAATATGGATACACTTGTATCTAATATTAAATAATATGTCTTTTTTATCTAGCGAACAAGCTTTTTTGGTACTTTCTTCCTAAATTATTACTTGATATCATATTCAAAAGTCATTCAACTCATTAACTATAGGCTTCAAATCTTCTAATAAAATCCAAAACCCATGCGGACCTTCATTTATGCGAATTCCATCAATGCCATAATCAGAATGCTCTAATAACCAGGGAATCGATTCTTTTGTATCTAGTTGAACATAATATGCTTCAGCTTTTTCTTGTAAAACACCTTCAAAGCTGTTGTTCACTTGTTCTGGACTAGTGTACAAAAACAACCAAACCTTACCATTAATCTTGCCGGCATAAGCACGTGATCTATCAACTGTGCTCATGAGTAGGTACAGGTTCGGCTGCTGCAGAACCTCATTTACTAATTTCTTAAATGCTTCTTCTGTGCCAGTGTCATTAGCTTCTATAGACAATAAGTTAAATCTCATAGTCTGATCCCTCCATTTTTTAAATACCCTTTTAAAATTCCTTTTAATAATATTTTATTTTCATTATTGAACAGGATTTGTCTTTTGTTACTGATCGAGCCGGCAGCAAAATTTCGGCATCACTTTTGTAACGTGCTGGCTATACCACCCCACCATATAGCGCGACAGGAGCGGGAGCGGCATCCGGTTTATCCGGCTGCCGCTAATGGTCATATCTGAAACTCCTGTATTTCTTCTGATACGTGCTGAATGCAACACCCCACCATATAGCGCGACAGGAGCGGGAGCGGCATCCGGTTTATCCGGCTGCCGCTAATGGTCATATCTGAAACTCCTGTTTCTTCTGATACGTGCTGGCTACAACACCCCACCATATAGCGCGACAGGAGCGGGAGCGGCATCCGGTTTATCCGGCTGCCGCTAATGGTCATATCTGAAACTCCTGTATTTCTTCTGATACGTGCTGGCTACAACACCCCACCATCATATCGTGCAACAGGAGCGGGAGAAGTTTTATCTGAAGTGTTAGCCATCAATTTAATCTATATATAAAGTTTACTACCTTCTTCCGATAGATTTGATTTTATTAACGATGTTTTTAAAAACCCTTTTAAAGTATTATCTAAGGGAAGATCGGGCACTTGATCAAAATTCACACCAACAAATTCCACATACTCAAAGTGCTCGAATTCTTGCGCAAGCGCATCCACCATTCCCTCCCATGTTAGTACGATTACTTTTTTCCCATCTTGCCGATAATCTGCTGGGCTATAGCGTTTTAGCTTCCTTAAAACTCCCGTTCCTGTCATCGCGTACTCAACGATATATTTGGGTTCCCCATTATGAAGAACGGTATACGGAAAAACCCCCTTCTGGTTAAACCGTACAGGTCCGATCTTTTCAAACATCTTTTCTTGGCTTTTTTCTGTCCCCAATTTTTTCAGAAGATACATTCCGGTCTGAAAAGGGAGCAACATCACATTACTACGAAAATGATGCATTTCTTTTCTGATTATTCTTTCAAAATCCTCATACTGTTCATCTGGTTTATTCAACATAATTAGGACATGATCGATCTGAAGCATCTTTTTAACTTCTGTGATTAAGCTGTTCATCATTTTTTCAGTGGCATATTGCTCTATTGCATATATAGCGATCGTTTTCTTACCATCTGGTGTTATAAGGCAGCCGTTAATATGTGAATTTCGATCAAGAGCAAATGTCGCTTTCGTTTCTCTGCTATCCTTCATTTGATATCCGAAGGGGGTAAGCTGAACAAGAATGTCATTAACTAAAAGCACCTGCGCCATCCTTCGTCCTTCGAGTCGAAGTCTTTCCTGGTTTCTATTATATTCGTCAATAATGCCATATTCCTTCAGAGCCTCAAGTGCCTTTATTTTGATAAAGTACACGGAGGAAGACTTCCTTCCATCTTCCTTTACAATAGCTTTATCCTCGAGAAAACCGGAATGTTTTAAGACATATAATCGTTTATATACATAATTCCTCCTTTCATTTTCTCGGAAGAATAGTTCGTGTATTTGAGGCACATTTAGCGCTCGAAATTTATAGAGCACATAGAACAGTTCTAAATCTCTTTCCGTCAAAGTTATGTTAGGTCTATCTACCACTTATCCTCTCCCCTTCCATTTGACTTCACTTGAAGCGGGTATTCTATTTTATGCTCTTGGAGCTTCTGTTCTCGGTTAAGTACTGCTGGTCATACCTGCAACCTTCGATGGAGGGCTGCCTATACATACCGCCCTCCATTTGTGTTTCCAAGTATGTATATGGCGAGATTCAAAAATCCCTTATATGGCATGGGTTCATGCTATTTTTGGTGGAAAGAATGTATTTGTATATTTTATGGAGGAATACAAAACACATTTTGATTGATACAAAAGGAATTTATTCATAATAAAACACTTATGACAGGTAAAAACGGAGAGGTAAAAATAGCTTTGGTTTATAAAACCATTGTTTTTACCCCTGTTCTTTCTCCTGTTCTTTCTTTTTTCCTAAGTGATTCTACTGTCTTTTTGAATTGATAAGAAAACTTCAGATGCATATCTTTCAGGTGCCAAAAATACTTCAGTATGTGCATTTCCTTTGTCATAAAGGCCCTTTTCTGCAAACGAGAGGTGAGTCCAGGAATCTTTTAGTAAGAGTCCAGAAGATCTAAATGCATCCATAACATATTTTCTCCCTCTGTTATCAAGATCGCTTTCGATCAAATTGGGAAAACAATGAACTATATAAATAAAAGATTCCTCAAAAGGGTGGTTTTTTTCCAGCCCTCTTTCCTGCAATAGAGCGAATATTTTCATCCCAAGTTCAGCTTTGTAATCCCTTATTTCTTTTCTAACTTCTCTTAATTGCCTATTTGCCTGATCGTAAATAGGCAGCAAACCAGGTAAGGAGAAATGGAATATCCATGCCTGCCTATCTTCAGTCCAATAGATCCGCAAATCCCCCTCTTCAGGAGGTTTTATACCAAGTTCCAAACGCATAATAATCACCCTTCTCAACTCTAAAAAGAGATCTTATTCCCCTAAAAAGTACATCACTTCGTCATTAATTAGTGTCTTATTTTGAGACTCGGTTGCTTGCTCCGATACCTCGTCTTCTGGCGGAGTCAATGGACTTTTTAATGTAATCTTTGTTGTTTCAGTACTCTTATCATTGATCAGATTAAAACCGGATTGAGTAGCTGCGCGTCGTTCAATTTTCTGTAGAATTTCATTTAGTTTCAACTCTATCCTCAATTCCAAAGAATCTAGACGTGAGACTACATGATTAATGTCTTCTTTTTTTTCGAAAAAATCGATTGCTTCACGTATGTAGGCACTTCTCGTACCCATCTTCATCCCCTTTAAATGGGTCAATTGGTCATCGTCACAGCGAAATGTTACATGTTTGTTTTTCCCCTCCGGCACACTTCCCCCTCCTTTGAATTTGTGTTACAACGTTATCTTTTACACAAAATGATGTGTCACAAATGTTATTAAAGCCAATTGAAATGTGTCACAAATGTTATTAAAGTCAATTGAAAATTGTTATTCTAACTTATTGTGTTACTTTTGTGTTACACCTTAATTGGATATATACAATTGTTTCTCTCTTTCTCTGTTTTCTTTATATTCCTGTAAGCGGCCATAGATGAGGTAGCCCAATGCATCTGCAAATTGGTGGTCCTCGACAATTTCTTGATTATGGTGGAATCCTAATATTCGTTCTTCAAGATCTCCAGGTCCACCACCGCATATAAACGCAGTATGGATGAAATCTTTTTGACTTCCCCACTTCGTTTTAATCGTATCCAGGTTGATCTGGGCGACAATATCTTTTGCTCTTTTAATGTCGTTTTTAAGATCAAAGTATTTACCTTTATAATTAATTCCGCCCGATTTTAAGATCGGTTCAACTTGGGGTAAATTTAATCTTGCTCCGGATTGCTCATAAAATGCTTGTTCAACTATCTTTCGAATCTCCACCATTCCCACTCCTTCATCAGAGCTGAACGACATGTCACCAAGTGGTTTAAATTTTTCTCCTGCCTCGAAAACTATAACATCGAGCGTATAGAAGCCCATATTGATTACAGCCAGTTTCAGTCCCTGTTGAAGAAGGTCTTTGCGCGTTGGTACCCCATGGATATTCATCAAACAGGAGTAAATGCTCGCGCCCCCCTGGAGGTACACTGTTGCCTTTTCAAAACCAATTGTATATTCCGTCCCCTCAAATTTACCGGCTTTATGCTGCACCTTGCCTTTGAATTCACGTAAGTAATTTTCAAATTGCACTTTTTGAGTCTTATAAAAATCAAGCGGTAAACCAGTTATAAGATGCAAGGGTTGATCTACCCCGACTGTTAACATGCTTGTAGCCGTTGCAATTAATTGTGTTGTCGTTGGGTGATCAATTTTGTTCTTATCAAAGGCATAAGCTGCTTTCGTTGACGATAAAGCAAGTTCCCCTACAAAAATTTCCTTTTTTGAACCATCTGGCATTGTGACAACGACATGGATGTCTGTATCTTGATTTTCTACCCCAAAGGCATCGTTAAGGTCTCGAGAATACGGTGGTGCTACCAAACTTCTAATAAGTACGCGCTCTCCTCGTTCATTAACTCCTTTCACCCATCCATAACCAATATCGAGCCCAATCTTAAAATATTTCAGCATTTTGAAATTAGTCATCTCACTATCCCCTTCCATTAATCTTAGTTCGGTGCTTCTAACCAAAAACAAAAAAAACGAACAGGTGCCGTTAATCCTGTTCGTTTTAAGGTGGATTATGATATTTTCTATGCATCATGTTTCTGTCTGAATGAGCTTTTCCTCACTCTTCAGGTTTTCATAAAACCCAAGGAAATCCATCATTGTTTCCGGCTTTACACTAACGCTGAGCGTTATGATGTTCCCTTCTTTTTTAAAAGTCATAAATTTGTACAAACGAGTTACATTCATAATAAATTTATTGGTATCCGCTGCTTTTGTATGTACGATATATTTCTTAGAGAATTCAATACCGCGGATTTCCCCGTCATGTCTTTTGAGATGAAAATCATCATTCCATGTGGCCAAAAGAGTTTCAAGATTAAACTCCGAAAATGCATTACTCATTTTGAGATTCCTCCTTTTCAATCACGTGAGTCACAATCTCATTTACATCATCTTGATCTTTTTCATATAACCAGAAGACATGCTTCAAGAGATATAAATCAGATACCTCAACTATATTTCTTCCTCGGACAACTGCTGCAGCCCTCAATAAATTGAGTGAATTACGTAGTCTACGATCTGAAGGAAAAATCTCCTTTTTAAAAAGCTGATCTCTCATTTTGATGATCATATCAATTATCAACTCAGGTACCTGGACTTTTTTCATCTCTAATCTTAATTGCTTAATGTCCTCCAAAGTTATGGATCCTAAAACTTCATCCGAAGATTTAGGCTTTTGGGTTAATAACCCTCTTAAATTATCAGATTCTTTGATATAGTCGATTCGTATCCGCACAAGAAAACGGTCATATAAAGCCTGAATATCCTCGTCTTTCGGGTATGAATTCGTAGCACCAAACAATGAAATTAATGGGACCTTGGTAGAAATGTTATTTTGTATAAATGTCCTCTCATTCATTATCTCTAGAAGGCTGTTGAGGGTGTCACCAGTGGCTCGCAACGTTTCATCCAAGAAAGCTAGGTCAGCTTCAGGGAGCTTGTTTTGTGTAAGGCGTATATACTCTCCATACTCCATCCTGTAGGGTTCATACGGACCAAGAATTTCATCGATTTTAGTTTCTTTATTCATTGTCCACTTAAAAAGTTTTACTTCTCGGATAAAGTCGCAAATGTCATCTAGCACGGATGACTTAGCTGCGCCTGGAGGACCAATAAGGAGCATATGCTCGGCAGCAATTAGGGAAACAAGAGAGCAAAAAATTATTTCACTACGTTCATAATATTTCTCATTTAAATATGCATCGATGTAATTTATTTGTTGTATGACATTTGAAATGTTCATGAATCAATTCTCACCATCTTTCTATAATGAATCTATCGACGATTGGCCAGTGCACGTTCAGCAATTTGGACGAACTGATCTGTGGTAATCGTAGGTGTAACAAACAAAGTGGATCCAAGTGTATCAATTACCCAACGTGCTAACTGAGTTTTTCCTTCAATCCCTAACTTCATATATATATGTTGAAGATGCTTTTGTACATTTACTTCCGTCATAAACATAATAGCAGCTATTTCTCTCCGCGCTTTTCCTTCAAGAGTCAACCAGAGAACTTCCCTTTGCCTTTCTTTTAACTCACAACGAAACATTGGTTCTTCTAAAGCTTTTCTGATCACTTCATTACTTGTCATTCCACTCGCCTCCCTTTTCTTTTCAAAAAAAAAAAGCCTCTGTACGAGGCCAGATTTGTATTTCTAATGAATTGTTAAATCAACGAATAATAGTAGGAAATAAAAAGAAAACAGAAGAGTTAAATTCACTCTTCTGCCAAGGTTATTCGTGGTAAATTCACTTCCCCCGAAACCACTGAAGTTTCGATAAATTAATTGTACAACATTACTGTACACAGGTCAATACAGATATATAATCTTTTATATTAATGGATCTCAGAAGACTTTATCGATGAAGCTCCTAAAGATAATCGCGTAGACTCTGACATTGACTCTTGCATTGATTTTCCAAATACACCGAATGCTTTTACTCGATAATTACTAGAAAGAGAAAAAGAAACGGTACCAGGTGCTTTTACAATACCATTACTGTATGAAATGCTCCAGTCCGCTGGATCAATCCCCATTGCTGCCATTTTCTTTGATATATCCTCTTCTGCCTGTGCTGTCATTCCTCCACTTTCAGACATTGTTTCTACTGCAAAATCTGTTAATTCATGTGCTTTCCATTGCCAGTTAGCGTAAGTTATCATATCCGGCACAAAGAGAGTAAAAAATGAAAATACCATAATCCACAATAGTTTTTCTGGAGTCTGCAATTTAATCTTCCTTTCATCATAAAATTACATATTACATTAATAGAAAAAAAAACGGCCAAAATTAGGCCGCTTTTAAAATTGGTTGTGATTTATTTTTGGCAATTGGAAGTGTTGTTCATATTATTAAATCATCCCCTTAGGAACAATACCAGAGCATAGCCACTTGCTCACAGTCTGGTATAGACCCACGGTTCTACCATTATTTAATAAAATCATAAATCAGTTCCGCAGCTTTTGCCGGTTGTTTCATGCTCCATGTGTGCGTTTCGCCAGGGATCGTAACCAACTTCGCTTTTTTAATGGTAGAAGCCATCAATTGTGCATTCGCATACGGTGCGGATTGGTCTCCATCACCGTGAATGATAAGCGTCTTCTGTGTGATCTTGTTCAGATCATTAACAATATTAAATCCGATTAGTGCTTGAATATCCCCGAGTGATGTTTCTTTTGCAGGAATCAAGTTTGGAAACCACATATGGAATTCGGCTTGTTGTTCCGGTGTAGTGTTTACGGCATAATCATCTTCAATCATGCCAGGGTACATTTTATTAAATTCTTCCCCTGTATAACCACTTAGGAATCCGAAGTGCTTCCATTCTGGTGAAGTACTAATCAGTACAACCTTTTCCAAGCCTTCAATATTTCTAACAGCTAGCTTTTGGGCTGCAGAGCCTCCCATAGAAATACCGACTATCACTACTTCATTCGCGAAATCTCCGAATTCTCTGCCTTGTTCCACAAATTCAGCTACAACATCAGCCATATCGTTCACACTGCTTAATACTGGACCTTTAGAAAGTCCATGGGCAGGTAGATCAATTTGCACAATTTGTGCTTTCTCGAATTTTTTTCCTAATTCTTCAGCCAATGAATCAGTGGACAATAGGTTAGCAGATGCCCCATGAATCAATAAAAATGTGCGATCTGGATGCTTAGCTTTGCTAACGGAATCACGAACCTTATAAGAAATATTTTGCTCACCAATTTGGACTGACTTGATTACCGCTTTACGTTCTAAATTATTGGAACCCGTGTTGTTTTCTTCTGCAGAGGCGCTACTAGTGCTAAGTGAAGTTGGTGCCAAAATTACCGCTAACGGAGCTATAAAATTCTTCTTCTTAAACATGATAAAACCTCCAAATAGTTTGATTAAGTTTGTCATCTTTTTTTAGTAAAAATACTTTGTAATGAAACACTTTAAGGGTTGCCTCGGAAGAGTTGTCGTAAAAAAAACTCATTTTACCATTTCTGATTTTAGCTTATATCATAGCTCCCATACTCTTGACGAAGGCTACGCCAATTATCGCGATTGGAAGAAGAAGTACAAAAGCATAAACACCTGAACTAATAAGCTGTAAACGAGCAGGTCTCTCTTTGATAATCTTTCTTTGATTCTGTATACGCATTTCTCGCATTAATACCGACTGTCTGTTAAAAATCTGATTTGCTTCTTTTTTAGACATATCCATCGCCTGTTTCATGGCGAAAACAAATCGTTTCGCCGCACCAATGCCTACATTCTCAGCAAATCGGTTTAATGCTTGTTGTTCAGTCATAATATCTAAATCATTAGACAGTCTTTCACAATCAAGCCGTAGCACGTCTGGGGATTGTTCAGTAGCACGTTTAATGGCTTCATAAGGTGTTAACCCTGCAGAAAATAATAATATAAGCAATTCGATGAAATCTGGTAGATAAATACTCGCTTGTTTCTCTTTGTAGGCTACCGCTTTCTTAAGCCGATTTACGGGATATCGATAAAATACAAAGCCTGCAACTACCGCGAAAAACAAAAGCACGGTTGAACCGCTAAAAATACCAAATAGGGACAAGCCAACCATTGCAATACCACCTAACATCAGCTGTTGTGCTGCAATATCTTCAGGTGCTTCTTTCCAACCGACCCTATATAACATTTTTTCAAGTACGTCTTTCTGGTTATGAGACAGTTTGACTTTCCTTTTCGCAGCGCCCTCCATCATTTCAGCTACTTGTTTCCAGGTAGCCTGCTTACCGTTAGTTACATATGCTTGTGAACGATATTTCTTCTCAGATACAAAAATCGAAGCAAAAGCCCAATAAAGAACTAATAGAAAGAGCAAAGCAATCACGTATTGAAGCATCCTCTATTCCTCCCGAATTATTATTTACTAATCAACCATTATTACATCTTGGTCATTTTGTTAACTTTATGGAAGGACCATAAGATGTACAGAAACATTGCAGCAATCAGAACTTGTCCTGCTGGAAGCTTCATTAAATCGTTGTATTGCTCTGCTTGTACGAATCTAAAAAACAAAACAATGAGGATAGCAATCCCTACATTCATTCGATGTGATTGGCGCTGCTGGGTACATTCAACGCGATCTTCTTCCTTTAGGACACGCTTACTCATAATGACCTCAGCCACCTTCTTCATTGTATCGCTAGCATCCCCTCCGGCCTTCTCAACCACAAGAAGCACAGCAGCAAATACCTTGAATTCACTTACAGGAATTTTTTCATACAACTCGTCTAACAAGATTTCTAAAGAGCGCCCTGTTTTATATTCAACCATTAACATTTCCCACTGACTCCTAAGTGGATCCTGAAGACTTTCCGTTGCCCTATCCATTGCCGTTGTTAAGTTGCGAGTAATTGCATAACTTGAACTTACTGCTTCGATTAAAATTTCAACTTGTTCTTCTGACTGATCTTCAAATTGTTGCTTTCGTGTGTTCAAGTAAAACCAAGATAACCATGGACCTCCAATCGCTCCACAAAACATGACCAAAGGTGCCTTCATTAATACTCCTACAAGAAATCCTATCAGCATGCTTCCATATAATATTAACGGTGCTTTGCTACCTACTTTCCATCCAATTTCTTCTGCCTCTCTCTCAAAATCTGCTACGGAAATGAAGCGTAGAAATCCGAATCTTGACTTCTTATCTTTCTCCACTTGAACTTCAATGTGAGATTCTTCCTGTTCTGTTTTAAGCATGGCCCATGAACGATACTTTCTAGCAGGCATGCTCTTCTGAATTACAATAAAGAGAATAATAAATAGAATACCTATGGCCACATAATAAAATAGATCTTCTCTATACATGATTACGCCCCTTTCTTTGAAAAATCGTCTTCCCGCATCCACATACGTAACTCGTCTCTAGATACCCCTTTTTTTACGAGTTTTGCTATTAAAGGCTTAGAAAAAACACAATTTTCGCCCTTTATGTGTCGCCCGATAATTTTAATTTTCTGGTTTTCATCAAATTCAACATCAATATCCTCGAACTTATAAAGGTCATTTACAAGTGGTTGATTATTTTTATATCCCAAAACTTCAATAACCTCTGTGATGCGTCTAGTACCATCCACCTTTTTTTCAACATATACGATAATATCAATCGCAGTTGCTACCATTTGTCCAATAATATCCGGATCAAGTGGTAGCCCATTACGAAGAATCATTTGGAGTAGTCTCATCACTCCGTCTTTAGCGGAGTTCGCATGCAGACTGCTTAATCCACCGTCATGACCAGTATTAAGAATTTCAACCATGTCCAAAGCTTCTGCTGACCGTACTTCACCAACAATTATTCTTGATGGGTACTGACGTAACGCGTTTTTTAGTAATTTACCTAAATCAATTGTTGTTTCTGGCTTGTCAGTTAACCGGCATTCCACACTAATAAAGTGTTTTAGAGGGTAAAGCTGCTTTAACCGCAACTCTTCAGTATCCTCAATGGTAAGTGTGCGCTCCCTATCTGGTATTTCTTCGCAAAGTCTTTTAATAATTGTTGTCTTCCCTGCCCCTGTCCCTCCAACAATAAGGATATTTGCGCCTCCACGAATCAGAACCTTTAAAGAGTCGAACATTTCCTTAGTGCATAAACCAGTTTCAATCATTTTCTCTTCAGACATATTGATTGGAGGATATTTCCGAATTGTAATTGTTGTACCATTGCGAGATACTGGCGCTATTACGATATTAATACGTGTATCCGGTAAGCGTGCATCTACAATCGGAGACGCCTCGTTTACTGTTGCACCGGCCATATTCAACATCTTTTTCGCCATAGCAAGTAGGTGGTCTTCGTCGTCGAATTTCAGATTAGTAAGAGTTATTCCCAATCCAACCTTATCAATGTAAATTTCTTTTGGACCATTAATCATGATCTCTGTGATACTATTATCTTTCATCAATTCTTCAATTGGACCAAGTCCAATTATTTCGTCACACATATACTTTGCCATTTCTTTACTGCTCATCTTATCCATATTTAATTTTTGATCAATAATGATGCGCATAATTTGTTTCTCCATCACATTTCGCATTTCTTTGTCAAAGAAAGCGCGCGCAAGATCATTACCATGTTCAAGAACTAAACGTTCACGAACCTTAGTAATTGCATCAGTGTTCACAATAGCATCAATTGCTCTTTCTGCAGTTACTTTTGATCCGGTCGGGTTCTGCATTACCTCCATATACTCTTCTGTAGTTTGAAGTGCATCATAAAAGTTGTTTTGCTCATTACCCTCTACTAAAGTCTTTTCATCAACTGTGCTCAAGTTGTTTTGCTCATTACCCTCTACTAAAGCCTTTTCATCAACTGTGCTCATAATGAGAAATCTCCCTTCAAATATATTCTTACTTAATAAAAGAAAAGCCAGTGCGCCTTCAATCGCACTGGTCTTTTGAATTTTTATACTCTCTTTGTAAATCGGAATAACCTACGTGTAATGCCTTTGACTCCATTCTCTTTACCTTCTCTTGATTCTTCGAAAGGACTTTCTTTTGCAGCTGTCTTCTTTTTCTTTGGAAAACCAACATTATCAATAAAGGTACTGACGGCACTATTGAAATCATCCCCGCCTCCCTGTAGAAGGTCCAACGAACGCTCTGCCATCGTCGGATCTTCTGGAAGTATAGTGAATACTTCACGCTCCATTAGTTTTTCAATGACCTTTACCAGTGGCTGAGGTGTCCGGTTTAGAACAAGTTTGATTCGGTCATTTTCGATTTCCCGGCTAAGTCGCTTTAACTCTTTAGCTGTATACATGCAATGGGCTACTTGTCCATCAATTAATACAACTACTTCATCAGCAAGTTTCAAACTTGCCGGTGTAACAGCCATTAGCAGCTCACTAGGAACATCAATAAAGATCGCTTGAAACCCTAGTTTATCTAGAGAGTCAATAATAAATGCTGGCATATCATGTTTTAACTTTAAAGATCCCGCAAAAAAACGATCTAGGTTTTGAGAAGGTGTTAATAGAAACAAGTCCTGAGGCAGCTCCGCCACAACGTCTTGCATCTGTCTACTATCATCATACTTTTCATGCGACCAAATATTGCTGTTCAGTAAGAAGTCCTTCACATCCCTATAGTCCTCCCCCTCCTGATTCTTTGAAATCCAGGTTTCAAGGTTTCTAGTAGGATGACTCATTCCCATTGAATATGCTGTAGAAGCATGAAACAGATCTAGTTCTACTAGAGCCGTCCGAATCCCCCGACTTGCTGTTTCTGTTGCAGCTGCACGTAGAAACGTATTTACGCCCATTCCACTATCACAAGACCATCCTGTAATGACTTTACTTGTTCTTTTGTTTACCGTCTCAATACCTTCATTCACATTATTTTTTATCATTGCCCAGTCACTCCTTTATTAGCGTCGCCGATCTGCTCAATGCCTATTGTTGAACTTACGTTTGTACCTTCTATAGAAGTTTCTTTCTTCTGGATATTATTGATATCAAATTCTTTGCTTAGAATATATGGTTTAATATCGTATGGATCTTTTTCACCCAGGTCTGGAATTGTATTTTCATCAGCACTTGGCACCATAATGATGGCAGAATCTCTGAACGCATTAGATGTCGCACTGTTCAACATTCTGAATTGGTCCTCAGTAACAGCCAGTTGTACCACGGTAGGATACAATTCCTTTTTAGGAGCAACGCTTTGACCCTGAGAATTTACAGTATTGGTTGTGTTTTTAGTTGTTAAGTCTTCTGCTTTTTTGTTCTTTGTACTTATTACTTTGATGCTTCTATACATTTTTCCTGAAACCCACTGCTCTTTCGTACCAGATGTTGCATTGCTTCCTTCAACCGCTTGGAACCAAATATCTACTTTAGATCCTTCGATTACATTACCAGCAGCAATTTCAAGTAGGTTTACATTACCAGTCCAAAGCACTTGCCCAGGTTCCAATTGACGTTTAGCATAATCTAGTAATTCTTGTTCGCTGACAATCTTGTTTTGAAAAAAGTAACTGTTTTGTGAAAGTCCATATGATGCCTGTGTAAACTGACCTACTATTTTCGTCATATCCATCACAATGCCTGGAGGCAGTCCTTTTTTAGGTACATTTGTGTGTTCTATCATATCCGCAGTAATCTCGGTATGAGGGGGAATATCATTCTTAGCAAAATAAACCTGGGTCTCTTCCAGTTCTGAATTTACTCGAAACTGACTTATTGCATAAAATGAACCCACAACGATCAAAGCTGCCATTAAAGCAAGTAATTTTCTTTTCTTCATAATTTGTAATTCCTCCTGAATTTTATTGTTTTTCGTCCCAGATAAAAATGACCCTGTGACGAGGGTTATACCAAACATCATCTGCCTTGAGATACTTCATAGCCTTGGACTCACCGGGGAGAGACATTTGGGCTGCGGCATATGGAACAAGTCGTTGTACATCGTAAATCGCTGTGTATTTACTTTGTAGCGCTTTTTCTCCTGCATTCAATGTCCCATACACATAGAATTCATGATAAAAATCATTTAAATCAGTACGCGGTTTATGTTTTGTACGTATTCCTCCTTCTTCAACTGATCTCATCAGCGCAGTTTGCGTTGTATTCCTCGCTCCATCCTCAACAACAAACTTTTTTGTACCAATGTCAACAATGTCGAGCAGAAAGAAGATTAGCGAAATAAAGATCATAAACCATAAAAGCTTCGCAGGTGATTGCATTTATGACTCCTCCTATCTACCTAACCGAAGGCAGGGATAAAAAATGAAATTGTAATTCCAACTGACATTGTTATCATTACTGCTCCCGGTAAGATACGAAAATCTTTATTATCCAAACTGCTGGATGGCGCAAAAGCGTTCATGCCCGCCTTGGCCATGATATAGCCAATGGTGTTCTCAAAGATCGCTTTAACTACACGTTTAAGCCCGTATTTCCTACCAAAGCGATAAGCATCAATAAGAAATAAAATCAAAACAAGGCTAAAGAGAAATATCCTTAACGCTGATCGCATTTCATCTCTCACAAATCCCCCGTTAACTGCTAATACGTAGCAGCAAATCCCTAGACCATTAGTCATCATCATTTTAGTATCGCCAGGAGCTGTAGATCCCGCAGCCTCAAGTAATAATCCATAGAAAAGAAATGCGATACAACCCCATCCAACTGCCCATAAAACAGCAGTTCCTTGCTGTACAATAATAAGAGTTAAAAATAACAGCAAATAAAGAACATGCCATAAATTCTTTGTTATTCTCCAACGAACATCACAATACATATTGAATCCGTTGTAAACAATTAATAGAATCAAACTACTCAAAATCATTTCTCTATTTCCCTCCCTTTGAATTTCCTTCTACTCTTATAAAAAAACCTCCCTTTCGGGAGGAAGGTTTAATCTTTAGGCCAATTCCACATACTCTCATCAAAGTTATCCCAATCTATCAGTGATTGACTTTGCAATACGTCATAATTATCTTTCCACAAAGAAGTAGGTCCAGAAGGGAATAGTGGTGATGGAAAAGGTTCTTCCGGATTAATCTGTCTTACATAAAAATCGTCCATTACCGTTCCAGAGACTGTATACTGCATAAGCACGCATTGGTGAAGAGCGTTAACTCCTTCTGCATACAAATCCACGGAAACTATAAAAGTTCCTGCTGGCATATTTAAACTGGTATAAAACGCTCTACCACCAGGATAGTAATAGTTTGCATCGTTCGGATCGTTTGACCCTGGATTTGAGCCTTCTTGGTATACCACTTCATCACCATGCTTTGCGACCCATGCTGTCGGCATCGCCCATGTAACTTCGTTACCTGCTGTCCTTATCTTTACTAGGTCAATATCCTGTAACGTCCCATCCTCTTTTGGAAAGTGTGCAACTGCTCTTGTAAGATTACCTTGACGTCCTCGATCTTCGGTATACTTGGCATCAATTGCAAATGTAAATCCTTGCCCAGCTTGTACTGTAGAACTTCCACCTTGAACAAGAGGAACATCAATACCGTTTATTTCATCTGCATTTTCCTCCACATATGACCCCGACAGGCTTGAAGATACATAGGCGTTGAAATATTCATAGTAATTCCCTTCGTTCCAATTGACACAATCACGTCCAATATAGGCTCCAGTAACAGGATGATAAATATTTTCATAACGGGAACAATACGAATAAGTTCCAGAAACACCTGTGGTTGCACCAATTGAGCAAAAGTTTCCATTTGGTGGCGTAGAACCAGTTATTTCAAATGAAGCAATTTGAGTATTATCCGCGTAGGTCGTTTCCGGATCAACTGGTTGTATATTTATTGTTGCCATCAAGTTGTATCCATTGCCTATGGCCATATTTCCGCTATTCCAATCAAAGAAAACCGTTCTTGTATCACCAGGAGATGGGAGTAGAATCGATTTAGTCTCTATAAGACTTGCATTTCCGTTGGCGTCTAGAATATACAGTCTAACGGCTGCCTGTTTCTCTCCGTTAGTATCAGAAGATAATTGTTCCCGTCCGACCACAACACGTGTGGTCACAGATGAATTCTGAGTAGCTGAACTAGCAGAAATTGTTTTCACGAAGTAATTTAAATTTTTGGACATCAGTTGATACTTTTTACTGATCTTATTATCAGTCCAAGCATTAGTCCCATCAGCTTTAGTCTCATTAATAGGCTTGTTATGATTTTTATTTATTTCTGCATCAAAATAAAGATAATTTCCGCCTGGTACAATAGGAAGAACTAGATTTGAAATCCATTTTTGTTCTCTCGGTGACAAGCTGAATTTCGCAGGCTGTGATTGTAGTGTTTGGTTAGTCCACCAGTCCAGATAAGTATCAGTGACCGTCTCTGTATAGCTCTCATTCTCCACTAAAACCTCAAAATTCACTGAGTTACCAATTTGTGGCTTAGTCGGATTTAACCGAACCTCTTTAGCTCTTAGATTAATCTGTACGGGACCGACTCTTACTTCCGTTCGATTATTGAGCCAATCGATCTCGTTCGTAGGTGCGTCCTTATTCGCATTAATGTTCAGTATAAGTAAGGCCGACTGAGGCGGATAAGTAATATCAAACGTTAGGCTACGCGTTTCTCCTCTCTTAAAGTTATTGATCGGAATTTTTGATACAGTATTTCCCGCCGTGTTCCAGCGCCAAGCCAAATAGGTTGATGCGATATCTTTACTCCCCTTATTCGATACATTCACAGTAACTTTGGCTGCAGTACCAGCAGTCTGGGGACTCCCAGGGGTGATTTTAACGCTTGATGGAATTATAGCCAAGTCGTTCTTATAGGTGCCTACTTTGAAATTTGTAACTGCTATACGATCGTAGGCATCACTGACGACCATGGTGAAATTCTGTACGGTACCATCCGGTGTAATAAGTGAACTCATTTCCGACATAGGAATACTACTATTGTAGTTGTACGTTCGTTTTCCAGAAGCATCAAAAACTTTATAGATATTTGGTGAAAAATCATTAAAACGTGTTTGGTCACTTGCTCCTGACATTTCTGTTGTTGAGTTCATGTAATTCAGAACGTCACCAAATGTTTTACTCCCCTTCATAATCCAGATCTTTTGCTTGTGACCTGAATAAGAATAAGTGGTAGTCGATATTTTCAGTTTACCAGTCGCTGCACTAACTAATTCACGCTGTTCACCATTACTTTCCATTCCAAATACAGCATGTATTTTTGGCCATGGAGTCACTGAATATGTCGTTTTAAAAGCCGGATATGTGATACCACGGTTCACACCTTTTGTTGGTGTTTGCGCGATCATATCTCCTTCATCCACTCCTCCACCCGAAAGACTAACAATTGAATTGAAACGAAAGAATAGATTTTCTGTTAAGTCTACTGGAGGAATTGCTCCGACATAATAAAAATTATCTGCCGATAATACGTTAGAACTTGAAGCTTTGCCATTCAGAACAGTATTTATTTTGTTTAACACATAACTTGGATTACCGCCTGCCCAATCAGCAACCTTTTTAATAGGAGTTCCTTTTTGTGTGGTATTTACATCACCATTCGGATAGTAAGGAACTAGTCTGTAACCATCACGAGCATCGAATTTATCAGCAGACTCCTGTTCAAGTATTTGAAACAAAAGGACAGGTAGATAGCTCCCTCCTGGAGTTGCATCTGCCCATGTACTAGTAATGACGTTTTTAAACCGAACATCGTCCCAAAGAGCGTAGGCCTTCCGTGATGCAAAAAGTAAATGATCTCCTTGTTCAGGACCACTTGCTCTTAAATCTCCTATCACTTGAGTTTTAACCTCTTTTGTATACGGATAGTATCTAACCCCATATTCCGGTTGAGGTGATGCTGCATCGGATTTAATAAAGGTAACAAGAAATATCAGAACAATTAAAAGAAGCGTTGTCACAAGGACACGCTTCTTTTTTAAATCTGAGGTTTGAACTATGTTCATGAATGCTTTGCCCCCCAGATAACAGCTCCGTCAGCTGAGATACTATTAACTTGTTTTGCCTCTGCACCTACATACATCGAAATACCGAACGTCCCTTTTAGCTTAAAGGTTTTTGTTTCGCCAGCCAGAACATCGACCATTGCTGAGCTCCCGTTCTCTCCGACCAAATATACGCTATAACCACTAGGAATATTATTAGGGAAGTCGATTGTGACAATTCCATCTTTCACCTGAATAGCATCCATAACTTGGTGCATAAAAGATTCACTCTTTTTGTCTATAGGCATAAAACCAATAGCACGGGACAAAATCGTATTGGTAACTGTTTGCTTCTTTACTTCCTTCAATGTAAAGTCGCCTACATTTTTATTTTCCCATCCGTGTGAAGAGCTAGAATTATTAGATGAATTTGATGCACTATCATCCGGAAACTCTGGTAGTTTAGTCGTGTCCGATGCAGTAGTTGGACGTGGCTTTACTTCATCGAACCCATGGTCAACTGCATTTTTTATGAACTGAATCGCTTCTGCTCTTGTTAGTAACTCTGCTCCCGCATAACCCTTAACACTTGGCTTGTCTGTACGCCCTTGGGACAGATCATTTGCCAGCATATAGCGAATTGCATTATCTCCAGAATAATTCACACCAGCAGCTCCGCTTACGATTTCTGCCACTCGTCCTCTGCTCAACTTTTCAGCAGTTTTTGTTGAATCATCAATGCCTTTAAGAGACCAATTATATTTTTTTGCAAACGCATAATATCCGGAATACCATTTTCCTGTTCCTACTGGATTCTGCTTTCCAACAAAGGTATTGATAAGCATGGTCAGAAATTCTGCTTCCGTTACGGTCTGATTAGGTTTAAAAGTATGGTCTTCATAACCTTGTAGTATGTTTTGTGTTACTCCCCAAGTGATCGTGTCGTGTGCCCAATACTGATCTGAAACATCCTTGAATGATTCATTAGCAAACGATGCTGACGCAACAGTGACAAATGTAAGAGCAACGATGATTCCATGTCTAATTTTTTTCGAATTTCGCATTGACTAGACCTCCTCTTCTGTTCGCTTCAATTATCTTGTATTAAAGTTATCATGACTCTCACTATTTACAACTCCCCAAGAAACTTGTAGATGGGTTTTTATAAAAAAAAAAAGCAGCCGGGGGGGGCCGCACTTCATAACTTGCTACAAACAGAAGTTTATCACAATTCTGTACACAAATCAATACAGAATTTACGGATTGAAAATTGCATCTCCAAGTATCAGTTGTGTATCTAATACGTCGCTCTTAAGAGCGATTTTAATTTTTGATTTATTTCTTAAATCTAATTCAACATGAACAGGAGCATCATTGGGGTAGATATTTTTTGTGAAATAGGATACTTCCTTCCCGTTGATCACCTCGGTAATTCTAACCTCAACTGGTGTATTCGCATATGCAGCTTTATTAGTTGAAGTTATGGTTTTCTTTACAGCCAAATATGTAGATAAGCTGGCATATGGGTTCTTAGATAGATCTATCGCCGCTCTTGCGCTACTTCCTTTGAGAATGCCTCCCTGAATAAACTGCATCGTTCCCACTTTCAAATCGGTAGGTACTTTAGTTAGCATTAATGTTTTATCAATACTTCCACCGAAATCCGTAAGAGTTGTTGGTTCTGGACTCTTTTCGTCTACTTCCTCTTTAAGTTCAGGCTGTATTACTTCGTCTAAAGTTATGGTGCGTTTATCATTGTCCCAACCCACATCCCATCCCATATTCTCCGAAATAGCCCTTAAGGGAAGATATGTCGTGTTATCAATCGTTACTGGAGTTACTCGAAGACCCCTTGCATCCTTTAACTCTAGTTCGATTCCATCCTTTATAACTACAATTGTTTCATCTCTAGTACCAGTCACTTCATTTAATGACATAGCCGTTGTTTTATCAGATATAAGAGAAACTGCAATGCCTATTAAAGCTGTATACTGCAGGAGTTGCTTAGAAAACAATTTCATTATATCCCCTCCCATCTGAAAATCGTATATTAATATCTATATACACCGAAATAGGTTGCACCTTTTCGGTACAACCCACCCTGTCCCACAACATATATTATACTCTAACCTTTTCATTCTGTACACAATAATATACAGTTATATAAATTTTATACCATTGCTAGTAATCCTAAGTGTTCTGCTATACCATCGTACAATTCTTTTTTCCATTTCAACGATTTTAAATCGCGATTTAATGTAGCAATAACTTGTACACCTAAAACATCACTCCATGGTAATTTCGCCCCAGTCACCTCCTGAACAACTAAACCTATTTTTCCAACATCAGCCCCCATTTTCCTTAAGCTTGAAATTTGAATATCAGCCATTCCAAGGTGCTGCTCAGTATCTTGTACAACCCAAACAGAACGAGTAGCCCACTCAATTGCTGTATGAATAATCACTGGAGAACTTTGACTTTGCAAATCTGCAATAATTGATCTCCCAGGAAATGCTCGCTGGGATCGATTCAGCCATTCTTTTAATAAAGACTCATTGAATGTTTTCTTCACTGGAAATACCCACGGCGCACATAAAAATCGGTTGTTGCATACCGCCATTTCTTCCATCCCTTCTTCAATATCCGAGATGTTATACTGTGGCTTAAGATTTAAACGTCCGGCAAGTTGACCATAGCTAAATGCAATCTCAGCTAATCCAATATTATTCTCTATTGATGCTTGTGTCAGTTGGACAGCGATATTTGTTGAACCAGCACCACCTTTTGGGGAATACAGAACGACTCGATGTGGTACAGTAAACTGTATTGAACTCTGAGTATTGTCTATCATCTTTTTACCAAGCTTGATTGTAGACGAATCAGTAAACTCCCCTGTTTCCTTTTCGAGAGTTACATTATCTTCTTGTTCGTCCTTCAGTTCTTTCCGTTCCCCGCGAATTGATCTAGGTCGAGATATACTTTTTATTTTGATTTGTATTTTTCCGACGAGAGAGCTTCCTGTAGGTAATTCAGAATCCTGCTTTGTTTCATTTACTTGTGTATCATCTCCTTTTTCAAAGTCGTTTTCATCGTTTGGAACATTCAAATTCGTGTTGCTTTCTTCTTTATGCTGATATAATTTTTGCCCTATCGCTTTGATGAATTTTCGGGCAGAATCTGTTATCGAGGTAGTGTTTGTTTCGTTGTTGGTGTCTGGTAGAATGTCTTCTGCAGTAACCTTACCCTTAACTTCTATATTCTCATAAATAGTAGTGGGTTCGGAGGCTAGGTCGCTCTGAACATTAACGTTCGTATACACAGTTGCTTCTTGTGTATCAATGGAAACTTTCTTAATAAATTCTGTTTGGTTCTGGGTTCCGTCTGGGGTCTCTATGGTACTAGTTGTGCTTTCTACGCTATCCTCAACTTTTTCATTAGCTGATTCTACAAATGATTCCGCTGGACGGTGAGCTTTATCTTTAACATTCTGATCAATATCATCCTTAGTAAGCACAGATGGGACTACTTTTGAGCTATTTGCTTTTATCGTTGCTTTTTCTGGTGCCTGATTCAATTCTTCTTTCGGAATATAATTAGCGACTTCGCTAAGGGACTTTGGAACTTTAATTAACCGTTCAATATCCGAAAGTGAGAGTGATTCTGTGCAGAGGAAGTCATAAAAGCTTTTTTTCACAAGCTTTTGCATAAACGATGTACTGGATCTTTCGAATAAAAGGAATGTTAATCGTCTTCCACTTCCTTTATATTCCTCGATAAGTTGTAACATTTTCAACTCTCGTATTGTAATTGTCTCCTCATTCATTACACTTTCTTCAACAAGAATGGTATCTGCATTATTAAGGTTTTCTGCAATCTTCGCATCTTGTAAATCACACAAAGTAGCCACGACTGAAATTCCGGAAAGCCTATTTACTGCTTCAATGATAGATTTTGTTGTAGATACTAACGCCACCTTAATTCCGTTTTCACTAATCAAAGCTTTTTCTGATACGATTGGTACTTCAGATTCGGTTTCATTACTTGCTAAGCTTTTTGTTTCAGAAGTACTAGAAGGTGGGGCTTCATGATTACTTACATTCAACGAGTTCAGCCATTCCTGAACTTCTGACCCAAAACCTTGTGGTTGACCTTGATATACGAGAGAAGGTATAGGCATACTTACAATATTTTTATAAAAACTGACGTTCTGGTCAATCAGCACCCCGTCCAACTTGGCTTTTTGCAAATATTCCATCGCTGCATTCCAATCTGAAATCAACGGGGAAATAGAAATTCTAGTTGAAACATGCTTTATATATCCTGAAAGCCGCTCGTAATGCTGTGGACGGCAGATAATTACTATATGCATCATTTACACCTCTTCCTGAAGAGAATTAATTTCGACTTTAACAACTTCCTTATCACCAGATCTAATATTCACTAATTATTCTCCCTTCAATTATTTGTAAAGAAATCTAAATTTCAGTTCCTACTGATAAAAAAAAGCATGCCAGCCTGAGCCAGCACGCTTCTATTAAAAATAGTTTCGAATATTTTGCGTAATATCATTTACTATATTCATTAATTTAGTCATGTCACCCATAAATAGAAGCGAAGTAAAAGCAACTACCAATGAAATCCCACCTGCCGCCAAGGCCTTTTTAGAAAAAATGCCCAAAAGTAACAGAACAAAACCAAGTATAAGTGCAATAAGAAACAGGGGATAAGATATTCTTTCACCAAATTTTGATAAATCGTTCCCCATCTTTGTCATGCCTTTTCCAAACCTTTCTGAAGTTACTGGTGTAATATCAATAGCCCCTTGAGAATCACCAGTTGATTGATTGATGGATTGATTATTAGTAACGGTTCCTGTCTGACTATCTCCTGGCGCCGCATGTGCAGGTGCACCAAAGCAAAAAACAATAAACACAATCAGACTAAATACTCGAATACCTGATTTTTTCATCTTCCCTTTCCTTCCCTTCTCATAGTTATTATCTTTAATGATTGAATCACCTCTAGCTCCAACGGATTTCTCACCTCCTCGAATTAGTCTAAAATCTCATGTATTCCGTAGGATCAACCTGTACGCCATTCACACGAATCTCAAAATGAAGGTGATTTCCAGTTGATCTTCCAGTAGATCCTACCCCTGCAACTTGCTCACCAGCTTTTACCTTTTGCTTGGGTTTAACCAAAACACTATTATCCAACAAATGACCATATGCCGTTGAGAAACCATTCCCATGATCAATGATCACTAGATTCCCATACCCTGTTTGCTTGCCCACATAAGCTATCACACCATCAAGTGGAGCCTTTACAGGTGTTCCTGCGACTGCAGCTAAGTCTATTCCTTTATGATTCTTAGATTCCCCAGTAAAGGGATCTGTCCGAACAGCAAAGGGGCTTGAAATGGTATATAAACCAGAATCTACCGGAAGTATTGCGCTTGCCCAGAGTGGGGCCGGCTGTGAGAAGAGATCTGCAAACATTAGAACATCATCTACATACCAGTCTGCATGGTTATATTGAAAGATTGCTTTCCTAGGGTCCGAATTCATACCGTTCTTGTTCAAGTAATTTGCAGTGGAAAATATCGCGTCCCAAATATTCCAAGGGTCTGCTTTACCATCACCATCAGCATCCACACCATAACCGCCTCCTGATCGAATAACTTCAAGATTGGTAATGTCTAAATCAGTAGATACTAGACCATTACCGACATTGTAAGTCCATCCAACCCATGTAGCCGGCATAAATTGGGTATGACCTATGGCACCGGCAGATGAAACCATCGTTGGTTCAGTTGAAAAGACTGTCTCGACTCGATGAATTGCAGCAAGGTAATACCACGGTACGCCATACTTGGCTTGAGCTGCCTCATAAATAGGAAGAAACTCAGCTGGTACCTGAGCGCTTACATAACCGCTCCCGCCAAGTTGCGCAGCTCCGGGAGGAAATAAAAATTCAGAGAATTTCGGATCATAAGCTTTCGCAATTTCAATTACTAAATCCGTATCATCCTTACTTAGTCCGTTGTCGACTACGTATGTCGTCAGCCGATCACTTGATCTTGGAGTAGTGATAATCTGACTGATAACCTCTCTAGTTACTGTTGTGGTATCAGGTGCTGTACCTGTAGTTTGCGTTTGCGATTTATAAGTCAAGGTAACAACTTCATTGAATTTATCTACTTTAGAAAGAAGTTTGGATTCATAATTTTTCGTTGAACATTTAATCTTGGGAGCGGTGACTGTAGTATCAACAATTTCTCCCTCTTCTCCTTCAACCACTGGTGGAGTTACAGCTTTACACTCCGTTACTTCTGTCGAGGTTGTTTTCCATGAAAATCTTGGTCCAAGCGCTTTATAAGTTTTCTCAGGATCAGGATTACGATGTATTCCATCTCCAGTATAAGGATCTCCGATTAAGCGATCCGCCCCAGCAATTAAGGCCCAGCTCACATTGTAAGATTTCGCCTGTTCAAATTGACTAAGAGAAAAAGGTCCAGCTTCTTTTGATCCAAAACTCATATCAGCTGCTGAACCGAGTCCATTTTCGGACAATTTCTTATACTGCTCAATGAGTTTCTTGTCTTTTTCCAAGTCCCATTCTGTATCACCATCATCCAAAGCGAAAATAGAAGGTGATCCGGTCGCTACCCGAGTTTCATTTGGCTTATCTAAAAATATTGAGAGAAATGCAGAACATAAAATCACAATTAATAAGATACCTAGTATCCATGGACCAGCTACAGCCAATATTTTGAGTACTACTTGTTTCAGTAATTTCTTTCCGACCTGTTTTAAAACGTGCTTTATAAGATGTTTTGCTGCTTGCATGCCCCGCTGCAGCATACTCTCAAGGTCCATCAGTAATAGCACCTCCTATCTAAATAAAAAAAGACCCAATCTGTCTTAGCAGATTGGATCCTTCTGTACTGTCTAAAATAGCCTTTTTACTTAGCCCTTATAAATCTGTTTCCTGTCCACTTGGAGAATTATCATTCTTAAAAGCACCCTAAACAGCGAAGGCACATTATCTTAATTGGAATGACCTCCATCACTTACCTGTCCTTTCACCCCTTCTGAAATAGTTCGAGAAGGACCTGCAGACTGTACTGGGGGATTCACAACTCTAGAGGAATCTTGACCAATTGATGGAATAGAACCATTATTATATGATCCTGAGTTACTATTGTGTCCTGAACCCACAGCCCCTGTGTCGTTATTTCTGACAGGTCCGCCTGTTAGAGTCCTTTTGCTAGTTGAAAGCTGCGAATTATCAGTATTTGAGCTTGTTGGCCCTTGTGTACTACGCGGATCTGAAAGGTCTGGGGTTCGATTATTTACAGAACCGGATACGCTAGAAGAGCGTTCCACACCATTCGGAATTGGAGCTGATCCTTGAACATTATGAGAACTTGGAATGTTAGCTGCTCCATTACCAGAAGGACTGGTAATGTTTCCTTGAGGTCCTGAATCTTCACTCCCACCCCCCCTGTCTCCGAAACTAAACCCCATTCCCTCTCCACCCATGCCACCAGATCCTGGACTTTCCAGCGGTGGAATGGGACCGTAATCAAAGGACGAAGCCATTCCACTCCCACCGCTATGCCCCTCAAGCGAACCTGATGGATTCATAGGGGAAGGAAACGTAGGGAACATGTTTTTATCTTGCGTTCTATTAACCATGACTCCACTGTTATCTGCTAGAGGAGTATGAACTATTCCAGGCAATTCAAGTGGGCCTCTCCCTGGAGACATACCCACACCTGCAGGTAATGCTAATAGCGGATCCCCACTTTTTGGTGGAAGCGCTAAAGGGTGGGGAGCGGGTTCTACTTGTGTTATTGGATTATCTTTTCGATATTCGCGCCAACCAGCGATTCCTTCTTTTAAAGCTCCACCCGCTGCTCCAACGTGTTGCTTCATAAATCCCGCGCTTTTTGCCCCTAGAGAAGCGCCAACAAATCCTCCGCCAAAGTTTCCAGTTAGGGCTGAGCCCGCTATAAACCCTGCAGCACCCAGTATTGCTGTGGGTGCTCCCTTAAGAGCCTTATTTGCACCAGATTTAAGACCACTCGACATTTTTGAAGATGTAGATCCTATGGCGTACGCTGCCCCTCCCTTTAATCCTCTGGAGGCTGTAGCTGCTCGCAATCCACTATTAAAACTTTGCCCATCATTTCCAGATTCTCCTGCAAAGTCGAAACCAGACTCTATCCCTTGGCCAGCGCTGCTCCCAGCACCGTTCATCGAATATCCAGGAACAGCGCCACTATTCATACCATTAAAAGAAGGAGCATTAAGAGCACCATTATTCATTCCGTTAAAAGAAGGAGCATTAAGAGCACCATTATTCATTCCGTTAAAAGAAGGAGCATTAAGAGCGCCAGCATTATTAATAGCTTGATTTAATCCTGAAGACAACCCAGCTCCTGCCATAGCACTCGCACCACCTGCAATGGATGATGAATTTTTACCAATACCATTCGCGCCTAAATTCAGCATGTTACCACCACCATTATTTCCAAAACCACCACTTATACCTTTGACCATCATTGTCATAGCTGCAAGTGTTCCTCCACCCAAACCTCCTTTAACTGTACCACCACCAGGAGCTCCGAATAACAAACGTATAAGGCTGGTTAGTGTAGGCATTCCGATCAGAAAAGCAAAGAGTACCCAGAAGTTTGCATCATTCACAAGTACAGCCACAAATAGAGCATATCCAAGAGCATGACCTGCTTGAATAAATACCTGTGAAGCCAATTCTCTGAACCACAGATCCATCGCTTTTTGGTTCCCAGGAAATATACTCGCATAAGATACCCAAGGAAAGATAACCATTAAAAATAAGAGAGTTACCATACGGATTGCGTATTGATAATTCATCATACCGATACAAACAGCCATAACCAAATAAAGAATGGCAACTGGGAGGCTAGTTACACCTTCTACAGCAACTATCCCAAGTAAGTCAAATTGCGAAACATCCCATCCTGTTGCTCTATATAACCCATCGATGGCAAAAAGGACGATCACTTTGTTTGGGAAAAACACGATTTGAAATAGATAGCCAGCAAGATACAATCCCAGAAAATAGAAGATTAAGCCGCGTGTCATACCACCAAGTGTAGACTGTCCTTGTAAGGTGTTTCCCTTATACATGTAAATAAATGCCCATGCTAATACTGCTATAACAGCCAAATAAGCACTTACACCAATGAATGAACTATAGAAATCATTAAGGACATTGAATACCCCAACATCAAATGTATTTAATATAAGACTTGGATTATCCTGATTGAAAATTAGTTCGTTATAATCTTTCAAACTCAGTACATGAATCAGAAAATCTGTGAATCCTGTAAAGAGTTTGGCCAGCGTCTTCTCCAAATAAGAAGGATCCTTACCTTCATTACTGAATGATTCTCCAAGCATTTGATCTTTCAGAGAATCCATCTTATTTTGCGATTCAGTTTGATTGCTTTTATTCCCTTCAGCATAGGCATGCTGTACCGATATGGTCGATACAGTAAAACCGATTAAAAGGAGAATGACAAAGAGAAATGCCGGCAACCGTCTTCGCTTCCGCATCTCAGCCACTTAATCACACTCCCTTAACCGCTTCCGCATAGTCATTAGGATTTGTTGTATATAACCAATATTCATTATCAGTCGCTTGCATTTGTACAATTGTAGACTCTTCATCTACTTTCAGTATACCAACACCACTGTTTGCTTTTAGGAGAAAAGCGGCTTCACCTGAAGCAAGATTGAACTTTCCCTGGACGGCTTCGATATCAATTGCTTCTTGACGCAATAGGAGTTTAGTAGGTGCGTTTTTCAGAATACCCATTCCTTCAGGCTTTCTCAGGAAAACCTCGAACCCTTGAGTTACCGCGCACATGGAAACATTTAGTTTCCGGCCACGTCGATATGAATTCTCCAACCATTTTGCTTCTTCTTCTTCCTCCATCATAAGTTGTGACTCATCGACAACAATTCGTTTTTTCTGAGTTCGGTCTTTTTTTGCGAATTTCTCCCATATCCATTTTGTTGAAACGAAAATTCCAAGAGGTTTCATCCATTCTTCTTCGAGGTCTGCAACAGAAATACCGTAAGCACTAGCACTGCCAATAGAGAAAGTAGATTGTCCATCAAAAATGGCTTTCGATGGGTCACCCCCTTCTCGGGTAAACAGTTTGACAACACCCCAGATTGGTTCCAGCTCTTTATATTTCAGCATAAGTTTATAGTGGTCATATAAAGTTGGAGATGGCTTCTGTACCCAAACTCCGTCTTTTAACTCATATAAACTACTCGGGTCCTCACTTATTTTAAAATCTCGATACAACTGCAATATACTTTCATATACCTTAACCTTTACCTGTCCAGTCAGAGCCTCTGGGCTAACAATACGTATCATTTTAAAAATGAATGCCTGCACAGCTTTATAGCACTCATCCATGATAACCTTGACTACGCCATGCTCGTCCTCTTCCTCCGCTACATCATAGAGATTTATGCGCTGGTAGCCTTCTGACTTTGGAGATAACTCTGCGTATGCTCCACCCATGGCTAACACCGTGTTTTTATATTCACGATCTGGATCTACAATTGCTGTTTTTATTCCTTGGGCTGCGCTTCGTCGTGTAAGAATTTTAATAGCGAATGATTTACCAGAACCAGACCTCCCAAACACGACCATATTCTGGTTAGTTAGACGCCTGTCCCACCCATTATAAAAAACAGGACGACGATACTGGTCAAAGCCCAAGATAACACCGGTTCGATGCGATAATCCACCGTATCCATAAATGAAAAAATCAGCTACATTACTCGTTTCCATATCCATCATATTTTCTGAAATAAGTGCTTTATCACCGATGCCGAGCGATGCACGCCACATCTCCAGCTGTCTTGTATCAGCTGATTGGAATTTCACCCCAATTCCACCAAGCCTTTTAATAATCGTTCGACTTAATCTACGAAGCATCTCAGGAGTCTGACTGGCAACACTCATGATAACTGAGGTTTTGAACAATTTCTCTTCGTTGATCCGAAGACGTGACATTTTCGCATTCAGATCATATAACTCTTGTCGGATGTTTCCTTGCTTTGCCGGATTCCGTTCCTGTTCCAGTTCAGCCTGCAATATCGCCACTCGATTGGCCAGCCGATTCATTTCTATGCTAGCCTCAGCAGGTTCTATTACTATAGTTAAGTCCACATCTCCATCGCCTTCTGCAAGCATGATAGGATCAAGCATGCCTATCCATGTAGTGCGTCCAGTGAACTTCATGTACCATGAGCGAATATAACGAGCTCCTAAAGTATTATCACCGATTTCTAGCCAATAATCTGTTGCTTTGTTTTCACCAGGTAGACGTTCTATCATGGAAGGAGGCGCTATAAGCTGCTTTTCATGTTCCGTAAATCCCTCTTCGACTATAAATTTCTGTTCAGCCTGTATGGTATTTTTCTGTCTCTTTTTGAAGAACCACTTCACTGTGCAGACGCTCCTTTCGTATAGTGCATTTTACTAAACGAATGTAGTGTTTCATTTTCTTCTGCAGTACGATTGATCATTTCTTCCAGTGTGATCAAACTTGATATTTCACGATTTCCAGACCGATAAAGATACTTCAGCACTTCTTTACGGTCCATTAAATTAGTTGACATTCCGATACTTCGCAATGCACCCTCACAGATCCTTGTACTATTTGTTAGCTCTTGACGAGCTGTATCAATATCCTGAGATGAATTTTTAGCACTATTTTTCCGTAAAATATCATTCAAAAGAGGATTGGAAAATTCTGCCTCCATATCGTTTAAATATCGATTATCAGTTTCCAAAAAAACGTAATAATACCTGTCAGAGATTTGGTTTCTTTCCAAATATGCTGTAAACATCAATCTTTGCTCTTCGACATATTCAATATTATTAACATCCCCCGTGTCCGTTGCTTCTGCAGCGAGTTCTTCAAAATAATCTTCAAGTTTGTAAGGATGGCTCTCAGTTTTAAATCTTAAGGGATGTGGAATAGCATTAATAAAATCTCGAAATGTACTCCATATGATTTTTTGCTCAATAGTTGATTTCAAAACAAATGATATTGGGAGCACTTCAATCATGTAAAAATAGCGATCGTCTTCGGTATAGATTAATCCATCTGAATCAACTTTTTTAACCGTAAACCAATCTGCAGCTTTAGTTTTCTTCAGTCCTTTCTTTTTCCTCTTCCCGCTAAAATGTAGCCATAGATATACTGCAACCAGTCCAGCGACCAGAAGGTAATCCGTCATTTTGTGTATCCTCCCTTATTTCCATATTCATCTCTAATCAAAAAAAAGGCTCGCCTGTATGGCGAGCCTTTTTTCTTCCCTTTTATAAATTCTCTGCCGAGTGAACAAGGGAGTGACTTGACAGTGTTAATGTCATTTTGTAGCATCACAAAAATTTACGCTTTCTAATTCGGCAATGAATATAATTAAAAATAAACTTGTGAAGCGACAAACCTGTTCTTGGATGTTTGATGTGTGCAAAAGCTAAGCAAATTAAGAACGGAATGAGATGAAAAATATATCCGAATGGACCAATGCCAGGAATCGGACTTATAATCCCCCCCAATTTCATAGTTATCAACCCTCCGAGCGCCCACCATCCAACTTGTGGGTAGGTCAAACTATAAATGACTGTGCTCTTTTCGTTACTCTTAAAGGCCAATAAATGTTGTTCTCCATACATAATATGGCCTCCCTATTTTCCAGGATCAACAGGAGTCGAATTTGGAATAATGCCGTAAACAACACCAACAATTTTATCTGCGAGAATTACCAATACAACTGCCCCGATAGTCCACTTAATTCTTTCTTTCCCTGCTTGGATCTTCTGTGAATCACCGTTCGCAGTCAAAAAGAGGATACCAGCCCAAACAATAAATGCAACAGCTAGAAAACCTACAATATATCGAAAATACTCAACAGCCTTTGTAGATCCTCCCTTGATGGTTTCCTTTAATGCATTACCATCCGTTGGATTGAGTGTTGTGGCGTGTGCGACTGCTGCAAAAGTAAAGCATACTATCATTACCATAACCAATTCAAACCAAAATCGCTTTGTCTTAAAAATCCCCATTCTTTTATCCTCCATGTCAAAGTGTTATTGGCCCGATTTCCTAAATTAAATTCATCATCAAAATCCAAAGTCACCCCCTACCCTAAAAAAAAACTTCTCTCTATGAAAGAGAGAAGTCTATTTTCTATTCTCAAATTATTTTATGTAACATCTCGATTCAACCTAAAATAGAATTTTCTATAGATTGAATTACAGAAAGGCAAAGCCAAAAGAAATAAAATTATTCGGATTCCATCGTGATCATTTTGGTATAAAAAAATCATACTACCAACCAGTAAATATAAAATACATGTAAAATAAATGCTCCGAACAATAGCTAATCCCACACTTATATCTCTACCTGTTATTATCTTTTTTAAAGACTCAATCAAAATGACAATAGTAATTGAAGGAACAAACATTAGCAGATATATGCCAATATAGTCTATATCCAGTCTACTCACAGCCAGCAATCCAACTATAAGAAGAACACGGTTGTAAATCCGATCTATCAATGTCGTTACTCTAAATCCATTCCATGTATCTCCGTACATAACAAATTGTTTTAGCCAACGTATACAAAAAGACTTGTAATGAGAGTTTGGGTATCTAATGATCTTTCGCCTCATGGTTAATGACAGATCAATTAAACTAATCAGTATGAGCAAACTTCCGAATAAATAAATTAACACTATTCCCCTCTCCTTAAAATTATTCTCTATAAATTTAGCTGCAGCTTCAGCACCTCCTCGACAGCTCGCATTTGTTCTTTTGATAACTTCGTTATATGGTCATTAAGTTGAACTTTGTCCACGGTTCGGATTTGTTCGCACATAACAACCTGCATTCCTACTATGGTATCGATGATAATCTGACAATCCAATTTTTTTCGCATCGCCTTCTCTACTTGACCTGAGAGCATTACTACCACAACCGTAGTGGAGTAATAATTACCTTTATTGTTTGATATAATCAAAGCCGGTCTTAAACCATCTACTTTTTGAACACTTCCTACTTCCTTATGAGTATCCTTAATCCAATAAATTTCACCTCTTGATACCATCATTCTTTTTTTTTCAGATTCATTTAATATCCTACCCTTTTTAAATTCATCAGAATGATTACTAGTAGCACCTCGTTCATTTACTGCTGGCATCCCCATGTTGCCGACTCCCTTCTCTATCCCAGAAGATCTTTTGTATTTGCAAGGAGATGTGCAATAACATCACCTGAAATTAATTTGTATACGATCAATACAATTAAGGCAGATCGAAAAACTATATCAACAAACCGATATACCAGAAAAGGCATCCTTATTCCGTATTTTTTCTGATATGGCCAAAACAGCTGTACCCTTCCCGTTATCATATCGCCCAGAATATGAGAAATTACCCCTGCAAAAAAGGCCAATGAAATTAACCACGTATGAAAGAAAAGAAACAGAATAGGAGCTAATACAATGGTTAACCCACTAGCAAATAGCAAGGAATGCGAGAGCGTCCGATGTTTTATCGTATATTTTAAGATAACGGATATTGGAAGAACTAATCGTCCTAGATAACTCTTAGTTTCGTCAATGTCTGAGATCAATCCACCAATCGAACCAGCTAAAATACCTGCCCAAGACGGATACATACAATAACCAGCAACAGCTCCTGCAATAACATGTGTTTTCGCGTACATTTTCTCTCCCCTCTCTTTTTGGAGAACATAAAAAGAGCCTCCAATTGGAAGGCTCTAAAAATAGAAATATAAGAGTTATTCATTTGCGAAAATAATTAAGTAATTTATGAACTAATCTTAACACATGTCGTTTCTGTATTCAATAGATTACACTATCTTTCTTAATCGTTACTATACCTTCATTGTCCACTAGCACTTCTTTCAACTCCAAATCCGCTGGATAATTTCCGACTTGAGATAAACTAAAACTCAACTTTTGGATTAACTCTGATACGCAAAAATCAGGTGTTGAATTATTAGAAAGGTCCAACTCAACCTCTAACCAATGACTGTGAATTGAAATTCTTTTAACTATACGATTACCTGGATGCCTTTTGAGTTGATTAATGATACTTTTGATCATAGTGAGAGTGCTTGAAATGGTAGAGTAGTGGGAAATAGCAACTCGACAAATAGGAATGGTCGAAGGATCTGGTCTCTGAATTATGAAAGCCAGTTTCTCATCCTTTATTTTTTTTGACTTGTTCTGATTAGATTTCGCCATAACTCTCCTTTCTGAAGATAGTTTTGTATGTAAACACAAATACACTTTTACCGAATATGCGTTTCATCGCATATTCAACAAAAGTGTCTGACTTCATAATATAGTTGGGAGTTGGTTAAGATCGAGCTTACCAATAGTTCTCCATACCTCTTCTCCATTCCTCATATGTATAACGGTTGGAGTCCCTATAATATGTTCCTGTTCCACTAACTTCTCATTCTCTTCATCCATTACATTGATTGCATAAATGGGCAGCGCATTGCTCTTACTACTATATTCCTCAATAGATGGAACGAGATTTTCACTTATAATGCAGTCATTGGAATAATAAAAAATCAAATAGTCGTCTTCTCTTGGACTAACAAATGCTTCAGACGAAACTTCCTTCATTTGCTGTGGAAGAGAAGCAATGAAATTAGTTTTTACATCTTGTTTTGTTTCTTCTTCTGGTGCCAATGTGTAGTTTTTTATAAGGGCTATTGAAATAATTGAACAAATGGAAACAATTGCTATACCAAATGTAATGAATCCTACTCGCTTTCTCTTTTTCATGTTTCCTCCCAAGATTTCAGATTTTATTTTTAAGAAATTGAGATTTCTCTTGTCATTAAAAGTTTTCTGAAATGCCGCTTGGCGACCCATAAAATGAAATATGGATTTCTTTCGTTCTGGGGATTTTCAAGTAATTCATCTGCCTCCAGAATTTCTCGATAAACGGGAAGCGGGATACGAAAGACTTTTTTTCCTCCCTTTATGAAGGAGTACATCAATGTTTTTATATAGCTGTAAGGAGTAGATTCCCCTTTTTGTGAAAATCTTTGTTTCTTATTCACTTCTAAATGATCAGATGCATCAGTTCCATTCAGATCATTCCTAACTTCATCGGGATTAGTATCACTACATAGATGTGCTTCTTCATTTTCATCTATTACGGTTGTAATGTGTTCTTGTTTGTCCAACTCAGTTTCATCTTTTACTTCTATTTTAAATTCGATTTCCCCAACGCATTTCTTTTGCAAGTGCTCTATTTCTTCCTCACTGATTGGCAGCATGTCCAGTACCTTAAATACACCAGGTACATTTTTTAATAGATGCCATATTTCACCAGTCATATCTTGTAAAAGCTTAACAAAAATATAACCATTTAATACTGGCTCAGCGTCAATCCTACGACCTTTACTAGTCATCTTTACGATCTTTTTCACACCGGAGAAGATGTCCGTAATTTTATCGGCTAAGTTCTTGAAGTTCGCATATTTATAAATCACTTCGGCTATTTCAAACTCTTGACCCGTTTTAACTTGAAGTGCGTACCAAGACATTGCTCATTCTCCTTTGTAAATGTGAATTTTGATCTAAGATAACAGCAGTTTTATTTCTGAATCCTGTTTAATCGAATAAACGTTGTGATCTTACGTGTAGCTTTTCGAAGTATTTCCATAACCTCACGAATGGGTATTTGGCATGTATCACTAATGGAAGAAAAATCTTCCTGCTTTTCAATCCGAAGAACAATTACCTTCTCTTCAACAGGATCTAACAACTTCAACAACTCTTCATCAATTTTTTCTCCTCGAATGCCTAAGGTATCAAGAGCAAAGTTGCAAGATGATACTGCACTACTACTCAAACGATGATTCAAAAGCGCTTCTTTTTCCTCTTGACTAAAATAATCACCTAAATGAACAACTGTCTTTCTATTTCGACCTTTTAATGCTTTACTTCGATCACTTTGATAACTGGCCTTCATTTCTAAATAGCTGCTCACATGGCACCTCCTTCACTTTAGTGTTTAAGGCAATTACGCTTCATGTTTTTTTGTCGCCATTTGTCGAATTGTGGCAAGTATTCTATTCGCGATTGATGTGATGTGTTATAATGTAAATGACTAAATACACAGGATATAAAATTCTGTATCAAAAATATACTTTTGTGACTTTGACTTTTTATAACAATTTGATATGATTAATTCAAATACAAACTTCTGTATTCATACGTTTACAGAATTTCGCAAAAAAAAACGTCGTTGATATCCATTTTAAAATATCTTGCAATAGCAAATGCCAACCAAAGTTCAGGGGAACCTCCTTTTTCTATCTTGATAATCGTTTGTCTGTCTGCCCCTACAGACTTAGCTAGTTTTTGTTGACTTAGCTGGTTTGCTTTTCTTATTCCCTTAAGGTCATTAGTTATTATGTATTGAGGAGTGGAACAAGCTTTCAACGATTACCGTCCTTTCTAAAGTATGATAGGAAGCAGTATTACCTTTTCTGGTGTGGGCCAGAGTGGTTTATATTTTGAATACTCATTTGAAATTATACTCATAATATAACTGTATTCCAAGTAACTGTCAACGATCATATACAGTAAATTGACTGTTAATTGTATTTTATTGATTACAAATGATTCATCTCGGGTAAAAATGGGCAAATTTAGGAAGGGTGAACTCTTATGTTAACTTCAGATGAAAGAGAACTATTGAAGAATGAGTTAATGAATGAAATGCGAGAAGAACAGCGTAACTTTTTGAGAGAAAAATTAAGAGCTGAAATGCAACTATCTAACTTAACATCTTCTTCATCAGTAAAAAAGAAAAAAGGCAAGACTACAAAAATGATTGTGGAGGAACTCTCTGAAGAAGAGTTACTAGAAAGATCTCGAACGCAAACTAGCTTTGGAAGATATCTTGAGCAATTAAGAATATCTCATGGACTGTCACTTCGAGATGCTATGAAACTTACTGGCCTAAGTCATTCTTATATTGCAAAACTAGAGAAAGGCTCCACCCGTAAGACCGATCGAATAGATGGCGGAGTTTCATCTGATGCTTTAAGAAAACTTGCTCATGCATACCAAGTTCCTGAAGAAGAAATGTTCATTATGGCTGGTTATACTGTCGGCGACAGCGTCGTGAAATCTGAGGAGCCTCAAATTTTCAATGAACGTATTAAAAAATTCGGAGAACGATTAACTGAATTGGTTAATCAATCAGTCTTACCTTTAGAGTTTATTTCCCTTAAGACCAACATTACCGACATAAAACTCAATGAGTTAATGAACGGGAAAGCAAGACCGCGGTTGGAGGATGTTTATAGCTTAGCTCCAATATTCGAAGTCACCCCGGATTATTTATATGGATATGTCGATGAAACAAATGGTTATCATACAGAAATGCCAAAATTGCCTGATCTTATTGATTTCATTACTTCAAACAGCTTTCAAGCATTTGGTAAGCCAATGTCTGCAAGCGATAAAGAAAAAATCGTTTCATTATTAATGAATGTCTTAGAAGATTCACATCAAAGAGCAACTGATGAAGAATCAAATGAATAGGTGATTTTCAAAAAAAGCGTCTACACAGATTGCTAAAACCAACCTGTGTAGACGCTTTTTTCAATTTAAATCAACAACTCCAGTCAAACTCCTTGATTTCCTCGAACAAAAATACTATAAACCGATATCTTTAGCAGCATTCTCATGGAAAAGTGTACCCATCCTAATGTACTTACGCACCATTTTTTCTGACGTATGTCTGGTTTGCCCCATGATTTCTCTTTCATTTTTTCCAGCCATCGCAGCTGATGTCGCTAGACCAGAACGGAGGCTGTGACCTGAAAAATCATCAGCGTCAAACCCGCATTTTCTTATATATAATTTTATTACATCAGCAACTGCTCTATCAGATAAACGATTGATTCCTATCTGACCGTGACGGTTTACCTTTCGGAATATTGGTCCATTCTGAATCCCTGAGATCTTCAACCAGTTCAAATAGGCCTGAACCGGACAAGTTAGAGGTTGGCTACCATACGGTATACCAATCAGTTCTCCCTCACCCTCCTGGTCAGTCTTCGATTTCTTAATTTGAACAATCAAACCTCCAGAGGATTCTTGAATATCTTCAACGTCCAAAGCTGTGAGTTCACTTCTCCGAAAAGCACCGGCAAAACCAAGCAGCAGAAGTGACTTATCCCTTATCCCTTTATTATTTTCTGGGACCTGATTAATCATTTGCTTTATCATTTCCACTAAAATTGGCTTTTTACCTGTTTCCTTACTACCATGTTCTCTACGAATACCAGCCACTGTATCTCGAACAGTGATATCGACCGGATTTTCGTACTTTGCGTATTCATGAGCTTTTACCAACGCACTTACACGCCTTTGAATTGTAGCTACTTTTATCCCACTTAACGCTAACGATGATAAATAGAGATTAATCGTATGTGCTGTTGCAGGCAAAGATATAAGATTGAATTTCAAACACCAATTTTGAAAGTCACGCCAGTCACTTTCATAAGCTTTCTTCGTGTTTTCTGCTTTTGAGTTACCTAAATATCCAAAAGCGCTCAAATTTAATGCCTCAAGATCCTCCGCGGCATTGCTCAGATCAGTTTCATTATCTACAAGAATTAATTCTTTACTCACCGCGGATCACCTCCGATTTCAATAACTCATATATCAATGTATTACTCCGCACTGCTCTGCCATAGTTGGAATGCCTTTCTTAGCTGTGAGTCGTTGCTTACATCATCAAATATAAGAGGTGGCATTTTACTTTTGGCTCGTTCTATTTGAATATTGGTTATAGCATTGATTAGAAGCTCGTCCCGCTCCCTACCAAGAGAAATAATCTTATCTCCAGATTTTTCTGCAGCAGCGCGCATTACTATTTCCTGATAAGTCATTACAATTTCCTTTAATGAATCAATGTTTTTTGCCGTAACCATCTCTAAAGCCCCTGCTGCATTAGACAATCCTACACCAAAGAATGGATCAGCTACTTTCTCTTTTACATAAGGTGAATCGGCATAATTCTCCTCAAGAGCCTTAACAATATAGCCGGCAAGGTTATTGATATTTTGACCTGCATTTATTCTTTGTACGTGACGAACGTTCTCCTCTATGTAATATGGGTGATAATTCTGCAGTAGCACGGTTGCCTTTTTACGATGGATACCATTTTTCACAAGTAAATGGAGGATACGTTCTACGTCATAAGTAGTTTGATCCAGGCTTTGTCTTGTTTCCACGTTATGATTATTCTTCCGAATATGAAAGATAAATGACTCAATTGTTCTTCCTATTTTTTTATAAACATCATAACTAAAAGAAATGTCTGTTTTTTCCTCAATTTCTTTTTGAGCTGACTCAATGACCGTTCTCAGATGTTTTATCATTGTGTACTTATCATCCGCTATAGCTAACTTATGTCGAAGCTCTTTGACTTTAATAATCCGACTACTTTGCAATTCTCTTTCTTTTAGTAATTCATATATTCTCCAAGAATAAGTTGATTTTAATTGAATAGTATTAATTAAACGGTACTTTGTGAATGCTTTTAATTCACGCAGGTATGGTGCCAAATCTTCAGAGAGTTTAATAATAATTCGACCCTCACCCTTGTAATAAGTAGCACTCTGAACCCATGTTATACGTTTAATTTCTTTATCATTCTCAAAAGTAATTTGTTTAGATTGTAGCTGCGTTATTGTTTGCTCGACACGTTCATATAATGATGCCCCTGTCTGTCCAAATAATTTAGCTAAATCTCTGACATACAATGTATAAGTTTTAAATTCTCTATCTGAAGGTTGAACAAGGCTTATGATCGAAGTTATTACTTTCATTTCTGTAATGTTTAGATCATGTCGAGCATTTATCATTTCCCTAGATTGATTGACCCAATAGTGAGGTTTTATTTCAGCCACTTCTGTAGTAAATTTCATAGCTAATTGGCCTTCCCCATCGTACTCTAGTGTATCTTCATCGTTATCATGTATTTCTATAAACCCCATCACCGTTCCACCTCCTCTTATTAATATTAAAAGAAGTATATTGATTGAGCGAATCCCCTATATTTCATAATCCTTCTTCTCTGTCATAAAACTTCCACTTAGCTATTCCGTTATGCAAAAAGCTAAGTTTTTTATGTATATGTCCAGAGATAGGGAGTCTAGCGATCTTATGCAAATGTAAATGTCCAGAAATAAGGAGCGACTTTAGAGGTTTTACTATTATATGTCCTGATTTACGGAGCGTACGAGTAATATGTCCAGAAATGAGGAGCTATTGCAACTCTTTATTCCATATATATCCTGTGTTTTAAATAAATTATCTCTCATACGTTTGAATGGCTCCGTTTATATGGACATATCAATACATTTTTTGAATCAATTATCTTTGAGACTCCCTTTTTCAGGACATATCACTCCTTTTATATGGACATAACACTCCGTTTGATTGGTCTTATGACTCCCTTTTTCAGGACATATCACTCCTTTTATGTGGACATTTCATTCCTTATTTATGGACATATAGCCTCTCAAACCCATATGGCTCTAGCACTCTACTAACTCCTAACAATACAAAACATATTAAAACAAATATAAACAAAATTAATAATAGAAACATACAGAGTTTTTAAAATATATGTCGCCTAATAGAAAATCAATATCAGAATGAGACCTAATGCAGTTATATGTCTATAAAAAAGGAGCCAAATCTATAATATTCTTAATTATTTCAACAACTAGACTGTTCAAGTTTTAAATATTTAGTCCAAAATACTATTTTTCAAAGATAAACTCTTAAAGAAAATTATGATTTTTTAACTTTCTATTCAAATTAATAGAAAAAAAGAAAACACTACATACTTGTTATACTCCGTTTTTATGGACATATTTAAACCTTAAATACGGTTGTTTAATAAAACCTAGGTTAAACAATTCTCTCAATCACATTTCCGTGCTAATAACTTTTCTTCTCCAAAAGCAACAATACACTATCTCACATCTCCTCCCTCTTTTAACTCCATATAAAGACAGCGTTCTAACTTCCGATACACTTCCATTATCGGAAGTTAGAACGCTATTTCATTATAACACCGCATATCAGTCCGAATCTACTATTTTATGGGTAAAAATTATGATATACTAAACAAAATGTTAACCTATTTTTAGCGGTTAACCAGTTAACTTACTTATAAAATAAGGATTTTGTGGTTAACCATTTTTTTAAATAAGGGGATAATAAAGATGGCGACAAAAGGGATTAAAATGAGCGAAGAAGCACTGGAAGTGGTAAATAGTAGAATTGAAGCATCCGGAATGGATGCTGGTGAGTGGCTAGAGTCCCTCATGGCGCTAGAAGTGATAAAAGAGATCCAGAAACATGATCCAGCAGTTGAATACGACCTGAAGGATCTTGAGAAGCACATGAACCGTGTCTATCATATCTTGATTCGGATCTATCAACGTGGAGCGGATTCGGTTGAGGAGATAAAATTAAACTCTCTAGAAGAAGCATCTAATTTATCCCAAGAGTTGGAGTCTCTTCGTGTTGAGTTTTCTCATATCCAGAAGCGCCTTTCACAAAAAGAGGAGGAGCTAGTCGAGGCTTCAGCTACGCAAATAGATCTTCGAACAAAAATGGATCTTTTAGAGAAAACAGCAACTACGCTTGAGGAGTTAAATCGTTTGAATAACGATAAATTAAAAGAATTGAAAGCGAAGATCGATGAACAGCTACATATCGAACAAGAAGCATTTAAGATTAAAAATGAATTAGTAGAACAAAGAAAATCATATGAACAAGAATTACAAATGCAAAAAGAGGAAGTAATCAGAATACGTAAGGAAAACGAAGAATTAGAAAAAGACAATGATATTAAAAAAATAGAGCATGATTCAAAAATCGACCAATTAATGAAGGCTCATGAACGTGAGCTAGAAATCCTAAAAAAAGAAATGGAGATGACCGCAAAAGAAACCTTATTAAAAGAAAAGTCTTTGTGGCAAGAAAATAGCAACATAAAAATCGACCAATTAACTAAAGAACACATGCATTCTATGACTGAGTTAATTAAGAAGTTTCAATCTAATTCTAAAGACATTAAAATTGAAGGAAATCGAGTAGGAGGCTACCCATTAGTTGAGTAGCCGACCTCTCACACCACCGTACATACCGTTCGGTATACGGCGGTTCAACCGCATAAGTGCATGTTACGTAGACGCTCGTACTGCGCAGGAAAATCATAATATCCTGCTTGTGCGAGCTTTTCGTTTGTTATGGAACGAGACAGCACCGGGCTTCCGGCGATCCGCCAGTATCCGAGACGGGTGTTTCCCCATTGGTAAGCCTGCCACCCCGGTATCCCCAGTTTGCACAGATTTTGTACCTTTGTTTTCGGCTTCTTCCATTGCTTCCAAATGTACATACGAAGTCGCCTTCGCAGCCATTCACTCCAGCTTTGCAATATCCGTTTCATATCAGCCACATAATAGAAGCCGATCCATCCCCGAATGTAGACCTTCACCTTCTCCATGACTTGGCGAACATTCCTGCCTTGACTACGGCTCGTTAGTCCTTTCAACTTCTTCTTTGCTTTTGCGAGCGATTGCCCATGAACTCGAATATACACACCACTTCTGTTCTTTCCTAAAGCAAAGCCAAGGAATTTGAAATGCTTCCGGGCCACTACACTGACTACCTTGCTCTTCTGCGTATTCATTTGGAGCCTCAGCTTGTTCTCTAGGTGCTTCCGGCATGATTCCAGAAGCCGCATTGCTGCCCGTTTGCTTTTGGCCAGCACTACGATGTCATCTGCATAGCGGATGACATTCACTCCCCGGCTTTTCATCTCCTGGTCGAATTCGTTCAGGTAGATGTTCGCCAGTAGCGGCGATAAGGGCCCTCCCTGCGGAGCGCCCTCCTCCGTTTTGCAATGCACCCCATTCTCCATGACTCCACTTTTCAGATATTTCTTAATCAGATCGGTTACACGTTTGTCCCCGATTTGTTTGCGCAGTAGATTCATAAGCAGCTCATGGTTCAGTGTGTCAAAGTATTTAGAAAGGTCGATTTCTACCGCGTAACCGTAACCCTGCTTTGCATACTCTTTTACCTTGCTAATGGCTTGCTGCGCGCTCCGCCCTGGGCGGTAGCCGTAGCTCCCCTCCGAAAAGAGTGGCTCAAATAGTGGCTGTAGCTGCTGGGCGATCGCCTGCTGGATGATCCGGTCTATGACCGTGGGTATGCCAAGCTTCCGGACTCCACTTCCGTCTGGTTTGGGAATTTCCTTGCGTCGCACTGGGCTTGGCTTGTACCGGTCTTCCTGGATATTTTGCAATAGCTCATCTCTATGTTCCTGTAGCCATGGCAGCGCATCTTCTACTGTCATTCCATCGATTCCTGGCGCACCATGGTTGCGTTTGACCTGCTTGTAAGCTCTGTTCAGGTTGTCTCTGTTCAGTATCTGCTTCAGTAGGTCCGTTACACCGTCTCTTTCTTCACTTTCCCGAGTGCCGGCGCTCCGCGCTCCCGCATACTCTTCGCGCTCCACGCTATCCCTCTACGGGCAGCCCTTTCGGTATTCTGCTTTCATGGCGCCAACTCTCCTTCCTGTACATACTCGAGACTTACGATTGTTCGACCCTTCCCGAAAAAAAACTTTCCGGTACTATGGCCTCTGCTGACTTCTCACAGCAATCTTTACTCCGTCTTTCGGTTTTTTTTCTTCCTACTTCACGTCTGTGAGATCTCCCCGGGTAAGAGCGATAACCTTCCCCTCATCTATCTGCCACATTTACAGGATAGGATTCGGGCAGTATTGGACTCCGCTTTGTAATGCAAGCTCATCCGTCCCATCATGCCTTGTATGTGATTTCTGTTCGTCAGACCAAGGGTTTGCCTCCGGCTTCCTTCAGATTCCACCTCGCGGTGGACACCCTTGCCTTTGGCTAACAGTTCCTACTGCCAAGCCTGTAGCGGACTTTCACCGCCGAGTTATCGCCCATGCCGGGCGCACATTAATCAATAAAACAGCAACCTTAGACCCAAGAATCTAAGGTTGCTGTTTTATTGAATTTGCATCTTAATTGTTATTGTTAGCCAACACGATATGATTCTATTTGGGTGATTTTGTGTAGTAGACATGACAGTGGCCAGTCCCCCAACCTTCCCAGTTTGTACCATGCCCTGTAGGATTAGTAGTATGAGAATCTTCGTCCGTTGACCGAGAAAACTCCACTTTATGCAATACATATGTGTAAGTACCTTCACCTTCAGGAGGGTTATTCCATCCATAAATTAATTTCTCAGCCTCTGGCTTACACGCTGATTCAGAATACGCTGCCCTTACTTCAGGTGGGGCAGGACTATGTCTACCGTATATTTTATAGTACGCGCTAACTTCCAATGGATTTCCGTCTTTATCAATCCACATCAATATTGGGAGACCCTCGTATAATAGATCCTCTCCATTTTTATGGGATTTCCCCCCCAATAGATCCCAACTACATTTCTAGGATTATTGAGATCAAAATTAAAATTTTTACTCAGTACAATCCCTCCTCATCTTCCTCTAAAATTGTATGTGTAACATCCTTATATTTTTCTAAAACACAACTTTATATACACATTTTAATTCCCTCTTTATCATTAGCTTGAATTTGTTCATAGAAGAAAAAAACGAAAACGCAGACTATAGACCCAAAAAAACCACGTACCCATCCTTTAGAAGGGTACGTGGTTTAAAGATACCTATCATCTATTCGACTTCATCGGGAATATAGTAGGGGCGTGAGCTGCAATTGCTGGTCATGCCGCTGGCGCTTCTCGTTCAGTTCCATACCGACTTGCCAGTCTATTACTTTACTTTTACATATTGCATCATTAAGCGACATTAACACAATTAAAATGTACTTATGATACATAAATGTTTAGTAAATCAATTCTGGATGACTCTTTTTTTATATTATAAACTCTGTAAACACTGGACTTCTAAGCATTCCAGATTTGGTCCAGTTCCTCATTCGCACCTTTGCCCGTAATCTTGGCTCAAGATGTACAAAATCCTTATCCTCGCCTTTTACAAGCTGCTGAGCTACTCCTTTGAACGCCTGCTTATGAATCGGTGACGCGCCGAGTTCGATGATCCCAGCTGGACGTAATTTTCCAGATGAACCGGACGGTACAGCAGCCAACCAACCAAATTCCTGTTTGCGATAACCAGTTATGAAAACATCGGCATAGGTCCAATTGATAACCTTCTGCCACGCGTGAGAGCGCCGACCAGTCTCGTATATGCTGTTTTTACGCTTACCTACTACGCCCTCCATACCCATTGTTTCAATCTGTTTGAACAACGCCTCTCCAGCACCTTCCACGTGTGGTACTATTCCAAAGCTATTAGACGGTAGAGTTAATCCCGCCAGTATCTCTTTACGGCTCATAAGGGGCAACCCACGTAGATCCTGACCTTTATGCATCAAGATATCAAAGATGGCATAATACGCTGGGAGTGTCCCGGTGAGTTGTACTATCTTCTCTGCTCGCCTTGTCTGAAAACGGCTCATAACAGATTCGAAGTCTGAAACACCAGTTGTAGGATCGACACAGGCAACCTCGCCATCTAGGATTACATCGTCCGTAAAGGGTAGATGAAGTTCAGGATATTGCAGAGTACATTCGTTATCGTGTCTTGTATATAACCGAATCTTACCAGACTCTTGGGAAAAAATAAGTCGATGGCCATCTATCTTTGGTTCAAATATATAATCGCTGTGCGAAAATGGTCCGGCAGCAGTTTGTAATAACATAGGGGATATAAACATAGTTTCACCTCAACCTAATTATAAATGCCAATGGGAGAGGAAAGGGCAGGGAAGTATTGGGCATAAAAACACCCGTCAACCTTAAGTGGTCGGCGGGTGTTTTATTATTTCTTGTAATTTATCAATATAGGGTTGATGATATTTCTCCTCAAGCTCTTTTCTAGCTGCGATTGCTGCGGTCTCACTTTTGTGAGTGCCGCCTGATATACGCTTGCCTTTAACAGTGATAGATACCTCGAAACATTCCTTTCCTTGTCGATTCCGACGGGATACACCTTTGTGACCGGAACCACTATCAGACCGTACCTTTTTAGTAAGTAACGGCACCTGAACACCATCAACCGTCATATTGCTTTGAAGGACTCCTCTGGCGTTTGCGATTTGTACGGGATTCTGACACCCGCAAGATATTGTTTCGCTTCTGCGCAGCGAAGTCCCATTAGCGACTGTATTTCCGCCACAATCACATTGACAGAGCCATAAGGCATTGCCGTTTTTTGTACTTCCAGCGCGTTCAACGACAAGTAATAACCCGAATTTTTTATTTTTCAGATCCAGTGTGTTAACAGGAGACTTTTTTCGTCCATCAGATTCTTTCATATTTCATCCTCAAATCTACTCTTTAACCATAGATGCCGCCCCTCGAATATCGCGTCGGGTCTCCCAAATCGAGTTTCTTTGCCGCGATAGCCCGGTTTCATCATTGCCGTGGCTGTTTTTGTTACGTTTTGCCGCGTGGTACCAAGATAATCAGCAAGCCAAGCGGCTCCAACGTATTCAAGGGGCGGTGCTACTTTACCAGCGTCACGCCAGTAGGGTTATTCCAATCGCAGGCTGAGGACTCGTCTGTCGTTTCGTGGTCGATCACTTTCCATGTGATGATGTAAGTGTTACCCTCAGCGTCTAATGCTTCAGCAATGTACTGCTCGCCATCATCGGAAACGTGTGGGTCTTGAGTTGTGCGGAGCTCTTTACCTTCAACTTCTATAATGGTGCTGTTCATTTCGTTCAGTTCTTCGAACTTCATCGTCAATTCCCCTTATGCCCGGCCCCTTGTTGAGCCTGCGGCAACTACAACCAAGTAGCTACGCCTTCTTTTATTTTCAGGGTGCGAGTTACGCCATTGTGTACAAATGTAAGTGCGTCTCTGAATGACTCTCTGTTGTACAATCTGCCTTTTTTCCCAGTTTGACCATTTGTGCCAGTGTGAAAACTAGCTTCAATGTTTGCTGCATAACCAGAGTAAACTTCCAATCCTACGATATCGTCAACGACTACATAAATCGACCGATCTTTAACTTGTGTGATAAGACCAAAGTCAGCTGCCACTTCTTTTGTTTCGGACCATGCCATAGCAAGAGATTGAGCGAGATATTCTTTTACCTTGCCACCGAATCGTGTTACAGCACCTTTAGCGATCTCCCAAGCTCTTACCATGACGTTTTTCATCTTCGTTTCCTCCTTTGGTTTGTCTCTTGCTCTGATATAAATATAACAAATTAGGTTGCTTAAAGCAACCACTTGGAAAGAGGTATTTTGATTTATTTTCCATTGCTTAAATTTCCCTAATACGGTTATAATACAAACAAACGTTCTTATTTTCGGAGGAGATCACATGAAAATGAGTGTCGGTCAAACCATTGAAATCATATACCAGGACAAAGCGGGTAAGATTACGCAACGTAAGATCGAGATCCTCGGTATCCGTGGCGGACGTATCCGGGCCACATGCCTGACTACTGGCGCTCCTCGGGTATTCTTGGTTGATAGCATATTATCCTGGAGACCGGTTGCGGAGAAGCATCATGCTTGATGATACTCCGCGCAAGCTGCTGCGAATTATATCGCAATTTAGATATCAATTCAGGCGGATGCCAAACATCAAAGAGTTGGGACGATTGAGCGGACGCCACCCGGCGGAGATAATCAAGGGTTTTAAGGTGCTATCTGCGGAGCATTATATAGATTGGGATGTGTCTAAGCCTATAGAGACAACAATTATTATTGAGGGCTGGGAACGGAACGTGCCGTACGAAAAAACGCAACAACAAGGCGCAGAGAGCGGCAGTGGTGGTACTAATATTGATTACTGGCTTTATCATTAGGAGGGGTCACTATGACCAAATTAGACGGTAATGAACGCTGGAAAACAAAAATGATCATGACTGAGCATGTTGAGCAGTACGAGGAACAGCAGCGTGAGAACCCAGATAAAATGATAACTATGGAGGAACGCACGATGGTTCGAGACCTCATTTTGCTTCCCTACATAGATACGATGGTCGGCAAGAGCCTGAAGGAACTCGAACACTCCAGCAGCATTCTTAAGCGTACCTTCTTGATGGCTGGCGAATCCATACAGCGCCGGATCATGCAGGATACATATCGACTACAGAAAGAACTGAAGATGCGGAATATCAAAATGCTGGCGGATGAGCAAGATGAATTTATCACGTATTACAAAATCTTTTGTCGAGGATATCAGGAACGCTTTGGATTAACTCGAGATGTTATGCGTACAGAGATAAGTTTAAGGTTGACTAAATATACAGCTGAACTCGGAGTAATATTAAAAGACCCCCTGAAATAACGAAATCCCGTCAACCATAATTGGTCGGCGGGATTTTTTGAATATTGTTACTAGGGTCTTGAAGAAGTTGTAATATTGATAGCATGATCTTCACTTGAAAATCCAGCGTTGTCAATGACGCGTACGATACAAAAAACGATTAGTACTTGTTCATAGACTACGCAAAATATATTTTGCGATCATCAAGAAACCAGGAGCGGCCACTGACAAATAAGCGTACAAAATGAGTTGTTCTGTGTGTATCTTGTGGTAATTAAGTTGATCAAATTATTTCTACTCTCGCATTCTCGGCATAAGATAAAAATAAGCTTCATAAACTTTCTCAATCTCCAAGAGCAGAATAACCTCAGGTACATGAATTACTTTTGCTTGGCTTATAAGCATCCATACCTCAACCGATACTCTTGCTGACAAGTCAATTGTATTTTTAGGTTTACCATACTCCGGACCTTCTTTAACCAGCAATACATCTTTCCACTCTTCAACAGTCCTTATACTCAGTTCCATATACCTACGCTCCCTTCACTATAGCGATAGTCTTTGTTTAGCTGTTTGCTAATTTTAACAATTGAAACCCCACTATCCCAAAGTCGTCGGATCTCAAATGAGTCGTAACCATTCTGGTGCTCCCCTACTTCACTTTATTGACTTATATTTAAAGCTAATATTTCTTGTGGCAGCTGTAACTGGTTAACCCCCATATTTGCCGCTATTCTCTCGATAGATACCCCACTCTTATATTGCATTACAGCGTAGGTATTTCTTAATTTGCGGGGCAGGATAGAGATCCCTCCCATTTTGTTGGATAAATCCTGAAATATTAAATGTATAGACTTTGGTTGAAGATGCCCTCCACCACGACCAGGGAAGACGTACATTTCGTTTTGATTCAACAATGTCAAATACTCATCTAATGGTTCAGCATAAACACCTGTGATTTCAACTATTCGCTGTGATCCAACCCTGATGAAGATTTGAAATCCATTTTCAATGGGAAGAATATCTGTTCTTAGTAAACATCCCCCTTCTTTCATCTGTAATCCTGTATACATGTATAAATAGGTAAGTGCTCGCATTCTTTTCGTAATGATGTCATCATCCCGTGTAGCTATTATCTCTAACAATGAAATCAACTGATTTATTTCAGGTTCAGTTAAGTATTCTCGATCACTTCTCTTTCCCTTTCTTTTTATCTTAACGCTAGGATCATAACCAGCCAAATAATTGTTCATCCATAAAAAATCAAAATATTTTTTTATGATAGAGATTTTTTTATCTATTGTTGTTACTGCTTTTTGGTCAATTTCTTGATTTTTTAAATACCCTTTAATAATTTCTTGATTTATATTAAAATACTCAGTTTTAGGATAAACTTGCTGAAACCAACTCATAAATTTCCTGATTTCAACAAGGTACGTATACACTGTTGCCTCTGTCAAATCGGATTTAATAAGATATTTCTCAAACTCTTCCTGCTTGTATATACTCATAGTTCAGCATCCCCTCACATGCTTATTGTACCTCACAAAAGTTTAAGAATATATTCCATATAAAATATTCCACTTGCTATATTTGCAGCATAACCAACGGTTCGAAAGGTTTAATTTCCAGTTTCAATAGAACTGAGTTATGTAAAATAAAGGACAAAGATAATTCGGAGAAATTGTCCTTAACAGTAAAATACACAAAAAGCAGAAAGGCTATATTCATAACTTGGCCTCATCTGCTTGAGTTTTTCCCTATTTCTTCTAGATAATATCAAACTAATATGTTTTTGAAAATACTAGCAGCATTCCATTTCACTTTATCTCTTGTAATGTTATTTTCCATGGCTCTCTTAAAAAAAACATGAATTACAAAATCCTGAATTGCTTTTGTTCCCACATTTCCCGTAAGCACATGGATTATATCATTTTCCTCGACTTGGTTCAGCTTGCATTTAGCTGCATACTGTTGCCACTCAATATCACTCAGTGAGAATACAGCTTGTATCTCTGATGCTCCCAAGCGCAAATGGTTATTCTGGAGCAATAGAGCCACTCTAATCATGGCTTCTCCAGCATAATATCCGTTTTCATTCATGTGATCCAGCTGTCTGCCTAAGGATTCATACTCTTTTGTGAGATATGTTGGAGCATCTAGTATTAATCGTTCACGCTCTATCCATCTTAAACACAATGTTAATTCATCAATCAATTCTGCAAGGGTAGAACAATACATTTTTATAATTATCAAAGCTTGTATCCACATTTTCTTTTGCCTTCTTCTATTCTCTAACTCATTTTGTTGACAAGTATCTTTTTGTGATGTTTGTCTAACACAAAATGAAAGCATTATTTTTCGAAGATTTTCTATTTTTACCAGTCGACTATCAGTTGTACTCAGAACTAAATTAGTATTCTTCGTGATCATTTTTATCGACACCCTATTCATTAGTATTGTTGCCTGTATGTAAATCATACTATAAACATTTTTATTGTAAACGTTTATGTACAGTAATTTATATGTTTGTTACTATATTCGTAGGAAATGACTCCCTAAAGAATATAGGAGGCTTTAAAATGACTATTCTAATAATTGCCGAGAAACCAGATATGGGAAGAAAGATTGCTGAAGCATTAGGTGGCTTAACAAAAAAATCGGGTTATTTCGAAAGCAACCAATATATCGTAACTTATGCTGTTGGGCACCTTTTAGGCTTAGCTGAGCCTGACCATTATGATGATCGTTATAAACGATGGAACCTTGAAGATCTGCCGATTGTGCCTGATAAATTTCAGTTAATTCCTTCCACAAAAACAAAAGATCAACTTAAACTTATACATACATTGTCCAAGCAATGCTCTTCTATTGTTAATGCTTGTGATGCTGGTCGCGAAGGCGAATTGATTGCTGGATATATCCTCCAGTACCTTAATATTAAGAAACCGGTTCAAAGATTATGGATTTCTTCGCTTACTCCAGAAGCTATTCGTGAGGGTTTTAAAAATTTGAAGAATGGAGAAGAATACTATCCTTTGTTGACTGCCGCACGCTGCCGAAGCGAGGCAGACTGGTTAATTGGAATGAACGCAACACGTGCCTTTACAACTAAATTTGGCGGTCCAGGAAATGTATTATCTGTTGGTCGGGTTCAAACTCCAGTTCTGGCAATGATCTGTGATAGACAAGATGAATTGGAACGCTTTAAACCTCAAACATCATACACAGTTGAGGCCAACTTTCAACAAGAAAATACTTCTTATACTGGATTATGGCATACAGAGGAAGACGTAGTCGATCGTACAGTAGCAGATAGAGTTTCTAATAAGGTTAAGGGTAAAGTTGGCAGGATAGAGTCTTACGAAGTAAAAGACGGAGCAGAGAAACCTCCTCTACTATATGATTTAGGAGATCTCCAGTCAGACGCAAACAGGATGTTTGGTTTTTCGGCTAAAAAGACTCTACAAATCGCACAATCCCTATATGAGGATCACGAGATAATTCATTATCCTAGAACATCATCAAACTTTGTTGCAGCTGACAACATACCAGTTATGCACAAGGTTTTTAATCTACTTAGATCATTAGATAAATACCAGACTCTTATATTTGCTGGAGATACAAATTTAGTTTCTTCCAGTAATAAAAACATTTGTAGACCAGAGAAAGTTGAAGACCACCATGCTATTTTTCCGACACAAAAATTACCAGGCAATTTAAACATAGATGAAGAAAAACTTTATGACTTGATCGTACGTCGTTTTATAGTACATTTTTATCCTAGCGCGAACTACAGGCATCATCGAATCAACACTGTAATTGAGAACGAACAATTTAAGACTTCCATTCGAGAAACCATGGATGAAGGTTGGAAAGTGGTCTATAAGACATTAAAAAATGAAAATAAAAATAAAGATACTGAGAATACAGAAAACAGTGAGGAAATGAATGAAATATCGAACTTCAATTTCGACCCTGAACAAATGTCTTTCTGCATTAGTTCTAATACTAAAGAACGTGTAACCAAGGCTCCACCAGCGTACACTGAAGGCACACTCATCAAAGCAATGAAGCATGTTGGACGTAAAATATCAGACACTCAGTTAAAAGAGGGAATGACTGATCTACAGCTAGGTACTCCAGCTACTAGAGATTCTGTAATTGAAAAATTAAAGGATCAGAGTTATATCGAGCTGAAGGGAAGAAAAATATCTCCCACCTCAAAAGGTAGAGAATTAGTATCAAAATTACGAGAATTAGAATTAGCAGTTTTAACAAGTGCTGAAATGACAGCAATGTGGGAAAAGAGGCTGAACGAGATTGCAAAAGGTCAAGCAGCCCATGATAAGTTCATGCATAATGTTATACAGTTCACTAATAAAATTGTACAGAAAATAAAGGATCAACAAACAGATGTTGCGAATCGAATTAAGAATGATTTTGGTGATTGCCCCATTTGTAAAGCTGGTAAAATTATAGAGGGTACAAGAGGGTTTGGTTGCTCTCTTTACAATGAAGGTTGTAAATTTACGATATGGAAAGTTCAGTATGGAAAAACCATTTCACATAAACATGTTAATGATTTGATTAGTAAAGGAAAAACGGAAACTATAAAATTCAAAAATAAATCTAAGGTTGAATATAAAGCAAAACTTATACTAATGAATGCTGAAATTAAACTCGAATTTGTAAACAGCAGGAAATTAAAGAAGTAAATCTATCTCTGAAAGTAGAAAATAAAGTAGTAGACTGATGCTGGAACTGCGCTTAAAGCCGTAACTCATCCTAAAGCACCGGCACAAGATCTAACCTGCTCCAGCTAAGCACGTATACTGACGATCCTACCTACTACTTTATTTTCAGACTAAAAATTCTGACACCAATCCAAATCCTCGCCAGTCTTTCACATTTCAAACAAAACGTATGCCAAGATCGTGCGATCGTGCGATCTTTCGATCTATCAAACTTTCGTAACCTTATTATCCAAACGATCCTCTTCCATGAATTCGCTCCTGCAGTTGTGTTTTAAGATTCAGTTTTCTTTCTAGTGAATGATTTTATGAATTTCTGAAAATTGTTATCAGGCCTACTTACTTTTGAAATTTGTCCATTTTGAAGTTCCTTTTCGTAATGTTCACAACGCTCCTTAAAGAAACTATCCATGGATTTAAGTTCATCCAAGGAAATAGAACGAGTTATTCTCATTTTACTTTCAAAAATATAAGTCGGTTCATAAGGAACTTTGTAGAAATCAGGTTGCCCTTCTGGTTCAACTTCAAGAAAAATTAATTCTAGTGGATTTTCAAATTTTGGAAAACCGCAAATGGTATTTGGAGAATCCATTACGCAGTGCCCATTGACAGTTCCTCCGATACTTACAGAAGTATTATTGTTGTTAATTATTTTCATATCCTTACCTACAGCTTTTATAAACAATATAATCACTCTCCATTATAGATTCATAACTAATTATGAATCTATATGGATGATAAAGTGAATGCTAATATGGTTCTATTAAGTCTGGCGGTTCAGGAGCATGAGATGGAGGTTTAAGATCCTCCGGACTTTTCAACATCGTGAACGATCGCAACGAATCGGCATTTCCGGAGGTACAACCAGGAGACGAGCTACAACCCTCATACGGGTTGTAGCTGGTTTACCTGTTTTAAGTTATGTTAACCATTCAAAATAAAGAAATGTGGATACCTCATAAATATCACCCTCTTTAACAATGCAAACAAATATAAATATAGATTAAATATTATTTTATAATCACAATATAAAACATCTTATATTAATAAATCCAACTCCATATCCTAACTTAAATACAATATTGTATATAACTACAATTTTAAATTTATATATACGTTTATCAATAGATTGTAATGCATTCTCTAATTAAGTTCTTAATACGTTTACATTTATAAAATTATATTCATATATAAATATAATTTTACTTTTTATATAACTATACGTTGCAGATTGTAATTATATATGTGTTGATCTTTGTGTTTTATATGTAGTTGTAAATTTACTTTTATAGATACATTTATGTATAGATTCATTTATGCATGCATGTTTAAATTCATACATAAATGCATGATTAGTATTAATCATATATCTTAATTTAATTGTTTAATTGGTGGTAGAACGAAAGGTATAATTGAAACGTAAGTTGTCTTCAGATTGACATACTATTTTAAAATCAATTAAACTTATAAATGAGACATCATAACCACTATTTAATATAGGAGGTATTACGAATATGGCGGACTCATCCGCGAAGACTATTTCTGTCGGCATCACAAAAGGTGGTTCCGGAAAATCAACTGTTTCTAGCATCCTATGCCATCTGCTAAGTAAAAAATACAAGGTTCTTGCAGTGGATGCAGATGGCCAAGGAAATCTCACACAATTATTAACAGGTGTAGAGGATATATTCGAATTTACTGACAATTCGGTCTATAATGCCATCCTAGATGAAGATGCTAGTAATTACATATATCAAATTAACAAGAAGCTTCACATCCTACCAGGTGATGAAAACATCAATACACTAGGACCCTACTTTCACATAGAACTTCGTGATAGAAAGGTGCTCTATCAGCACACATTACAAAAGGCACTTGAAAAAGTTAAACATCTCTATGATTTTATAATTATAGACTGTCCTCCTGCGCGGGGAGAAATTTGTATCGTATCACTTACAGCTTCAGATTATGTACTCATACCTTTTGAGACAAGCGCGTTCTGCTTTTCTTCCTTAAAAAGCTACTTGGAAACTGTTGAAAAAGTTCAGGACCATCTTAATTCAGATTTAAAAGTCATAGGGATTTTACGCTCTATGATAGATAGCAGACGAAAAGACAATGAATTTTATTCAAATCTTGTGGCTGAGACTTACCCGGATTACACATTTGATACTATTATTAAACGCACAGCAGCTGTCGGAAGACTTCCTTCATTTGGCTTTGATGATAATCCAGATTTGAAAGCAATTATAAAACAATATCAACCATTCTATAAGGAGTTGTTAGATAATGTCCGCTAAAATAAAATCTATCGAGGAAAGGATGAAAAGTAGAGTTCTTACCGGAGATAGTGCCTTGTTTCCAAAAAAAGTGAGTGAATTAGGTCAAAGCCTAGATAAAGACAATCCTAAGCCTCTTGTAGTCGATTCTGATCCCCTAAAAGGGCAAGGAGAATCACGAGGACAAAGCCAAGACAAAGACGGCCCAAACCCTCTTGTAGACGATCCTGATTCCCTAAAAGGGCAAGAAGAAGGACAGGGAAGAGATAAAGACGGTCCTAAGCCTCCTGAAGTCGATTCTGACCCCCTAAAAGGGCAAGAAGAGGCAAAGGGTCGACAAGCAAGTGGTGAACATTTAAAACACTCTACAGATACCCATCCAGGATTAACAATACAAGATGAAATAGAAGCGTTAAACAACAAAATGGGCGGGGGAAACGCCCTTCAAGGAGCTGTATACACACAAAATATGAATACTTCTAACGCAGAAATGACACAACCTGTACCTTATAAAGTTAAACACTTTAAAAAGGAAAGACTTATAGATACCCATACACAAAGGTCCTATTACATCGAAAACGAAATTGCGCTCATAATTGAAGAACTAGCTGGTGACGATACAGGGTTCAAATATAGATTTGTGAATGAAGCCATTAGATTGTTAATCCATCAAGAATATCCACATTTAGTTAATCGACTAAGACCTCAATAATAAATATCCATATATTCAAAAAGCTACTGCAGAAAATCTGCAGTAGCTTTTTTTCGAAGTAATCAAAGGAAAACTCCAAGTTCAAAGAAATCTTATTTTATCAAGTGGCCAAAAAGAAATAACCGCCTTTCCGATGATCTTACTTTTTTTGATTGCTCCAAAATCACGCGAATCGAAACTATTTGGTCTGTTATCTCCCATTACAAAGTAACTATCTGAAGGAACAGAATAAGGACCAAAATCTTTCATTATGACACTTGTTCCATTCTGAGCATAGTACTCTCTAATTGGAAGTAGATATTTTTCTGGCAAAGGGGATCCGTCTATATAAACAACATTGCTCTTTATCTCCACCACCTGTCCAGGGAGAGCGATCACCCTTTTAACATAATCATTAACTTTACTAGCATGAAAGGTGATAATATCACCTTGCTGTGGATCTGAAAAATAATAAATCGCTTTTAGGGATAAAAATCTTTCATTGTTTATCATTGTCGATTTCATTGAATCACCGGATACAATAGTAGGTAATACAACAAAATGTTGAATTAAAACAACAATAACTATTGCATAAATAACACTTTTTATTAGCTCCCAGCTGGAAGTAAATAATCTCATAGTGAATGAATTTTCTTTAGATGTCGAGTCATCAACGATAGTATTATTTTTCATGTAACCATCCCTTATTTAATCAGATAATTGAACGAAGAAAATAAAGCCTATAACTTCCTTTTAGCCAACTTAATTGCAGCGGTTAAGGTCATGGAATTTACTGTATTTTCGTTATTATTTCGAATATTTAGACTCTAACCACAGGTATAATTTTTCTCTAACTTCTGTATCAAACCATCCCCATTGTTGAGCTAATCCTTTAATGAAAGATGGGATTTCTTCGGCAACAATTATGATTTGTTCTTCGCTCGGTTTAACACCTCTTATATCTAAAAAACAATCGTGCAATTGATCTCTCATTCCTTGAGTTTCATTCATTTTCAGTACCTCCAGAGTAGGTATAATTAATTATAAATGTATCAGTGTACACTCAACTATGATTGTTCCATGCACCAAAGGTCTAACACATAATCGACTTAGCATTAGACTTCCACAAAACGCTCCTGGCAGGGTGACCGGTCGTTGTTACCCCGCGTTTGAAATCAGCAAAGCATCCTGGAGTCCACGAACGATTCAAAGGGAGCGTTCGCCATTTCTACTTCCATACTACCTCCGGTTGATTACTGGTTCTCGCCATCGACATCAGACTAATAATTTATTTTGCTAGTCTAGCGCTTTATTGGTCACAGACGAGTGTACAATCTACTTTATTGTAATTAGTTGTGTACACAAACACAAGCCATAGTACATAAATATATTGATTCTAGTAACTTCTAAAAGCGCTTCCATCTAAACCAATTCGAATAGAGCACAAATCAAAATTTACAGTGATGTGTTAAAAGCGGTCCGATCTCAATACCATCATTAGCTCAAATACAGGTATAAAAAAATTACTAAAGTTCTATAATAATTCTGAATCTAGCTTTCTTGCCATTACGTAAGTATTGCTGTATTAAAAAGTGTGTTTGTAAGTTAATGAGATAATTAGGAGGTTTCATAATGACATTAATTGCAGCAATAAAAAATGAAAATCAAGGTTGCATTATTAGTGACTTTCGGATGACTAATGAAGTAACTCACGTTCAACAAGATGTAGGGCTCAAATATATTGGATTTGATGACCGATTGATGATTTACATGGCAGGGAAGCCATCGTTTCTCTTGCCGAAGCTTGAAGAGATTCTCCCTTCTATAAAGGATCAATTAAATTTTGAGAATGTGGACCAAGCTGACAGCCCACTCAAATTTGTTTTAGAAACTATCATGGCTGACCTGGAAAGTGATTGTGAGTCTTCTATTATTGGAGTGTTTTTAAACAAATCCACTAATGAATTTAAAATGTTTCGTATGGATTTGCAATTTAGAGGGAATGGTTGGGAAATCGGAATTCTCCCAGATCAAGACTTCACTTGGGAAGTCATTGGCACAGGAGGAATACTCATGGATCGTGATTTCTTCCCATCATGGCGTCCATTTTCTCTGCATGAAGTATTTTGCAAGGGGATTAGACCTAAAGTTAATGCAAATGAAACTTACAGTATAAGTATAGAAACGGTGGCTGACTCTATTGAACAGTCGATTAGAATGAGACTTTTGAGTTTAGGCCCAAGTGTTTTTAAGAAGCTAGGTATCAGCCCAGTAATGAATATTAGCATTATTGAAGGAAGCCATCTAAGAGTAAGAGGAGCAGAGTATGAAGTTACAACCTTCTCTCCTGATATGGAAGTGGAAATAACTAAGTATGCTATACAAAAAGCTCCGGGTGATAGTACAAAATTAGTAGATCAAAACAACAAAGAAATAAGAGCTCACCAAACAAATAGCGATTTCCCAGGTACTACAACGGTACCTATTATTTTTGATCCGCTTGGAGTAGAAGGTGATGATAACACTCACCCAGATTATACATTGAGGCAGGAAATAAATCCTCTACAGGGAGGAGCCATGGAAGTTGTAAGATATATAAGAAAGAAAATACTCCGAGAGTGGTCAGGTGAGTCTTTCGAGATAAGACATGATATAAAAAGTCAAACGGAATTGATTGATAATATGGTGAACTCTATCCCTGAAAAGTTTCTATTTGTTAATCCGTTCGATTTTAATGAGGACGAAGATTTATACTGGGAGCGGGTAGATTTATTTGATCAGCAGTGGATTGAGCAAAGATATGGAAAACAAAGTCCTTTTAAACTTCAAACCGAAGAACAGGACCTTGTAGAATAAATGTACTGGATATATAGGAAAGAGGATAAAGATAAAGAAAGACTGCTCAGAAATTCTCACGCAGCCGCCGCAGTTTGGTACATTAAGGAATCTAATCAGTCTAGCCACTTGCAGATAGTTGCAAATTGAGAAAACGCTGAAAGTGGAAATTCAACAAACTAAGGACAAACTCACTGAAACTCTTGTCCTCCAATTGGGTATCTCTCACAAAACGAAGCAACTTCATCTGACTAATATCTTTAATCCCATTTCCCCGGCATAATAAGGGTTATGATTTTTGATTACTTCATGAAATCCGAACTGTAGCTAACGCTAATGGATACAAGCTATTTATTGTTGATATGGTTCTTTCTTTCTACAAGCGTATGCTTTCTAAAGGAGCAAAAGCAGCCATAGAAGCCAATGATGTCATATTAATCGATGATGAGACTGAGCTGCTTTCGCATCGATCTTAACATTTTAGAGTCGTCCATTCTTGGGACGGCTCTTTTTGTTTTTTCACTATTAGCACTGGTAGAAGTAAGCAAAGTCAAACTACATGTAAAATTCGATCTATATAATGCTTTTTAAAAAAAACATTAGTGCATCATTAATTCAACTATGCTCAACTTAATACATCGAAACAATAAAAACCCTTTATACATAAGCGTTTTTATTGTGCATCATTTATTCAATTTAGTATTATTTAATTGAATTAAATCGCCTTTTATTGTATAATAAAGATAGCGGATTTTTGAATCCTAAGAAGCGAGGGGATAAGTTTGTTAAGTATTTCAGACCTGGAAAATAAATATGCAGGAGAAAATATCCCTATTTTTGAACTTGTAAAAAATCATCTTCATGGTACGGTTTTAGATATTTTCACTCTCATAATGGATGCCGACCAAGGAATTTCGAAGACACAAATACAGGAAGAGTTCAAAAGATATACTAGTTCAATTGAACAGACGACTAAATTCCGTTATCCGGTAAGTATGGGAGTGGCAAAACTGGAGGGAGCGATGATGGTTGAAATACGTAAGGAGGGAACAGCAGATTTGCTGTACTTAACTCCATTTGGGGAGACTGCAAAGGAAATATTAGGAGACTTGTTTGAAGTTGATCAAAGAATATTACGAGGAAGTAAAATTGCAGCTGCAATCTACCAAGAAGGAATATTAAAGAGAAACAATATATCAGGCACTAGAGAATAGGGAGGAAAAACAATGGAAAACCTAATTACTCGGATTTCTTTATCTCTTGACGGAAAATGGCCCCTTGAGCAATTCGTGACTACTAAGAATGCTGTTGCTGGAATAAAGTATGGTTTTATTGGTTTAGGACAAGGCGGCTCCAAAATTGTAGATGCTTTTGCTGCAATTAAAAATCCAGTAACACAAAAATCCATATACCCCTGCATGATAGTAAACTCGAACTTAGGTGATATGGGCCAATTGAAAAACATTCCTCAATCAATGCAGCTTTCGCTTGAAGGCTACGAACGTGGGGTCGGAAAAGATCCTGAAATAGGCAAGCAAGCGTTTATAGAAAATGGAGCCAGAATATTCGAAGTTATTGCTAAAGTAATGAAGGATTGTGACATGATCTATGTTGGAGGTTCCATGGGTGGAGGAACTGCAACTGGTTCAATTAATGTTCTTGTAGATGCTATCTCTGATGGTTTACGAATAAAAACTGGTGCTATCATTTCTTTGCCTCGGCCGGATGCTGTTGAGAGCCTTAATGCGTACAACGCAACTTCGGAACTAGTGAGTAAATTGACTGATTTTAGAGAAGATCTATCTGGGGAGATTTATCGTGGACTCGAAAATATAGTAATCCTTGATAATGAAAAAATATTTACAGACCACATGAATGACCCAGAAGCACCTAAATTAACATGGGATTTTTATAGTAACTACAAAGTTGCGTCAATTATGCATGAGTGGAATGTCCTGACTAGCATGGAAGGCGATATCACACTGGATGCTACAGACTTGATGAACCAGATTCTCTGCAAAGGGGGTATTCTAACATTTGCAAAGAAAAAAATTAACATGCTTGAAATAAACACACGAGAAGACCTAATAAATGAGATAGTAGATACGTACAAGGGACGTAACGTATTGGCTAATGATTTTAGTTACAGTAAAGATCTTCAAAGTTTAGGTTTAGTTATCGTGATACCGAAAGATCGGAAAGATTTACTTAATCAAGATGCCCTCGGCATAATTAGAAACAGATTTAATGAAGAAATACCAGATGTAAGTGTTTATACTGGATTAGTTACCTCGAGCACAACTCGACAAATCCTTGTTTATACGATCGCAAATATGAGCGGCCTGCCTGCCAGAGCAAAAAACCTTAGAGTTGAAGCAGAGGAACTACTCCGTAAAAAAGTGGAGAGAGAGCAGCAAGCGAGTGGATTTACTATGGGAGAGCCGCTACTTCAGGGCACATCAGCAGTAAGCGCTCGAAAAATCACTGGTGCAAATCCATTCGATAAGAAAGATACAAAGGTAGCTAAGAAAAGTGTTGCCTATAATCCATTTAAAGATTCAACTAAATAGTAATAAGCACTTATTAATAAAAAAGTGGGAAACGTCATCACAGTGATACGTTTCCCACTTTTTTAACTAACACAACAAGAGATTTTGCAACTCTAAAGGAAAGCCATAAAAAGAATCGGATATATGTGTAACATAATTCGTATAACGGGCTTATTTCATTCAAGAAGGAGATATTTATGGATAGAGCTATAGAATTCTTACTTATACTACTAAAGGGGCTCGGAGTGTCAGTTTTAGTTTCCTTAATGCTTTTATATTTCTTCGTTAAAACCATAAACCGATTCCCTAAAATTCGTACAGCGTTCCGTATACTTCACCGATTATCTATAATAAGTTTGTACATTTGCATATATGTTTTTATTCCTTTGTTAGTTATTACTTTAACAAACCTGTTTTTATCTGCGTTTGGAGTAGTATCGATGCCTTTTGATTTTGCAGAAGAGATTTTACTTCAATCGTGTAAAATTATGGTTATTACTTTAATTTTTATCTTGAGTGTTAATCTCATTATATGTGCAAAAACAATTCAATTATTAAAACTTACTCACCGGATTGAATATGAAAAATATGGTCCGCTTGCTGGATGGGGAAACCAGACTCGTAGGTTCAAAAAGGAAATTAACTGGATGCCAGTTGTCATAGAACAACTGGAGCCTTTATTGAAAATTTGGGCCGTTCAATCCCCAATACTGAGAATAGTAGCTCCTGCTGCAAATAATGGCCAAGAAGAATTGGTGCTAGCTGAAGAATTGGCTGCACGCTTGAACTGTAAAATCAGAATGTGGACCAGTGATGGATCTCCAATGGATCATCAGGCACCAGTAACAACATCGCAGGTAGAGTTTACATATGAGCAATTAGATGCCTATGCGCTGCCACAAGTAATCACTGACCCTCAAGATATAATTTACGATCCTAAAGGTATCCTCTGGTTTTCCTTTGGTAAACTTGAGAATCTTATGCCAGCTCTTAGACTCTTTTACGATTTGCTTTCTCCAAGCGGGTTTATATTGATTGATGCTCATGACTACCCTAAAGGTGGTTTTCACTTAAATCGGCTTCGTCTATTATTTGGTCGAAAGATAAGAAACTATTGCGAACCTTCGACTTACCATTACATACACCAATGTTTTACGGATGGATCGGCGGCGAGTGAGCTATTCAAACTTGAAATGATAGATGGACTTGAAGGGCCCTACAAAATGGCTATTCTTCGGAAGCGACCAGAAGATCAGTCGCAATGGAGCAAGTAGGATAAATCAAAAATAAAGACAGCTACTAAAAAGAGGTACCTGATAAGGTATCTCTTTTTTTATGAGCGCCCAGCATGGGCGCTATCTATGGGGTCGAAGTCCCGAATGGCGAAGGCAGTAGTAGCCATTAGCTTAAGGCAAGGGTGTCCACCGCGAGGTGGAATCTGAAGGAAGCCAGCGGCAAATTCTGGTCTGAGGAACACGAACTTCATACAAGGCTAACGTAGGCTGGATGAGGTTGCATAACAAACCAAAGTCCATACTGTTAAAGGCATACGAGAGTAAATGAAGCAGATAGATGGAGAGGAAGGCTCGCCGCCCCCTCCTACTCGATTTAAGAAGAAAACGAACAAGGCTATTCATCATATCGTATTCAGTGATTTTCAATTACAAGTTTATATCGCCCTAAGACTTTCGCCCCTATATATTTAATTTCTAACAATATTTATGAAACTTCGACACTATGTATGCAAAAACACGAACCATAATTAACATATTAATCCAATACTTTTATACTATTGGAAATTTTTACGTTTGTTGTAAGATGGATATATACCATAAGAAGGGAGAGTTGTAAAAAATATAAAACCGTATGCAAGTTGGCTAGTAAAATTGTGTACCCATCCACTGTTAGGATCTATCGCTGAAGAAATCCTAGACAACGAACAAAGGTACGTCAAAGAAAGTACAATTCTTCCATCCAAATGAAAAGAGTACTTGATCTCATACATTGAGTGCTCTGAGATTCAGTCTTCTGATTATTTTAATTAAAGAATAAAGGTTATGAAAACATTCCAAATAAAAGAAAGAGAGTGATAAAAATGAGTTTTAAGAAACTATTACTAACTTCTTTATCTGTGTGTCTCTTGGCGGTGGGATCACCTGCATTTGCATCGAGTAGTGTTGAAGAAAGTCCGGCTACGTCAATTGCACAAACTATCGATTTAGAAAATGATTTGGACCAATTGTCCAAAGATGTAATCGTAAGTGATGTTTTAACTTACGATGAATTGGTTTCACTCATGTCTGAAGAACAAGGAATCACTGAGGAAGAAGCCTCTGCAATCATTTTAAATAATTCTGGTGCCAATAATAGAATTTCGTTAGAAAGTAGAGAATCGGCAGCACGCTTAAACACATATAGAACGGTAACCAAATACCTCGAAGGTATTAATAACTCCTACTATCGACCATCAATGGAGTTCTACTGTCAAACAAGTGAAGGTGACGGTTTTCGTGGTATTATAAAAATTATGACTTCAAGTATGAATACATTGTATAATAATGGTTCTACGACGGTTGCAAAGACTTATGTTGGTACTCTTTACGTGAATCTTCAAGATGCAAATACCATTTACTACATTGCAGACGGGAAGTTTTATAATAACGGTGGTATTCAATCAGTTACTGGTAATATACAAATAGGCGTTGGTGGTTCAACAACTCTTGGAATTTCTGCTACCGCTGCTACTAATTTGTATATGACGATTTTCCAATCCGATCCTTTTACTTGGTACTAAAATAAAAAAAGATCAAACCATGAAGGATCTAATTACTTTAGCGATCCTTCATGGTTTTATTTTTTAAAAGAGTACATATATCGAGTAGAAAAAAATTAGTATGAATTGATATGTTTCCCTTTAAATAAAAATAATGGTATTATTGTCTTGCAAATACCCAATGATTAGGGGGTGTATAATTGAGTGGATAAAAACAGCAAATTGCTCTTATCAAGTATCATCATTGGTTTATTAATTATGTTCTCACCAATAATCCTTACAGGGTATACCTATTCTTCAGACAACATTTTGGGCCCTCTATTGTATGTTGAATTCATTATTAGATCATTAGCAATAATTATTGGATTACTTGTTATTTATGATGGTGTAAAGAATTTTTTGAAAAAATAATACAAAAAATTTATATCTTCTTATGATGGACAATACAGATATTTTCTTTGATCTAAGGAGACCTCTTAATTTCGAAGAGGTCTCCTTTTCTATGTGCGCCCAGCATGGGCGCTATCTATAGGGTTGAAGTCCCGAATGGCGAAGGCAGTAGTAGCCATTAGCCTAAGGCAAGGGTGTCCACCGCGAGGTGGAATCTGAAGGAAGCCAGCGGTAAATCTCTGGTCTGAGGAACACGAACTTCATACAAGGCTAACGTAGGCTGGATGAGGTTGCATAACAAACCAAATCCATACTGTCAAAGGCATACGAGAGTAAATGAAGCAGATAGATGGAGAGGAAGATAGCGTCCTTACCTGGGGAGATCTGTGTAGTAAGCGAAGTCACTTCGTAACCCTGCTTGTGAGAGCAGGCTGAACGCACAGAAGTCAGCAGACGCCATTGTACGCAAGCTGTTACAACAACTGCGGAAGGGCTGAACATGAAATAGGTATTTGTACATCCAGGCGTTCAAGATGAGTAATGAAAGCAGAAAAAAAATCCGAAAGCTTGCGGCAAGCGATAGAAGAAGGAACCTATGAACCGAGCCCCGTGCGCCGAGTCGAAATCCCGAAACCCGGTGGCGGAGGCGTTAGGTTATTAGGAATACCTACCATTGGAAAATTTATTGGACAAATCACATCTTCAATTCGACCTAGCTATCCGCTCTATTAACAGAGTCTCTACGCTCTTCCTGCCCAACGTGTGTGTAAATCATAGTTGTGTTCATGTCAGCATGGCCGAGTTGGTCTTTCAATGAAGCAAGATTTTTATTTTCCTTATGATACTTGGTCGCAAATGTGTGTCTTAGCTTATGGATAGTGAGAGCGGGCTTCCCAAAAGAATCCACATAACGTTCAAACATTTTCTGTGAAGCCCTGACTGTTAAACGGCTTACTTTTCCATTAGGTCCAGTAGGTAGAGAAAGGAAGACAGCCGGTTGTTTGTCATCAACGCTATATCGTGTTTTTCGAATAGCCAAATAAGACTGAAGATCCTCCAGAGCAATGTTGCTAATAGGAACGGTATCCTTCTTGTTGCCTTTCCTCGTAACATCTACTTTTCCCTTTATCCAATCAATGTCAACAAGATCAATTGATAAGGCTTCAGAGATACGGAGGCCTGAACCGAGTATGAGACTGACTAAAGCCAAGTCACGATCCTTGTTTTTTATATGAGAGTTCAATATACGTTTATTGTCTGCATATACTACTTGGAATCCTTCAGCAATAAACATGCGAAAGTCAAAGATTTCTTCATCACGCAGAATTTTATTTTCAATCCGAGATGCTTTTGCCTCAACGGTGAGTTTTTCTTTCTCTGTCTCAATTTTAACCATCACATTCCGTTTTAGATAAGGATAACCGTAATCATCCTCCGAAATTAATGATAGGAAATGAAAAAGTGATTTGAGAGATGCAATCTTTCTAGCGATAGTATCTATTGAATTGCGTTGTTCGATTGACAAGAAATCCTTAAACCGTTCAACATCAGTAGCACGTAAAGATTCTAAAATATCGAGGGGAAACTCCCCCCGAGAACCACTAAAGAATCCTTCTGCTATCAACCAATCAAAAAACGTTATAAAATCAAAGCAGTAATTCAAGAGAGTATTAGGTGATTTTTTTCTCTTATTACGTTCAATGTATTCCTTAGCATACCAAGGAAGCTCAATTAATTTATTTTCAGTTTTCTCATAAAGACGTTTGCGTTCATCAATGTGCATAATAACCCTCCGGTAGTGGAACCAATTTAATTACGTATAATGAGATGACTGTGTAATTATTTAACGAGGTTAAATATATGATAACACTATCAACATTATACCAAACATAAGTTCTCTTTACTATGATTTCGTCTAACTAGAGTTATACGTAATTAAGTTGAATACTTCTTCCTGCTTAATATTTATTTCTATATGTACGTTGAAGCAAATCCGGTTGCATTGTTACAGCTGTGTGAAGCTAATGTGGTTGCATTCCTATATATGACTTTCAAACGCCGGCTGCTTTCGAGCCCGGTACTATTATTGCATTTTGCCTCATGATTCCTTCATGAAGAATAGTTAATGTCGGTGTTTTGAGTTTCTACGGCATACAGGACGCGCTGCGCCTGATTCCTCTCTGGTGCTGCTTTATTTTGTCCCACATCTGAAGCACGCAGCTGGCTGCATGATCGGCAAAGTAGATGACCTATATGCTGCAGGTCTGATTAGCGTCAAAGCAGTAATAGATCATAGCTAGTAGCATGTCATGCTGAAATCCTTAACGAACGCATCATCATCGAACTACCACCTAAATACAAAGACACCCATTACATCTATATCCATCACCTAGTTCCTCACACCCCGCCTGCATCTTGGCGGGGGGATTTTGCCGAACATTATGTCACTTTATATAAAATTCTTAACAAATACGGCTCTTAAAAGAGATCTCGTATACATCATATTACAATGTATTTTGTGCACATGTCTAAGTCAAACATATTAATATGACCCTCTCATACAAATTTTATACTCCCTCAGAGCTGATTCGTACGGATCTCCCTCTTAATGTGACCTACAAACATATATAAAAAGTCCTCACTTATGTGAGAACTTTTAGCTAAAAATATAGTTATTCAGGTAACGGAACTCTAGTGATAAGCTCTTCTAATATATCCCTATAGTAGAAGATAGCTTCGTGAAATTCTTTAAAGGCAGCTAGATCTCGATTATTGAACGCATGGATTCCATTACGGCGTTGCTGTATTGTCTGGATGGCATTATTCCGTTCTTTTTTGTTATTGTCATCCCATATCTTCTTATAATAGAAAATCCGAAGAGCTTCGAAACTTGCGTCTCCCGGCTTTAAAATCTTTTGACGCAGCTTAATAGCATCTTGATCTGTCATATAATCATCAAGATAAACGCTCAAGAAAAATTTCAGTGTGTTTTCCGTTAGTGCTCCAAGGTTTGCCCAGGCTAAGATGAGGGCACCATCGTATTCAGGATCATCCGCATCAGGCACCTCTAGCCATCTTTTTAATGTGTATGATAAGGATACCTGCCAGTCTAAACGAGCTTCATTTAACACGTCTGCTGCAGCCGTAGAAGCCCATTCATGTGAACTTGACCAGAAGGCTTGTATACCCTTATTCCGATGAATAATTATATCAATTACTTCTGGTAAAGTCAGCTCACGTTTCGCACTACCTATGAGTAGCTCAAATATCATATTTAATTCCACCTTCCATTTTATTCGTAATTCAAGCTATGAGAAGTTCTGTATCGCTTACTAATACTGTCTGTAAGAAAATAAGACGTTTTTCTAAACTACAATAGTTCTATTGTGCGGCCGAACCATCCTCAATGTAAAGCAGAAAAGTATATATAAAGATACAAAAGTCATTTATCATGTTTTAGACAAAAAGAAGCCGAGATTTCTCTCGGCTTTTTTGAAGCAGCAGCTTTTATCTAAAACTATAATAGTAGTATAAGCATGTATTTTTAATAATATTCCTATTTTATCCAACAAGTTAGAGCACAGCACTATATTTTAGGATCTCGACTATCTTAATTGGCTACCCAATCACAAGTCTGCTAAATGTGTAAACACCAAAAACGGTGGTGCGCTTGCTCTACGACTTCGTCACTCTACTATCACACAACTTTTGATTTAGGCGCTCTAATACACCTGCAACCCTTATCACTAAGCATCAGGATTAACCGTTATTGCATAAAAAAACCTTATATATCACTGGATTTCTTTCTTATCCCTCATTAGTGAAGAGAAAGAAATGAAATGATATAATATAATTCGTATATAGATTTTTTTGATTTACACGTTATCGTATATAAATTCAATTGAAATATTTCTTACACTATAGCTTTCTTAACTAAGCGGAGACAAGTCGCCTCTATTTACTACAAAACACAGTATTCCACTGAATATTTCGAGTGGATTTTCCTTTTCATCGCCTAAAAGTATCTTTTTGTTTGTGTATTAAGTAGAAATTCAGCGGTTATTTTGAAGAAATTTATTACTATGAATAAATTACAACATAATGTTATCTTACTGGAGAAAATCGTGCTTAATTCTTCAAAACCCCTTATATATCAAGCTATTTCTTTCTTCCTCTCAATGAGTAATGAAAGAGAAACGAATAAAGATATTTTAATTCGTGTATGATTATTTCTAATTTACACGAATTGGAGTATAATTATTTTAGTGAAAAATACAGTTTACGCATATTTGTGTTTTCATGAATAATAGAAACACGATTTCGAGTTTCGAAAGGAGATAATCATCATAATGGATCTCATTGGTGACTATAAAACTAAAATCGAAGAATATAAAAGGCTAAGAGAAATTGCAGAAACAATTCCAACAGAAATGCCCTACCGGTTAGAAATCATTATTGACTTGAATTCAAAAATTAAAGATACTGAAGCTCGCCTTTACAAGATGCAATCGTTTCGAACAACTATACGGTGTAATCAATGTAAAAAATATCTAGACGGAGATCAAACTTACCGTCAGGTCGGTCCATCTTATATCATATGTGAAGCCTGCATTCAAACCATTTATCAGAATCAGTTATCCAGTGAATGGGAACGTATCTACCAGTTACCTAAAGGGTGTATCAAACAGGATATTTTGGACCATAAGTTGGATGAGTACAAAGCTGCCGGCCTCATATATAGATCTGGACGTTATCATATGGTTTCCCAATATGTCGTAATAGATTATTACGGGAAAAAACGTAAGTTGCCTGATGTTCCTTACCCTTTTATCGAGACTATATCATAAAAAAAGCTCCATTAGGAACGACCTTTCAAATTAAGCAGGTCAACGCTTGAAGCAGCTACTCAATCTTAACAAGCTTGATGTGCCTATCCGGCTTTAAATGTTGTGTCATCCGATGTAGATTGGGATTAAAAAAATATACATGATCTGCAGGATAACCTTGAATACCCAAGATAATATGGCCAAGCTGGTCGAATATGATGCTTTTTAAGTTTAGCCCCATACTTCCTCCAGAGGTCTACCTCTTCCCCTCGTCCTTTTGTGTCTCTATTCCTATCGACAAGTCAGCTAAGAAAGATAGCTTTTCACAGATCATTATTCGTCCTCCAATACGAAAAAAGAGAAGAACCCATTGGAATAGGTTCTTCTCTTCATTACAGATGTGTATTTCATTCTATCGAATTTTTATAAACTCTGAATGCCTATAAACTAAAGGCCATTTGATTATCTTCGCAATAAACTTCATCCGGATTATCACTTGTAGTCAAACATTTCTTCAGTTCCAGGGAACTACAGCAGTTAGGCAATATCAAGCCGGTAAAACGTTCAAATAATAGCTTGAAATATGGAAATTCTTCTGCTCGCTTCATCCAAGCAAAACGATTATCGTTCAATAAGCGTTCAACTTGACCATTAAGAAAAAAGTACAAAGGATTGAAGTGATAATCAGACCAGTTGTTAAACCACTCTATTTGGCTTTTTGCTTCCGGGAATGGGTATAGCATTAAATAGATTCCTAGGTCTTTATGTGAGACTTCTTTTGGCTCCGGAATATCTGCTGATACGAGTTCTAAATCTGTAGATTTATGATCTGTTATAGAGAGGTCATCCTCGTTTCGAACGAATACATTATCAAGATAAATATTAATAACTCTGGCATGCATTATGACGTTACTCAATTTACAAAGATAGCTTACGCGTTTTCCAATAGTTATTAATCGTTTTACCTCACTCGAACCAAGAAGATCAGGATAAGTTTCGGTCAATTCTACTTTATAGGTCATTTGCTCATTCACTATTATCATCCTTTCAAATTTAAAATCCATTCTAGGCTTATAGCTACATAGAGGACTTGATTTTAGAATTCAAATGTCAGTTGATTTATTTCGTTACTGATCAATTGATATTGAAATTGTTGCCGTTCGATCGTTCTTTCAGTGATAATGAGTAACTCGTGAATGTAAGCCAGCGGTATTTCATAGCTGTCTTCATTAACTTTCCACTCACTAAGGTTGATATCTTTTCGATAGGCAAACCTCCGGATCGATAAGCAATGGAGACGTTGATGAACATCTCTCAATAAGCCATCAAACTCTCCCTCAATTGTATAGCCATTTAAACGAATAAATACCAATTGACCTTTTACTAGTGATCTTACCTCGTCGCATACTCGGTTATGCCTGGCAATCCAGTCCCGATCTTCTTGTGTATAACGGTCGATACCTACTGTATCCTGAAAGACCTTGCCCCCCTTTGCATCAAGCAAATATGCAGGTTCCCAGAGAGGATCAAACATCGCACCGGAATACGGACCAGGGTGTACCGGAAGGAGCGCGTAGAGAGCTTTCCAGAAGCGTTCTGATATGGGATTACCTTCAGAGACTTCCCTCTCTTTAACCATTCTGGAGATTGCCAAAATTTCTTCTTCCAGCATAGGCAGATCAAGCCTTTTCCAATGTTCAAATAGGAGTGCACGGTGATCCACCGTAAGATCTCCAAATCCAGGTTCAAAAGTTGCAAAACGTCGCTTGCGTTGGTAACCTGTAAATCCGCCATAGCGAAGATCTTGAGTCGCTTTTAAGTATCCTCTCATTTGATAAAATCCTCCCAACTCATCCGGGTAGACATTTACCAAGTTTTTAAGAGAATTATCCTCTTTTACCACAGAGCAAAATACACAACCGAACCTTGCAGAGCTACCTCCACAGCCTTTGATAGCATCATTTTCGTTCGTTATCATTGCGCCGATAGGACATTCCATAGCACCTGAAGCGAAACCATAAATATCAATTAATCGGCGGTTAGAATATTCCTCACTCCAGGGAGATGAATAACGCACCAGATAGGTAGCAATATCAGTAGCTGACCATGCTCTGATCGGAGCGGCAGTCCGTATATTTTGAACTACATGCTCACCGTAAAAATCTACTCCAAAATGAGATTCTACTGATCGCGATCGAGCAGAGGATTCCATACTCCGTACACCAAGTAACTGGCATATGATTTTTTCTTTCGAAAAACGAAGTAAGTCCTTCCTAGCCGGCATGATCTTTAACCGGGAAATGCACCATTTGTAAAAAACGGAAGGGGGTTGATAGGATTTCCCAAAGATACAGACTAGAAAACGCTCATCAATATCTGGTTCCACTATCACAAAGCGATCTTCTGAAAATCCATTTACAAATCGCTTATTAAGAGTCTTGATTATTGCATTGCGAACGCTACGCAAATGGGTCTCAATGATGGGATTTTCAATACCTGTCGATGCACTTACAATAAACAGTTTATCCTGGTATTCCGGATTTTTAAGTACGAATTCAACACTCAACTGTAGCAGCACTGATGAGTCTTTCCCCCCGCTAAATGCAATGACAACGATAGGATTGTCTTCAAATACTTGTTTAATTGAGGATATAGTATCCTGCAGAAGACAATCGGGTACATCTTCTTCTATCCCCATGAATTCACCTTTACTGTCGCTTTTAATTGCACTCTCATTGATAAATGGTTCGATTTCAAACAGGTTAAGCTTCTCGTATTTAGTAACCGGGTTAAGATTAGGCCACTCCATCGGTTTATAGATGCCATAAGGCGGATATGGTTGCTTTCCAAAATAGATTTCAACAAGAAGGCTGAAATCATCATTTTGAAACCACAGTTTTAATTTGTGCTTCGGAGATATTAGTCGTTCACTGATCCTGCCAATGCATGCTTCCTGCTTATATGCATCAGTGAATGATTGGACTGGAATCATGCAATTCATCTTAAAGACTTCTTCAAGTCCGTATGCTAAAGCTGCCACTGGTAGTTGTTCCTCATAGAGAAGTAAATCTTGCCACCTAAGTGATAACTCCGGACTCCCCATTAGGTCATTAATCGGCTTATCTGTTATAAAATGATGAATTACAAGGTAATGGGTTTGGCAGCCAAATACTGCTGTCCAATCACGTACACTACCAAAATAATCCCAGCCCTTATTTTTTAAATAGCTCCATATTTTTCTGGTCTGATTGTTATGCCTAGAGATGTTACCTTCTGGGGTGATTTTGTTTTTTGCTATACGAAAGACGTATTTTTGAGTATGTGCGCCTTTAATTACGTGAGCTGATTCTTGTTGAACCATCGACTCTCCATTGGACATTTGAACCTCTCCTTTCGATGGAACAAATAAAAGAGAACCGCACATGAGCGATTCTCTTTATTTGTTGATGTCGTAATCTATTAAAATAGGGCGATTTGTTCTTTTTGGGGAGGGGAATAATTCATAAATACGTACTCTACATCGTCCCTTCGCACTCGGTTATAATTGCAATTCTATTCACAACTCCACCACATTAGATTGAAGTACAGGAATTTTACTCACCGTGTCCCCATTACGAACCCACCGTACAGCGGTCTTATTATATACGATTTTCCCAGCCTCTTTTCGAAGCCATTCCTCAGCAGCATCGATTGCCTGATCTTTCAAAAACAGTTGATCGTTGAATAGAACTTTATCATTTGGAAAATCATTGAACATATAGAGCCGAAATAAAGGACCTTCGTCGTAACCAAGAAGGTCCATGTCTGTTCCTTCAGGATATAAATCCGGTTCCTCAGCAAATTCAGCGAAGATTGATAGTTTATACAGATCTAATCCAAGCCAGCTGATCTTTATATCGATGGAATCCATAGGGCCAAAAAAAAGCTGGGCTACGATGCCATCTCCACCCTCTAAAAGCCCCTTACTGATTTCGTATGGTGAATTTGTCCAAGATTTCATAACAATACGCTTAGAATGATCATCGTTAGTTATCTTGTAATTTCTTTTCCAATGGCCCAAACAACGGTTACAGTATTGTCCTAAACCATTCAGTACTGCATCAGCTGGTTTGCTGCAGAAATCACAACAAATCTGAACAGTATCTTGCACCTCTTCTTTAGGAAAATCTGAATTACTTTCCGTTTTAATGCAATTTGACATTGTGGTCATTAGTCTTCCTCCTTGTTTGATCGCTGAACGCAAAAAAGCCCTATCCAATTGGATAAGGCTGTTGTAATCGTTAGCGATATTTTTGTTTTTAAATTAGTGATAAGACATTACTTCTGGCGAATCTTATCAAATTGAGGTCAATTTTTACGAATGACTACAATTCGGTGTCGCCTGTGTCATCATCATGAAATCTAATAGGTTTAGCTCATGTCCATGACTGTACTTCATTCTCCTTCCGATTTGAAACAAGGAAGTCCTTTGTTTGGCTTGTTATTCTATCGTCGCAAAGGCGTACATAGATTAACCAGACTAAAAGAAGTACAAAAGTGTGTATCTGTCTATATTGTATCTTTTTTCTTAGTAAAAGGAAATAGTCTTATTGTGCACTTCGACGAACATCATCGATTTGTCACCTTGTTCTTCAAGGAGAGATAGTACACTAAGTGAATCTGGTAAGGCTCCGTGATCTGTGAGGGTGCCTGCAGCTTCTGAGAGCTTCAGGCACCGATCTCAGCCAACTATCAGACTATTCTTACCCACCTTCTCACCGCATTTGCTGCAACTGTGCTGCTGTAAAAAAAGCCACTTACAGACATTGTGTGTCTGCAAGTGGCTTTAATGTGAATTTTAGATAATTATTCATCAGCCGATCCTCTAAAATCCATTTAAAATTGCAACTGAAGTTGAATTCTGGTTTACTAGGGCTATTAATTTTCTAAAGCAATTCTAATCGTCTCTAGTCTAATGGCTTTTCGTAAACTAATTTGTTCCTCAACCCTTTCAGCTGCTTTTACTACTTCGCTGTAAAAGGCAGGCCGTTGCTTAACTTGCTCGTGATTAACGGGGATTGTCAGCAATAGTTCGATTATTTCTATATTCTCGATATCTTCTTGCTGGTTTAAGATAAACTCCTGAATCCCATCATAATCCAATGTATCAAGCATATTTTGTAAGTACTCGGTTATCGATAAGTTCACTGTAGGTGCTCCCTTCACTACGTCCTTAAGTATACTCCATAGTTTTTCACGTGGGTGAGTTTCAAGACCGTAAAACCTGTTGACTGCTCCCCTAACAACTACTGAGCGTATTTCATGAAAGTCATCCATATTTAGTATATTCTGATTGACAAGAATGCCAACTTTTTCAGCAATTATTAGTTTATCGTTCGGAGTTAAACTTTTCAGTAGAGACTGCACTTCATGCCGCTGATGCTTACACACCATCTCATTCATATTAGATCGCTCCTTTAATCTTAATTAAAGACTGTGGCTACAGCTGTAGACAAAAAAGAAGTTTACGCAACATAAACTGTTTCAGCTGTATTTTCTATCCAGTGGATGACTTTTGACAATAGGGTTTCATCAAATGTTTTTACCTCTATTACCTGACCAGAGTCCATGATTAGCGTAAGGTAATATCCTTCGATGCTTCCTTCAATAAATTTAATTTCCCCAAGGGTACCTTGAGTTTCAGTCGATAACTGTAAAATATCCTTTTTAGAATAACTAAGATTTCCATACTGAATGAGTTCGACTGTAGTTGATTTGAATTGCTGCATCATACACGAGAAATTAATGTTTTCTTTTAAAAAGGGCATATTTACCCATTCGATATTATTTTGTTGTAAAAAGGAGCAAGCATCTTGATAAACAATGGTTTGTGAAAAAAGCGTCATTATAAAACCATCCTTCTAAATATTATTTTTGTATTAAGTACACATTTTTAGGAATTTAAAAGTATTTGAACATAGCAAAGAACACTTCCTTGTTATGAGGAATGTTCTCTTTTCTTACGTTTTAAATGTGGTTTCTTTTATTTTCTCCCTAATTTGTCATAAAACATATGTCTAATCACCACCTAAAAATGGCAGAAGCATAAGTTAGTGCCATTGCTTGAAGCGTTTGTTTTACGCCCATATGTTCTTCGGGACTAATACAATTGTGTTTAGTCAATAAAGTGAAAGCACGTCTACTAGCATCCAACTCAACCATAAGGGTTAAGATTCGAAATCCAACGACAAACAGCGAGAGTGCCATTGAAAGAGTTAGTAGTTCATGGCTGAATAAAAGACCGAAGAACAGACTTATTGGAATTATCGTGATTGAGAAAGCTACGCATGGTAATAGTTTAGTCTGGATTCGCATTAGCATGTTCCTATCCCGATGACACTCGGCATGTCCGATTTCATGGGCAGCAACGGCTATACTTCCAATGGAATTTCCATAATAAACTCTCTCAGATAAAAAAACGGACCTTTGAATGGAGTTATAATGATCGTTTATTTTTCTTTCGCCACTTAGCAACTGAAGCTCAACATGCTTTAGCCCATTATGGTTAATGAGCTGTCTAGCAACTTCGAATCCTGTTTTTCCGGATCGATTGGTGATATGAAGCCATTTCCCTATACATGTTTTCATATTGTAGTCCGTCCAGATGATAAAAAGCAGCACAGCGATGAAAAGCCACATTAGCATTATTCATTTCTCCTTAAGTAAGAGCCCTTTACAAGCATCTCAGCACATTAAGATTGTGCTCAGCCAAGGACAATTATTTCAATTACGTCAAAATCATCAAGAATTTCTTGTGAAGAGTTATTGAAGTGAATATCTTCTTCAGGCGAAAAAATCCTGCGGTGATTTTCCAATCGATGTAATGCTCTTTCCCGCGTAGCGCCATACCCAGAATAATAATTCTGGGAGTTTTGAATATCATCAGCTTTAAACAAACCGTTTGCTAATTGAATAAGTCGGACACCCTTTTTCGCTAAAATATCCTTGCGAGTTGAGTAGGGCAGACTATTTTTGAGTTTCATCAAACGGTCAATGATGTTTTTCTTCTTTCTCTGGTTATCTTTCTTTTTTTGTCTCCATTCTTTGTTCATAACTTTATAATGTTTTGTAAGCGTTTGTTTTAACCGATAATCTTCGAAGGTTGGCTTCGAATTGTAACGATCAAGAGTATCGAGCAATATATCTTGAGTAACTTGGTATGGAAATTCCGGCTCCTCAAGATAAGCTGTTTTTATCTGTTCTATGGCATTTGCCAAGTGATCGGTAAACTGCTGGGACGGAGTTTCGCTAAAAAGGTGACTACCCTCTCCATTAACGACACTGATCATGATACTGCACGAGTAAAATGGCCACCGTTTGCTTAACGGAAAAGCCCCTGCGCAATGAACACGATCAAGAGATAAATCCCGGCTTAATATCAGTTTGACATTTGAATATGAAATGAAGCCCTCCGATTCAATTTCCTCGAAAGGACTACCCATTTCAATCATCAATCCAATGAGCTTTTCAATAATTGCTTTCATAATAATTCTCTCCTTTTTAGAGAAGCAAAACGGACAGCCTATGGCTGCCCGTTGCAACTTTATTTAGTTACACGCTTTTTGCATGTTCATCCAATGTTGTGCCGTATACATGTTGAATGCATACCGGATTACGAGTAGCTAAAAAAGGTCTCATTAGATTTTTTCTGACCCGCTTTCTCTCCTCTTCCAGGCGTTTCTCTCTAGCTTCATTCTCTAACTTTTCTTTTGTTCTTTTATCTGCTCGCTCAGCACTTCGTCTCAAAATTTCTTTTAAAAAGATTCGAGTTATACCGCTTGCCTGTTGCTTCTCATTTCTTTTGAATTGATCAATGGGATGAATGGAGGAACGATCAATTTCTCCCACTACTTGAACCCATGCACGATCTATATCCTCTAAAGTCCAGTTCAATTTACTGTACCAAATTGAATCACTTTCATATTTAAAGACATATATATTCTCGTTACTGTCCGGGTGAACTGGATAGCCAAGATTATGTAGACCATGGAGTTCAATAACAGATTGGTCACAGAAATACAAATCGAATTGTAGGTTAGACATACTAAGCCTCGCTTTCTATCAGATGGTTGAACCATATGACCGTGTATTTGATTACAGCAGCTACACAATTAAATTGGAATGAGCTGCCTGATTAGTAGAAGAAATAAAATCACCAAACTCTTTCTCCTTCAACCATTGAAATTTTCGAAAAAATGCATGGTTCGTCACTTTGTATACTTCTACTCTTTGAATATACTCAGAATTCAGCACTAGATCCTTAACCAATTCCATAACTCGGTTACCTAGCCCAATCCCTTTTTCTTTCACCTTAATTTGAGAAATGTATAAACACTTATTTTCAACTTCAACGTCCATGTACACACGATTCCCATCTGGAAGGAGCAAGTCAAAACCGCGTCCTCCAAATAAAGAGTTGTCCTCATTAAACCAAGTTGATTCAGTAAATTTATTGATACGGCGATAGCCTATAGATCCAATTCGAATAGCTAGATCAGATTCAAATTCGCGCATTCCAATTGCATGATTATCTTGTGTAGAGTGGTAGTAAGCAAATGGACCTAATTCCTTGTATTGAGAGCAAGCTTCATTCCAAAGTGCCAGATTCCTATTAGTGGAACCCAATTTCGATAACATTCTGCTCTCTTTGAACTGCTGCTTATTCCGTCTCAACTCTTCGAGGTTACCCTCAAATGATTTGCAAAATCATGAGCTGTAGCATTCAAGATAAGACGTTCCTTTGTGCTCATACAGCATTCACCAGGATTCATACTGTAGTTGCTGTTTCTCTAATTCTAATTTTGCTATCAATTTTTTTTAGCATCTGTCCAATTCATTTTAAATCTCCAAGTACTGATGAAATGAGTGTTAGCTTTTTACGTACTGTAATACATCTTTTTTAAATTCATCAGCTAAACCTTTATGGAAAAAGTCTACACCGTCAATAAAATAATTGATCTGATTTTTAAATTCTCTTTCTTTATCTAAATCCTTTTTTTCAATTGACCACTTCAAAAACTTTAAATATTGCTCATATTCTTTTCTTATTTTATCATCAGTTAATATAAGTTCTCTGTCATAGTCTATAACAGGCTTGTTTGTTTCATCATTTTTAACGCCAAAGGCTTTACGTATAATAGCAATCTGCACCATAACCCGCGCGCTTTGTTCTCTACTAAATAAAGTTTGTGTATCTAGTTTTATCACTTTCTCCATAATTTCCTTATTTCTCAATGTGATTTCCCCCTATAATGAGTATTTCGAGTCAAAGCTTTATTCAGCTTCTAAACCGTTTGATTGGTTTGTTGAAATCTCGGCCAATTTATCACAAAGGCAATTAGCGTTAATACAGGCACAGTTTTTCGTCATTTTCATCCCATCTTTCTCGACTTTTTTGTATATAAAAAAAGAAACGCTCATTTGCTGGACTCAGCAAAATAAGCGTTTCTTGTATTCTAAAGTAGAATCTTTTTATTTTTCTTGAATAATCCCAGTAGTAACAGTTTGAACAGAACATAGTAAAGTGAAGTAATAAAAAATACTGGCACCTGACTGCATTCATTTTCCGTGTCTTCTTGAAACCTAATCAAGGTCAAGTTCACACGTGCTCTTTCCCTTCCATCAATCGTCCGCCAAATAAGTCCTTATGGTCCACATCATGAGTTCATGTACTAGACACTGACTTATTCCAAGGAAAGAAGCAAATAAAGAATATACTTATATTTTAGCCTATATTATTGAAACGCTCAACATATAAAAAAAGCCCGGAAGGTCCGGGCTCTTATCTGAGGATTTTCTAGGATGATGATGTATATGAACAGAAGCATAGCAGCCTTTTTATCATGCTAATACCAATTACTCTCCGCTTTCAGTATCTATACCGTTTTCTAATTCTGATTCCTTATGCTGCTCTCGTTGTAGCTGGTAGCTCTTTTCAACCTTAATCCACTCATCTTCCTTTAGTGCGAATAATTGCAGATCACCAGGAACCCAGCGATAAAAATACACATCATATTCACTGTTTTTTTCCTGATCAGTACGTACTAAAGAAACATATGAATTCTCCTCGACTTGAAAACGATCACGCAGGCGATAAGGATTTTGGTTCCCATCTTCGTCTTGCAGAATGAGTATGTCTTCCAATTCCAACTTTTCTTTGAGTTCTTCACCACTGATCCCAGCTGGCTGAGGAAGGGTGATTGCTTCCAATGTCAGATACTCATTAATAGCCAGGATGAGTTCCATTGGTTTCTTCTCTAAAATATCTACATTATACTTTTCAGCATATATCAGTGCCTCTTCATAGCTATCCACTAAACCTACCATTTTCATTATTTATTCCTCCAATTGGTTATTTTATTTTATTCAACATTTATCGTTGTAATTATTAAAGAATCGTCGTTACTCCACAGATCGTCTTCAATGTTATAGCATCAGATTACTGCTGATAGTAGATCGGGAACGTCAATTATTTTCTTGGCTCCGAAGTCCTCTATATTGTGGATTTCATTCGTTTAATCTCTCTCCTATTTGGGTCTCGTTGATTTCTGGTAAGGGAAGGGTCGACTCTACAAACTCCGCTACTGTTAATTCCCCATCAAATGAATACGACCAGAATTTTTCTATACGATTATCTTTTATAATCCAAGCTACTACATAGCCGTCTTCAGTAAACCGTTCTTTAACTCCGTCATTCCAGAGGCCATTTTCGGCAAGATAACTATCGATGATTGAAGCAACCGAGTTACGGAAGAATTGATAGTTCTCGAAGTACGAAGCTTCATCGCAAAGCATACCTTCATTTACGAATTGCAAAAGAAATTGTTCATTGTCATGTTCTTTGGTAGTCATAGTTTTACTCCCCTTTATGGATTTAGTTAGAAGACAAGTTCGAGTTGTCCATGCTGATTTAGAGAAATGGGAATAGAGTATCTCATCTTTTGATTATCTTTTTCCTTATAAGATGAATTTTCAATCTTATTTCTTCGCACCTTGTAGATCATTGCGGCTAATCGGTTAGCTATCGAAGCTATGACTCTACAATCAACGGATTGGCCTAACATCTCATACTGGCGTATCTTCCCGATATAGTCAGGAATCTCAAACCATGCTGGTACGGATAGGATGCGTAGAATCTCATTTATAGAGAAAAATCGAAAGTAATTTCTATCTTCTGATAGCAGGTAGCTAGAGGAAGCAGATTGAGCTGTATACCGTTTTGGAATACACTGAATTTCCGTTGCCATTTCATCTACAAACGTCTTAGCTAAACCTCTATCACTCCAACTGTTTCCTTTTTCTGCTTTGCTGGTGAAGCTCTGCATCCACTTTTCAAGAGGCTTCCATTCATGTGGGGTTCCTTTACGATCGAGGTATTCACGTACTTTTTTTCTAATAGTACGTTTTGGGGGACTAGGGAATTGAAAATGAAGAAAATCTTCTTCACTCTTAACAGCTAAAGCATACACTCGTTTACGCCGAGCAAGGGAACCAAAATCAGCTGCTTCAATTCGCTGCTCCTGCCAGAATGGATAATCGTTCATAAGAAGATTTTTAATATCTTGATATTCCTCCGATTCATAAAACTGAGGAACATTTTCGAAGAAAACTGCCCTACATTCTGTTGCTCTTATAAGCTCCGATGTCGCAAAGGCCAAATTTCTAAAAACTGCACCTTCACCATCACCTATAAGACTATGCTTGTCACATGGCAGCGTTACAATTGCTACATCTGCCTTTGCGACTGTCGAACAGTCCCTTAAGTCACCGTTAAAAACAAAACTGGACTTAAAGTTATGCCTATATACAGATGAGCTGTCTTCTTCAAGCTCAATTGCCCCAACGGATGTGAAATAGCCCGTCTCCTGAAAGGCAGCTGTTACAACTCCCATTCCGCTACAGATCGTAAAAGTGGTAATCCGTTCATCATCCGGTTTTACTAATACTTCTTTATCAAAAGAGTTATATCTTAGAGGTCGAATAATGACTTTGCTCATCTCACCTTCACGGTAAACACAAATTTCTGCTTTTTGGCTTACATCAATAATCGAACGATAACTATCTTTAGCAGTGTCTACGATCGGACGTAACTTACCTGACGTTTCGTTCTTTTTTCCGGTCACATGAACTACATGATCATCGTCAGAAATAGGAGCATTCTGAATAATGATTTGTTGTTGTTCGACGTCCAAACTGATGTAAAGTGGTTGGCCAATCTGAAAGCCGGCTGCCTCCGATACGGTTTCATATAGCCATATTCGCGGCCGGTTCCTTCCCTTTTTTGAAACAGTGTATACTTTTTTGAATGTTAGTGACATATTGTCCCAACTCCCTTCGACAAAATAAAAAGCCCATAAGCACTCCGTAGAGTTACTTATGGGCTCTATATAAAAAAAGGCAAACCATTGGTTTGCGTTTTTTCTATAACGTATTTAAATTTTATGTTCTCTCTTGAAAATAGACTGTAATTCAGATCAATAGTCTGGGGCCAGATAGATTACTTCCTTGCCATTGACTTACTGAACTACACTAGCAATTTCGACTACTGTAAATAATATCTTTACGGTCGTATAAGCTCTTCCTTAACCATACCCGTTTTCACGGTCCGCTGTCTGATTAATTGCCTGCCATCATCATATTTAAATGTACATGGCTTTTTATCTGACTAGGTTAGGATAAATAATGGATATAGTATTATTGTACTCGATTATATACAAAACTTCAAAAGTTTTTCAGAATATTGAAGTACCTTACCAAGCTTAAAGTCGTCTTGTTATTCTGACTGAGAGTGTTTATTTATAGCTTTTAAACGGAGTGAATTTTCTCTCGCTCTATTCGTTTTACTGCTCTGTCCTACACCGATATAACTTACTTCATTTTCAGAAAGTATAAATTGGTCTGAATCACCTAACCGGATCTCTTTTTCGGTTTCGACAATCAAATTCTTTTTTTCTGCATCCAATTCAACATCAGCTATTAAATTTGTAGTACTCATAATCCTTCTCAGATTAGAAAATGTGATTTCTTTCTTCTCCACAATAATGATCTTGTTTTCGTGAGGATGCAGATAAACATCAACTAGGGCATTATTTGACCCCACCTCCTTCAAAAGATCTGCAGCTGGGATAGTTACTTTTTTTCTCACTATTTAGCCTCCAATTTGTATGCCAATAAAAACCTACTTTATGTATCGACATAGCCAGTTCTAATCTTTAGATAGATGTTTATATAGAATATCGCCGGGCGAGCTTAAAGATCTCCGGATACTGGTAAAGTTCCGTGATGAGAGGATCATCATCATATGTCAGTACAATATCAGCTCCAGGCATTCCGTGATAAAGAGATTCTAATAACACATTTAACCGGATATGGTCTCTTTTATCGTAGTAATGCAAATACAGATCTTTACCTGCCTTTACATAGGGCGGATCAATATAAAGTGTCGTACGATTTTCCCAATAGGCTTCTTCAATGACTTCACAGGCATCGTCATTAGTAATCGTGATGTTTTTGCTCATTTGGTGAATAAACTTAATTCTTTCGATTAAGTTAAGTGGATTCCAGCGAGATAACAAAGAATTCTGATCCCCGTTACGCCCACCAAGTGGATTAGCCTTATATATACCTGAAAAGGCAAGCCGGTTCACCACCAATAAAGAAAGAGCAGCTCCGAACAAATCTTGGTCTTTGTATTTATCCTTAATTATTTTTCGGGATTCGAAAAATTTATCATGAGTGGGTGTGAAATTTGCTATCCAATGAATTAAAGGACGAGGGTTGGTTTTAATCAAATAAAACAAAGAATATACACCGAAATCATAGTCATTCAGGTGTAATTCTTTCACCATTCCGGCAGCCAGCAAAGCTAATTCTACACTTCCTCCACCTGTATAAGGGGATACTAAACGCTCCGTATGCTTTTGTACAATTAATTCTGAAAGTGATGTTATTACCTTTCCTTTAGAACCAGGATATCGAAGCGGGCTTAGTTGAGATCTGAATTTATGTTTAAGTGTTGGAGGCCGATGGGTTTGCGTCTGTTTTTCTTCCATTACTAATATAAAACGATGAACACTCTCTGTATTATTTAGGTAAGTATATCCGTCGCAATATACGCACCAATAACCCTTATGTTGAGCATCCATCTCCAACTCAGATTCGTCTTGTTCAGCGGAGCAAAACCTACAAAGATACATTAGAGTCACCTACTTGATTTATTTTCTTATACGTGAAAGCTTAACACACGACTTATAAAAGAAAACGAGCACGGTTAATGTTTAGTTAACTGTGCCCTTAGTTATTTTTAGTTTGCAAAAGCCTGCCATAATTATTTGTTATCATATGTGCCGGTTTTTAATTGTTCATAGCAAGGGTTACAAACTTGTCCATCAAAATCTTCTCCATTTACGATTCCTTCGAATTCTTCAGTTTCATTTATATGAAACCGATGCCCGCAGGCATCACATTTACAAGTAACATGTATTACTGCTGATCCTAAACCTAATTTATCAGTCATTGTATTGAAGATGGAACGAGCTGTTTCCTCCGGATAATAGTTTGAATGCACCCGAAAAAAACCACTCCATAGAAGCTGAAGATTATTTTTTATATTTTTCGTACCAATCGCTCTTATGATATGTTTTAAGGTTCTTTCATCAGTACTAGCCATCAGTACTCCTAGTCCCTCGAATAAAAAATCCTTATGATTTACATCAAAGATTCCAGATTCATCGATACTGATTTCATTCATAAGATCATATGACTCTGAACCAGGTTCCCCCTCACTTACTAAACTCGTGCCTGCACAGAAATCACATTGTTCTCCGTCTACTTGGCCGTCTACACAGCCCTCTGCCTGATAAGTAACCAAAGAAGGCACAATATTAGACTCACTATCGCAGTCAACAAATATCTGAAGACCAGAAATTGTAGTATAGACCCTGTCTTCTCTTTCCTTAGAACAATCTTCACAGATTTCTTCTAATAAAGTTCTAATCTCCAGCTCGCCTTGTTCGCCAGCTGCACAAGTGATAAAACCAACAACTAAAGATTGATTTCGATCAACTTGAAATGATATCAACTCTTCATCTTCAGGTAGCCACTCTAATGTTTTGAGTATTTGAGCTTTAGTAACACCACATTTGCTGCTAACCTTCCAACCAGCTGCATCAAAATTTTCATTTTTATATTCCATAAACCTCTCTCCTTTAACCTTCAGTCGGATTTGTTAAAAAAGCATAAATCGAATGAAGCAATAGTGCCTCAATAACTTAAATATCGATGAAATTTCGGCTACGAGCTTCCTTTAATAAATTTTGAATTCCTGTTTTTCGTGTCTCTTTTTCTAAACAATACCTAAGATCATCATCACTTAGTCGTTTAATAGCATTTCTAGCATTTTCGTCATTACAGCTACAATGAAGGACCCATTTTATATTTTCGGACTCAGGAGCGGGTTCTGTCTGGCTTGAATTAGGTTTTGGCTGCACGCCTTGCTTGATTAATGGTTCTTGTGGAATAAGCAAGCATCTATCACCTACCCAATAGGGTATATCAGCCAAAATTGAGTAAAAGGCAGGTAATGATGATAGTTTTCTTGAAACCTTCTGGAGAAGAAGAACTCCTATTTCTGATTTTGGCACTAATATCACAGTGTATTTATCTCCGAACACATTAGTATGACAATCCAGTATATGAACTAACGAGTTTTTCCACATGAATGCATCAAAAAGAGTTCCATCGTTTCCTACTCGTATTTCATGATCGTAAGCAAGTTCATCTTGTAACAGGAAAGGAGTCAAAATTTGATGATTGAACCATTCCTGAAAGAAGTCATCATGACTCTCATTTCCTTTTTTATTTTTCTTAACAAACCAGCCTTGATCGATGATAAATGTTTGAGTATTACGATGAAAATACATATCCCAAAAGACCTTTTTCATCACGTTTCCAGATTCCTTAGTTCTAGGCAGCTGTGAAAGAAGACCATATAAATGAGTTTTTTGATCATAATGATTAGAGCGGTCTATCTCTTCACAAATAAGAGTAATTTGCTCGTCATTATAGCTTCTTGCAACTTCCGTTAAGTAGTTAATCATTCATTATCGACTCCTTAGATAAAATTCTTAGAATCATGAGAATCGTTTACGTATATAAGCGCCAATAAAAACAGCGGACTGATTTACTACTCAGTCCGCTGTTTGATGAAAATTTATTGATTCATAAATTTTGACTATCAGATTTGCGTAAATTGTTGATAATTTAAGATCTCATCAAAAATTCCGATTGAAAATATTTAATTAAATTTGAAGTGTCACATCAGCACTAGCCTGAATGGTTCGTACTTTCACTTTGCTCTGAAGTGTAATATAGGACATATGATTGCTGATCCTATTTTCACTGAAGATTTCATTAAAAAAGGACACAACTTCAAGCGCTGCGAATTTGTTAGTAAGAAGGCGCTGAGGCTCGCTCACCACAATCTCTGAACATGCAGTTGCTGATGGCGCAATAGGATCATCGTCTTCAAGCACATCAGGAAAGACTTCAGCAACTGGAGGTAGTAAGGTCTCACCTTTCCATCTTACTCCACAGACAACCTGTCCTACCCATCCGGATTTCCGATAATTCTCTTCTTCTTGAGCAGTCCAATTCTCGCGACTACGTCCGTCTTGTGGCACTTTAGCTCCCTCGATTCCAACATCTAGATAGATGAGGTTATCTTCTGATTCGAAATAACGGTGCATCATTTGACGTGTGAAATTATTATCTACCGCGGAAATCAAGATCGGAATAAAGCTTCTTCGTCCGAGAGCAAGATAATCCCGATAAGAAAAGAGTTGACGTAACATCGTTTCATCTTGTACAAATTCTCTCGTATATGAACGAATAGGAATTTGATAGTGCCCAGAATAACGCTTAGCCAGCACTTCTGCCTTTTTGAACCCAACGTCTTTGGGAATAAATAATTGGTTGCCAAGATTCTTGGATTCCACCGTATCTGGATCAGCTATCGTGTAACATCCGGCCACATTAAAGATATTCATCATCTGAACGACCTGCTGCAGGATGTACGAGCCATTTCCTCCAGATCCAAGCTGAACGATGTAGAAAAATGGGGGATGCACTGTAGGAAGTGAGATCACAGGACCTCCTCCTTTTGCGGAGTATCCTGGATTGTTACTTTTTTTAGAAGCCAAGAAAAGTCCTCGGAATGTTTCTTATCATAAGGGGATTCGAAAATCTCAGCTGGATCTACTCCGAAAAATTTCCCATCTACATGAATTCTGCATGTGATATCTGGCATCAGTTTATTCAACGTCCCAACGATGACGTATAGGCAGCTGGCTGTCTCACTCTCATCGTCTTGTTTGGAAGGGTTAGCTTCCCAGTAATGATGTGAATGAATCTCCACTACTTTAACCCATTCCTCAATAACTGGGATGATACTATCATCTTCAAGCGGAGTTACATTCTCTAAAGATGCTACTTGTTGTGGAAACACTAACAAGTATTGACGAGAATTATAATTCCAATAAATCTCACCATATAACTCGACGCGATATGTTTCAGCAAAGAATTTTGATGCGCTGATAAATCGGCAAAGGAAAGACCAGTCAATTTTTCTGGGAAGGGTGATTTTCACACCTTCTACAATTTGCCTTGTATCAGGTACAATTTTTGCTTTTTGGCTAACAGAGAAAAACTCACTTTGACGAATATGATATACACATCCATCAGCGGACGGAATGTACATATTACGGCGGCCGTCCTTACTGGCCTCCTCCAAAGAAGCATAGATACCAGTGAATCTGGTTAATACAGCACCCCGCTTTTTGGCATGGATAGTAGGAACCACAAGGTTGGGCCCTTTAAATAAGACCATCGTACAGTATTCCTCTTCGCTCATTTCACCACATTCATCCATCATTCGAAGTCGTAAATCATTGCCAGTAATTTTGCGCAACTTTCCCTCTTCTCCATCTTTGTCAACTATCCCCTCAGAAATTTCATTAGCGCTAAAATATTCTGTAATGGGGGTCAGCGTGCCGTCATATTTAATGCGGGTTTCAGCATTAATTTCAAACGATTCTGATTTGTCCTGCTGTACAGCTTTTGCTGGCTTGATTGGTTTAGTAGTAGTTTTTGCTGGAACTTGTGGTTTTTCCAATCCTACTGGTTTTATTTCAGGAGCAAAGTCGAAAATATCCATCTGTGTTCTTTGATCTTGTGTCATTGTATTGTCCTCCTTGAATTTTTAAATCTATCATTTCGTAGTGTTCAGCATTTTTTTAGAAGCGCTTTAGAAATTTTTCGAATGTCATCCCTTCAGAGATAAGCCAGTCTTCAGGAAATTCTGAATGTTGCATTTTCGTGTACAACTCTCTCAGTTCCGTAATTCCGGAATCATTTCTTCCATCTCCAAAATAGCAATCCGAACTCGGTGAGCCGAAAAACATATTATGCAGCGTAGAACATTGACTGAGATTCTTGATATTAGGAAGGTTATTGTTACCCATACAAACACTTCCTCCGATCGTGACATTGGCATAGGGATACTTATAGAGCATTGTATCGCCTTTGATTTGCCGAGTGCCTTTAATCGAGAAAATGTTAATTTTATTAATATATCCTCCATTAGAGATTCTATAGGCGAAAATCATCCGTGGATGCCCTACTGCCTCCAAGAAGGTTTGATGATAGTACATATCCCAATTTTTCTTGGAGAGTTCACAGACCACTAAGTGTTCGTCTTCGTCTTTTTTGTAAATATGCTTTATCCAGTTATTGTTCATAATCGGTGTCTCCACCCGAAGCTGACTGTTTCTCTCTCGTCTAAATCCGACGATCTTCTTCGTTTCTTTTCTCAAACCTATGACAGTTTGATCTCTTGCTTCATAAACTTCGGCATCCATCATAGTTTCAAAGAAATGACCAAAAGTCATTTCGCTATTGAGTAATTCAGTCCCTTCGTTTGAAGAGACAAGGACATGTACATGAGTATCAGCTTTTTGGGCCTCATCCGACCAGGAGATTTGATAGTTGGTCATCTTCGATTTGCTCCTTTTTTTCTTTCTTTTTGGCTATAGAAATCAGTTTTTCCGTCAATTCGGAAGCTGGCACCAATAATTCCAGGTAAAAGCTCATGTAACCCGGATAGTCATCAAATCGAATGACCAGCACCTCTTCTTCTCTCCATAGAACAGAACATGCAGCTGCTGAATAATCATCGCCCATTTCTATGAAGCGGGAATATCTCTTTTCCACTTGTTCAAAGTTGAGTTGTTGTTTTATCCGGCAAAAATCCGGGTTTTCAATAACAAAGTCAAAATTGTACATTCCACTTTCGTTTTGATTCTCAGAGTATTCAATCTCACTTCCTGGGAATAACAGATGAAGACACTCCTCAAAAATTAAAAAGGTCATTGTATCCTCATATTCATTGAATATTCCCCATTGTCCTAATTGACTGCCTGAGTACCCAAGATCATCCATGAGTTTCATCATTCGAAGATTATCAAAGGATGTTTTCAGGAGACTAATTCCCGCTTCGTAGAACTTAGGCATAAGACACTTCCTTCCTTACTAATTGGTTAAATAAAATCATCAGTAGGACTGAATATTTTATTTTCTAACTTGAGAAGAACACCGCTTTTTTCAATTACATCTAGGAATTGATAAATGGGGTTGACCCAGTTCCGTTTAAATTTTCCAAGCTTATCTTGAATAAAATCATTTTCAGTCCCGTATGCATAATAATCCTCATCTTCTACTGAGGATAATGAATCAGCGATTTCAAAACAGTTTTGAACGTCTTGTAATGTAAAACTTTCAAAATTGATTTCAGCGGCGTCAGTATCACCATTAAAAAAAGCCTCAATAATGTAATACACCCCTGCAGTCTGCAACCTTGGAGGAGGTTGCTGTGCTTTTTCCATTAAGTTTTTTAGAAACCGTTGATGATTAAACTTTGGTCTATTGTCCATTAGAAAAATAGCCTCCTAACACTTTTAATTAAATGAAAAAGAGAAGGCTATGCCTTCTCCTTTACTTGAATCTTCATCACACCGTACGTCGGTAAGGTAAAATTAAATGAAGATCTAATTTGTTGTTCTCAGGGTAAATGACAAATGGACTCATTTCCCCTGTTAAATGGATCTCAATCATGGTAGTATTGATCGCTTTTAGAGCTTTGAGAACGTAATCGGTGTTTAGTGACATCTTTAGTGCTTCACCTTCCAGATCCGCAATAAATATTTCTTCACGGACCTTTCCAATACCACTACTATCAGTTTCCAGAACAAGACTTCCACTGTCCTGAAGAGAAAGTAGCATGGTTGGGGTTTTTTCTTTCATGATGTTCACACGTTCCAGAGCATTCATCAATTCAACACGATGCGCTTTAAAGGTTGCCTTAGAATTTTCAATTGGCGGAACAATCCGTGATAAATCGGGATAAACACCCTCAATCAAAGTTGCCTTATATTTCAACTGCTTACTCGTAACCATAAAAAAGTTATCCTGAAGGAACAACGAGTACTCTTCATCTTCATGAATAATCTTCGATAAAGCGTCGAATGCCTTGGCTGGAACATTACGGCCGTTGCCCAACTCTTCCTTGGTATCAACAGCTATAGCAGATCGTGCAAGTCGATGGCGATCCGTTGCATTAAACGTTAGGACTCCTTCAACGATATTCATATTAATGCCGTTCAAAACAGGAGTAGCTTCCGCTGTAGAGGCTGCAAATTTCGTATTGTTGATTAAAGCTACGAGTTCATTTCCCTTGATTGTAAGAATAGGCTTTCCCTTAAGCTTTGGCGTCTGGGGATACTCATCAGTTTCCATACCCATTAATTCGAATACTGATTTGATTTTTGTATCAACCGATGTAATTTTAATTTGGTTTCCGTTGTTTACACTAATTTTTACACCGGTACCAAGTTTCTTCACCATTTCTATTAAAATTGCTGGAATAAGCACAGAGCCATTCTTCTCGATAGTAAGGACGCTTCCGCTTTCGTCGCTAATACTGTACTCCGTCATGAATTCACCGTTACAGGTGGTCAAAACGACGCTACTATCGGTTGTACAGACTTTGATCAAGTCAAGGACTGGTCTGGAGCTGTTGGACGGTAAGGTTTTTGATACTTTACTCAAAGCTTCGTTCAATTCTTTTGTTGCAATTGTAATTTGCATGGTTCATCGACCCCTTTGGATTTTTGTTTTTTTGAAAACTTAAAGGCATGCCAGCGATCACTCGCGTCATGCCTCTTTCGTTGTAACTTTGTTTTTACAGCTTCAATGTACTTCTTAAAGGTGTGCTGGATGCCAAGGAATTGAATGATTTCGGAGAAAGTAATGAAATAATACGTACGCCTTCTCCAATTCAAATCCAATCGAATCTGGGTCACATAGACCAATCTGCCACGATCCATGGACACTCCTTCATAACTAAGTTTATTCTTTGGGATGTCGTATTTGGCCGCACAAACGCTCATCATACAGTCGATTAAATACCAGTCGGTTCCAACCAGTTTATAAATCGCTTGAGCTTTCCGCTGAATGATCCAACTGGTTATTGTCTTCCACCAGATAACTAGGATTTCAAATCTTTTTTGTAACATAAGTGAGGACCATCCTTTCGACGGCTTTTGACTTTTTTGTTATATAAAAAAACCCCGTGCATCGCTTTTTTGCGAATGAACGGGGTTGAATTTTTCCCTAAAGGAATCTTTTGAAATTAAAAAAAGCACCTGAAGGATCGCTAAATGCGATTATCAGATGCTTTAGACTTCCATATGGAATTTATCATTTTTTTCAATATAAGGTCGACAATACGATACAGGTGAGCATTTCAATGTTCGTAATGAAACGATCCATTTTAAATCCTAACCTAGATCAATACGTTGTCCTCACTGTGCCACTGGCAAGTGTTCACAACTAAATCTCTTCATCCTGTGTATCACAGTCCGTCGTCAAGTATTATTTCAGTTATCGTCACAGTGGTGTACATAACGAAATACAAGACTTGAAGAAAAATCATTTATTAATTCATACTTTTATTTTATCGGTTTTAGAGATAAAAAGAAAGTATCAAATTAATTTTTTTCCTCTGTAGCATCCTTCCTTTTAGCAAGCTTCGCTTTTTCAATAATTTCATGAATTTCTTGTTGCATTCTATTCATGTCGTTTATGCTCGTGCTATTAAGAATGTCTGTTTGCAGCTGAAGAATCTGGTGCCGTTCTTGTGGGCTCAATACCATGAGCACAGGCTTTACAGTCGGAGCCTGATGATAGCGTTTAATAATTAGTAATACCTCCTGCAACAGATATTCCATTGTATTCGGATCTTCAGCTTCTAATATCTGTTCCTGCAGCCAGTGTATCCGTTCCTTGTCCTCTTTGCTAATTGCACGGGATACCATAATATCACTCCTTATTCATTGACTATATCCTTTAACCATCACGTTATACCAGGTTAGGAAAATGTCAAGTGAATAAGCAGAGAAAAACGCCGCGGATAAATCCGCAGCGTTTTCCTGATAAGCCGGTTTAAGGGTACCGATCCCTCATAAAATTGTTGTCTGGTATTCAATCAAAGATATACGTTCCATACCCACTTGATTGATGTTCATAGGTGCCTCTACTTTCGACGGCTTTAAATGTGAAACAAAAGTAACTGTTCGTTGGATAATATTTTGAATTTGTTCACTATATCCCTTTACTTGATGTGTGTCCCCTGATTCGATGATCTGTGTTTGTAAATTCAGAATAAGCTCTCGTTCAGATTTGGATAGTAAATCCAACACTGTTCTTCCTTTTTCTCCTGGCATTTTTCTCACCTCCAGAGGTTATGTAATATATAGAACTTGTCCCCCGAATTGAGGAACAAGGCTACATATTTTTTTAGACACATCCTTAGGATATGCAAGTTTACTAACCGTCTTGAGACTGCTCGGTTTCCTTTGTAGGTTCTTCAATAGGTTGTAGTAGAGCAGCATTGAGTTCACTGACAATTTTTGCTTTTGCTTCGCTTTTGGCTGCTGAATCCTTGTGTTTCATCATGGCATTCTGCACCAAAAAGCTAATACCGCTAATACCCGTAAGTGCACTCGTGATCAGTACCTTAGAAAAGGTAAAGGCCTCGATGGGAAGTATCAAGTGAACCCCGATTACTCCAACAAAACCTCCAGTAATTAGGGCCTTCCAGTAGCCTAATGAGTAGTATGTTTTTCCATCACGCTTAACTCTGGAAAAGCCCGTAAAACAGTCATCTTTTAGCACATGCAGGTATTGTAACCAACACGCAATAGCGCCCGATACAAAAGGGAGTATAAGTTGCATAAAGCATTTTGTGATAATCGCCATCGAAATCATGGTTTTTCACCTCCTTTTAAAGTTTTTTTATATCAAAAAAAGCATGACTTTAGATAAAGTCATGCTTTTTGATAATTGATTTCCCTCACTTAGAGGTAATCTTTCTATTTATTTTGTATACTGCTTACGCTCTTTTTAGAGTAGCAAGCGCGGTGTAATGGGATTTATGAGCAACAAAAAGACACATTCCGCCATAGGCATTAAATGTGTTTTGGTCTCGGTCCTATACCGTATTTTAAATTTTAAACTTACGAAATAACGAAAAATCAAACCAATACTTCAATGATATCTCGGGGCTTAGCCTGCTCGAGGACCAAATGAATAATCATGCTGTCTTCACCTAATCAAATAAAAATTGGTGTACACAGCATTCTCCTTTATTCCAATTGATTTACAATTGTCCACTGCTTACCCTTACCCTATCATCACAAATGTGTACATAGATTAGGTGAGCTTAAAAGAAGAAATGAATTAATATATGTGATTATTATACCTTCATAGGAAGAAGAAATAAAGAATAAATAATTTTAGTGATTGGGCTGATTATGATGTTTAAAAGTTTTACACAATGCTATTTTATGCGCTTTTCAATTTTAATAACCGTGTTACGATAGCGCTGATTCAAGAACATAATATCCAGGAGGATTTATATATGTATAGAATAAACAGTAAACAAGACCAATGAATATGTGAAGCGCCTCGACCGTGAATTCAGACGTAGAATAAACACATGAATTGACTATTTAACAGCGGTGGGAAAACAGTATTTAATAAAAAAATTAACAACAGATCACATTTACGTTTGAGAGGGAGAATTATATATATCTAACTTTTTCAAATGGTATTATTATGAATAATGATAAGAAATGATAAATCATTGAATGCGTTGATATGAGAAGGGACAAGATCAAAAATGAGCCAAGAAATTGAGGTTTTAAATATGGAAGAAGATAAAGGTAAAATAAGGATACCTGTAATAGATTTTATAAAACAACATAGTTTGTCCATGGATACTAAGCTAACGGGAGTAGCAATTGAAAACAATGAAATTATCTTTGAATATGTTGGAGATATTGAGGAAGTATCAGAGCGAGGTGTATCAGACAAAATTCAAGGCTTAATTTGGGTGAGTGTAGCTTTTGTGCCTGTCCTTTATGTGATTGGAAATTTATTAGGTTTTCGTTGGTAATCCAGGGAAGTGTTCGGACAGCCAAACATTGAGGGACTCTTACACCGACATGAAAAAAATGAGAATTACGATATCTAGGTAGAAGATCGTCCACCCTGAAATTTAATAAATTCTATAAATAAAAAAACAGTCCCGATGTAGATAAATATCTCAACGGGACTGTTTTTGATGTTGAACTTCATAATAATTTGCGGTTCACGGTCATTCTTCTCTGGTTCGTGAAGGCCTATGCTTTACCTCACCGCTTATCCTACTGCCCGAAAGAAAATTTGTTCCATTTCTTTAAGTGAACGTGTCTTTTCAGCTGCTTGCATAATTCGGTCCTGCAGCATACCAAGAAATCGATCTTCAGCGCTTTTTTCTAGCATCATGAATTTCAAATCCACACCTACTACTTTACGGAAATGACTGATCTCTTTAGGTGAGATGAAACCTTTAGGCACAAATTTCTCATACAATGTTCCTATATTTACGGAGGCAAATTCGAACAAAAAATCCATACCTAATTCTCGATAAATAGCGGGAACATCATAGGTATAATCCTTTTCATACAAACTGACAGATCCATAATTACAGCTCAGTTTCTTCTCTCTTGCTAATATAGGACAGCAGAGTTGTTTTTCTTTAGCTTTATCCATTACTTTGGAAGTACGGTCCAGCTTGTTTTTTTCACACATCCATTGTTGAATTAGAGCTTCTTCATGAAGCCCTGAGTATCCCATATCTGGAATATTTACTCTTCCGTTTACATTAGGACTCATTTTGACGTAGCAATCAACTGGATTTGCAAAGGGTTCTAACTGTTTAATGATATCTGGACGATCTTTTTTAAGTTTATTGCAATTTATTTTGGCTGATGGTACAAATATCGATAAATCACATAAGTACTCTTTCAATCGTAATTCGTCAACCTCATATCTTGGTGATGGAATATACTTAGCCACTACACCAAATTGACTCCAGTCCCGGCGTTTTTCATCCTCATAAAAAAGACTTTTTACCGCACCCTTGATTTGATCAATTTTCTCGTTGGTTCGCTTATGATTCTGATATACTCCTGATAGATAGAGTTGCTCCATAATCATCGCAGCTCCTTCGGGAACTAGGGAAGATAAGGCTTGTTTGTCCATCAATTATTCTCCTCCATCACTAATATTTTTCAAGAACAAAAGATCATGTAAATTATAGTACGCACTCTTATCTCATCAACAACGTACAGTCATTTCTGAAATGCGTGTATATTACCTCAACCAGGTGCTTTCTAAGATGGTGAAAATCCCCCTTGGCTATAAGCGGAGGAGGATTTTTGTCTAGATTAGAAATTAAACGCAATTTGTTCTTTACTAATAATTTCATTGCTACCGCGTTTTTTGGTTTTGACGATTTCTATTTCATAATTAAAAGAGAACAAATCTAATTCTCCATATAAGTGTTTGGTTTGGGGTGAAGTTAAAGAACTTGGATGTGATTTTGTAGATTGAGTCTCCTCAGCTGTGAAAGATATTACCTGATCAATTTCATCTTTCTCTACATAACCACATAATCTCTTAGTTTCAGCTGTCAGTCGTTCGAAAGCTTCGCTAATTGATTGTTTGTAATCAGTTTCGCTTACGATCGTTAAATTCATGTCCATATCTCTTTCGGCAGCTGACTTCCAAGTTTCCGTTAATTCTGCAGCAGAAAGGCTGCTTGCAAGTTCTCTGGTTAAGCCTGAAGCTGATTCTTGTGCGTACTGAGCAATACGGTCTGAGCGCTCAATCCGACCTTCGACCAGAAGTGCACTAATTCTACGCGACATCAATCTTTGGAACTGTTTCATTTGCTGAGTATCTGCACTCACGTAATAGCGAACCTTGCATTCACGAGGTTGGCCTATACGCCATGCGCGCCTGCTGGCTTGTCTCACAACGTTAATATCATCATTCAGTTGCCAGAAATTCAGAGAAGGATACTCAAGTAAATCCAATCCAACCTGAACTAACGTCTGATTCATAATCAAAACTTTCGTTCCTATTTCCCGCTGTTTCTCTAACCATTCAAAACGTCCAAGACTGCTAGTTGTTTTGACATCGAGAATTTCAGCTTGAACTCCTTCATTAGCCAGGATTCTCTGAATTCTTTGGTTTGTTCCGTAAATACCGGTATAGTGAGTGAAAATAATGCTCCCTCTATTTTCGCTTAGATCGGCTTTTACGTCCTCAATAAGTCTTCTTTCGGTTGCAGTTAGATATTCTGCCGGAAATTTAGGTGCTTTCACTGAACGCAATAGATCTCCTTCATCATCATAGAAGTTTACTTCTACTTCACGTTGAGGCTGAGAAGCATAATTTAAAGTTGCTGGATTGAACTGCGACCATGCTTTAGATTTTAATATTGGTTGCAGGTCTTTACAGACAGCTTCCAATTCGTCATGAAACTTACGATATGCATCTTGATGCTCTGGATCAAGCGGAACAATGACCGGTTCCTCCTTAAGCTGTACAAGAGGAATATTCAGGTCAGCCAGTTCAAGAAAGATGGATTTATGAAGAAGATGTCGTGCGACCAGCTGAGGAGCGATACCCGCTTTTTCTTTTATAATAACTCTTTCAGTTACTCTATTACTTGAACGTCCTAAGACACCTGCGGCCTTATCATCCATATAAGTGATACTTTCCAGTACACCATATTTCTTAGCCCATTGTTCTTTGCTCGTTTTGTGGTTAAAACCTTCATCAATCAATGGTTGAGGATCGGATCGCCAAAGCGTCGACTGAATTGAAGAAGAGGTTCCGTTTGTAAGCGTTCCTGTTAAAAACAGAGATTTCCTACAGGACCACATGATTTTGTGGAAAGACATACCGCGGCCGCTATCTGATGCCTTCATTTGCTGAATTTCATCAAATATACCCACTTGAAAATGATTTCGCAGATGTCGCTGAAAGATTTCCGCGATCATCCACCGAGGCTTGTTACGGTCTTCTCCACGTGATTTGAGTGCTGGTCTTACCAGTGTGGCATGACGCTTACGTTCTACCTTTTCATCTTTTGACTTTTCTTTCAATTTATTTTTTTTCGTTTTTTTAAGGTGGCAAGAACATTCAAACGAGCGGATATGATCAGTGTACCTTTTGACAAAGTTTCGGGGTAAATTATTGACATCTATTAGCTTACTTTTGCGAGCTGTTTTCATTTGTTCTTTAGAAGGAGGATAAATCGGAGACTCGACACCATCACTCCAGGTCGCTAAAAGGTCTGATTCATTCGCTTTGGCTTTTGGACATCTTAATGGTTGATGACAGTCTGGGCAACGCCAAACCTGTTTAATATGATCCCAATGTGCAGCAAGAACGAATTTATTAGCTGCCAGTTTCATTCGGTCAGTTGAAACTAATACAAAATGAATGTAACCCTTGGGAACTTTGTACGGTGTACGTTCACTTGTATTCGGGTTATACCCTTTCACTTTCGCCACATATCTAAGAGCATCTTCTGTTGAATTAATGATAGTGGTAATAATTTTTTGACTACCTAAAATTTTTGGGATTTCAGAGGTAGCCCATTTGGGGATAGTAATGGCTGGGGCTGTGATGAGAACAGATATTCCATCTGGAGCACCGCTCTCCATTCGTCTTCTTAAAATCGCGAAAATTGCCGATAGTGACATCTGAGTTTTTCCTGAACCCATATCCCCCACAAGGAAACAGGAGTTCAAGAACTTCAATACGGTTAATACTCCCATCACTGATCTTGCTTGGGCAGGTAGGCAAACCCGATTTGTCATCCCAAGAAATTGTGCATAGGTATGGCCATCATATAGTGGTTTGAGATAGGTATCAATTTTCTTTGTGATGATTTCCGCATTAACGCGGAGATAGTCCTCGGTGGTCATCCCCTCAGTTAATACAGCTGCCTCACCAATTTCCGAAAACACGTTCAAATCACCTTTGATTATAGCAGCATTGATAACCTCTAATACTTCACTTTCTTGCATCGATCTGATTATAATCGCACGAAGATTTCCTGATTCGCCAACCATATCGGTTTTGATTAGTTCCAACTCACACCATTTATCTGCCGGCAGAAGGGAGAGGTATAGGTTTGCCCAATCCGATGTGCGAGGCAAGCTATATTTTTGTGCTAAGAATTGTCCAGCTACTTCAGTGATATCGTCACCACGGCTGATCAGTATACGATCAGGGTGTGCTCTATTGCTTACGTCTGCATTCATGCATTCATAATTGTATTCCTGTACAATCGCATTCCGTGGAAGCAGAAAGGTATGGCAAACTTTCCCTTGTACTTCCTCAATCCGACGGTAATGAAAATTGGACCGGTATTCTTTTACGGTTCCATTTAACAAATCCGTGACATAAACCTCTCGATTGTTATATATGGAAGCATGTATAGCACGGCATGACGTCAAATTCCCACCTAAGGAAAGACCGCGAATGGTAATTCCATCTGGATCTAGCATAATCAGCTTTACATAAGCTTCAAATGTCCGACCTTCAGATTCGACCGATATGATTTGTATGTTACTAAGGCTAAATTGAAGTATATCTTTAAATGTTTCTGTATCCGGCATTTCAGCCGTACCATTTTTCAGTTCAAGCAGCTCCTCAATTGTATATCGCCCAATTTTGAGAACTTTTATTCTATTCCATCTATCCATGGTTTGATCAGTAAGAAATGTTCGTATTTCATCAATCCCCAACTCTGCTACAGTGGCATTAAGTCGTGAGAAGGCGGTAGAAGGTCTTTCAAGACGAGATTTTATCAAATTTAGTATTTGTTCCATTTTTTCGCCCGAAGCAAAAAGGGGGGAACCCCTAGTTGTATCGGGCTTCCCTCCTTTAAGATTATGTTTGTTCTGCCGATTGAAGTATTACTTCAAATCGAGATGACCTTCAGGTCCAAAGGTACGAATTACGGACTTTCGTACGTAAGTCTCAACTAAACGCTGCTTACCGTTGTCCGGATCAGTTTCTAAGCGCTCGGTATGGACGGACTCGTCTTTAGCTACAAGCAGGTGACCCCCCATGTGTTCAGGGAGGGCGCCAGACTGAATAGCCTGAACCTGATGAGTGATTTTTAGCGGCATAGCCGGCTGTCGCATAGCTCCGTTTTGGAGTCGGACATCTTCAACCTGAGCGAATACCTTATCCAAGAACCCTATTTCAACTTCGGATTTGATAATATCTTCCGGTTCAACAATCGTTGAAGTAAAGATCTCTACTGGTTTCTCTTGTGCCGGAATCATATAGCTGACTTCGTCCCAGTCCGGATAATCCAAGGCATTCAATGATGCCTGGCTTCGCTTTGATAAGTTTTCAAGATACTCCTGCAATTGTTCATCTCGGCCTTGCCCAGAAGCTCTCCTGTACCCATATACGATCACTTGATGATAATCATCATAATTCTTGTTCGTAAACCTGTATACTCGGACCTGTTCAAGGCGAGTGGCTATTAGCCTTGCTACATCAGCTAAAACATACTGCGGGATATTTAAAACTACCAAAGAGCCTACTGAAAGATAACCATCGGGTTCTGTGAGATCACGGAAGAAACGCTTCTCTGCTCTCTCTCCGTGTATTTCCATAAACGGTGGATTGAGGTATAGGAAGCTGAAGGCGTTATGAGAAATACGTGCATCCTCATAGCCACAAGCCAACATATGATCTACTTGGTTAACCGCTTCCCGTGCTCTGGTTTTTTCAATTTCAATACCATAAGTAATCGGTAGACAATCTTTCTTTTCTAGATGTTGTTTGATCTGTTTCACTACATTTCCTTTACCGGCACAGGGGTCAAATATTGATAATGTCGCCCCATCTTCCCCAATAATCCGCTTTAAAATAAACTCCATTTCATCAGGGGGAGTGGGATAAAACCCGCCTTTCGCTTCGCTCTCCAGTCTTGCCATTGGTTTTTCCTCCTTGAAATCAAAAAAGAAGGTGTTGGAAACACCCTCCTTCTTTTTTAATTAAATAAGTTTTTAATCAGCTTGTTTTTGTTGTTCTCCTGCGCTAACTGTTTGATTGGAGATCACAACTTCATATGGAATCCGGAGGATTTCACCAGCGTAAATAACACTTCTTTCCATATTGTTCACTTTTCGAATCCAGCTAACACCTTTACGCAGGTCACCAGTGTAATAATCTTTAGCAATAGAGAATAAAGAGTCTCCTCTTTCTACTACATAGTTGTCATACTTTATGACGGTTTGTTCTTTGTTCAAGATATCCTGTAGAAACGGAAATCCCCCTCCAAACAAAAAAAGTGAAAGGAACGAAAATGCAGCCACTTGTGCCTTGAGCTTAGGATGCCCCTTGGCGCGTTTAAAGAAGTGAATGGCATTTTCCAGAATTCCAATTAAAAACAGGGCAGCATGAGCAATACAGAACATTATGAGATTTTTTTTCATAAGATTTTATCCTCCTTAGATTTTTTAAAATAAGAAAAGAGCAAAGACAATTATTCGTCTTTGCTCCTTTAAATATCCGCTGTATTCACGGTTTTATTTCCCCATCCATCAAGAAGTAAATCTATTATCCTCCTTCTTGATCCCTTCTTTTGAAAACAGTCGGTTCCGATGTTAATTTCACCTCTTGGAGAAGGTCTCCATGTTTCCGGATCCATTCCAGGAATACCCTCAAATCGTACCTTTCCAGATGGGATAATAAAAACATCATGATTAGTATCACTATCAACGAATTTTTTAATAAGGACATTTTCTCCTGCTTCACGGTACATTTTGTGTAGGGTGAACTTTTGTCCTTGATACATATCTACTACCTGTGATGCCGTAAGGTCTTTTGTCAGTGTCGCTTGAAATTCATCTACTAGTTTTAACATTTGAGTATCCTCCTATTGGTTTTTGATTCTTATAGACAAAAAAAAGAGACTAAAATGTCTGAATAAAATCAGCTCAAATTAGTCTCTTTTGTATCCCTAATGGGTTATCTTAAATTTTTTTCTTCCATTTCAGAAAAACCAAAATATTTCTTTTATAAAAGCAAAAGCATCAGTTTATGACACATCGCCAAAAAAGAAATACTTATAACTCACGTCATCACCAGTAATAGCTTTTCAGCCATAGATGTCCACGAATCTCCACATGCATCTAAACTCTAATATTAGAGATTATCCGCTTTGCGATCTACTAAGGTTATCTTCGTAATATACGTGCATAACTCAGATCGTAATTGCATGAGAGGAAATTTAGATTATGGTATTATTTTAACTGATACAATGCTTCTATACAACAATAATGTATTGCTAGAGTAAGCGGTGAATCAATTCCTCATTATTAATATCTTTGTTATGATCAATGTGTAACCGATCAGTATTAATAGGTTCGTCCTCAAAGAAACCATTATTCATTTCATAGGAGTATTTATCATTTATATGCTGTCGAATTTTTTTCTCATTTTTTTCCATTATTCCATCGGACATTTCGATGTCAAACATCGCGCGCAACAAAATCCAATCGTGTAATTTAAGCATGCTGTACCTCGCTCTTCTGATTATTATAATCCGCTGAGAATGAAGTCATGATTTTACAACGCTTTATTTTGATAGAATAGTATGTTTTAACACGCAGATACTAGCCTCCAAAAGAGATTACTTTTAGCCTTGGTATCGATTAACATTCTTCTGTTTTCATTTGATAAATTTGATTTCTTCAACGGAAATGTTGTCAATCTTTCACTGTTACCGAATTTTACAAATAAAACATCTCTGTCATCAGACTGCTCAGAAACATAGAATCCAGCAACTTGTCTATTAAGGGAGAGGTAACTGCTTCTAGTAGCTAGCAGTGAATTAGTAGAATATTTAATTATGTCTCCTAGAGTTCGATTTACATAACTCTCTTTCAGTTCCTCCAGGAGACTATTATACTTATTGACTTGTTCACTACCAAGATAATTAATCATTTCTTTTTGGAATTTTGTTCCCAAAGAATTTTCGTAAGTAGAAAGACACCACCATTGGTCATTGCTGATTTTAAAAATGATTAAGTTCTCCATGAGAGATTCCCCGGTTCTATCACCTTTATAAATTTTTTCTGGAACTAGATCTTGGATCATTTGATATTCAGAACTTATTTGAGGCAATCCCAATTGTCGATAGTCAGAAAAATATTCTTGTATGGTTTGTCCGTTATGATCGACCAAAACTTCAAATTTAGCATCCATACCAAAAGGAAATTGAACAGGTTTCCAGTTTTTACCCCAGCAGGAACTTTCAATAGCAGTTTTTTCCCCATAATTTATCATTTTCATCTATCCTCTCATATCGTGATTTGATTTTTAATCAGCATTAAACCTGCAGACCCCAAAGCGGATGTACACGCTGTCCTATCTTTCCTAGCCTAAGAAGCCTTAAGGAACTATTTTATAATAAACTGCTTCAATACTCCCTTTAATTGGACGTGCACAGACTCCAGTTCTTTTTAGGTCAGATATAATCATTTGCGCTTTATCTTTGTCATAAGATTCTTCTAGAAGTTCTTCGAAAGTTGTATATCTTTCGAAACGATTTCCGTAGTAAATTGCAATTCTCAATTCCTTATTTTTCTGATTTTCATAGTAAGCCGTTATTGCTTTATTGAAAGTTAACCTCGGGTTTTTAGTGTTACTTTCTTTGACTACCCATTCTGTTGTCCGAGCGTGATACTCCTCTTCGTATGTGAGTAGAAAATAATTTTTACTCCCTACATCTTCATCTGTGGCCACAAAGTGAAAAACATGTATATCATTATCCACTGCAAACCAGCATTTTAGATATACTTCTACTCCAGTTTCGCTACACACATTAAGAGGAACTGAGGTATTGAATGCGAATGAAGAATCACCGTCGCTAAACCATTCATAATTAAAACATGCTCCAGGTCCACGCGCTTTGGTAACTCTCCCAAGTTCGATGTTATAATCGTTATTTGGCAATATTATTTTAATTCCCTTTTCAAAGTCAGCGATTAGTTCTTCTACAGCATGCTGCCAGTCTTTAATGCTTTTCTGCTTTGCTGCCAGTAATGAATTAAAGTCCGATTCCGGTATGTAGAAACATTTACTTTTTTCATATAAGAGGGTTTGTGTAGGGTTTTCTTGATCTATACAAACCAAATAATCTCTATCCTCACTTATGACTTTAAGAGTCTTTCCTCTGTCATCACCTTTATCAATCATAATGAATTTATTCATTTTCTACTCCCCTATCATTAAGAGTTATTTTTGTTAGAAACGAGTGCGCTAAGAAGATCATCATTCGGAAATCCAGTGATGGAAACTTTTCCTGTTTCATCGAAAATAAACTCGATGTCCCGTATATGAAAATCTTCAATTGCGTATCGATTTGAGAGCAAATGCACCGTTTGATTATCGCTGCCATGTAAGCCGGTGTGAGAAATACTATTTTCTTCAAAACGACCATCAATCAAAGCATCAATTTTGGAAAGTATCTCATGACCATACTTCAGCTTTTCAATCTCTTTGCGGTAATATCCGCTGAAGATAATGATTGGTATATTTTGCTTAAATAATAGATCTACTAGCTCGAACAAATCCTTTTGCTGAAGAAAAGGTTCACCGCCACTGATAGTAACTCCATCGATATTAAATGGAATGGTATCGATGATCTCCTCTAACGTCATTTCTGTTCCACTCTCGAGTGAATGGGTTTCCGGGTTAAAGCATCCAGGACACTGGAACCGACAGCCTTGAAAATGGATGACAGTGCGCTCTCCGGGTCCGTTGACCGATGAGAACGGTGTGATGGAATGGATTTTCATACCTTATACCTCCTTAATAATAAAGGCACAGCCTGCAAAGGCTGCGCCAGTTTGATTTTTTAACGACCATTTTTTTGAATAGTTTTGTTTTTTAACTGCATTTGATACTCTGGTTTTTTTTCTCGCTTGACCATCATTCCCAGAGCTTCTTCATAACCTTTTGTAGCAGCTTCACAACCAATCCCTTGAAAGCCAATTGCCTCGATTTGAATAGATCCGTCTACTGGGAATGTAAATTCAATTGTTTTTTTCAGATTCATGAGGTTATTCTCCCTTCGATTGAGTTTTATATGTGAATCGCTATAAAGAGCGATAAACAACAAAAAAAGACTATTCCAGATTTGGAATAGTCTTTGGATTCCCTTATAGGGGCATTGATAACATTTAATTAATTTAGCAAGTTCCACTGAGAAAAAGTCAATCTAATAGGTACAGCAGTGTTGTCTGCGCCATTGAACTTTTTCACTTGAGCTGTCCTCACGGATTTGACCTGTACACAGCATTAATCTTTCTCCTCAACCTAGTCCTTCAGGTAATGAGTCCGTCGAGCTGTTATTATCCCTGTCTTCACAATTTGAGTCCACAGGTGTTACAGCACTGAAAGATATTAAAAGTAAAGAATATACCTCATTCTATCATGCTTGAATTAAGGAATAAAGCCCAAATTTAGTCGGGGCGGAAATGAATTGGTTAAAACGATAATAGCTATCCCTAGAAAAAAAGACCGCCATTAGGACGGTCATTCTAGTTAGCAACCTTTATATTCGGCACCACTAAGTATATAAGGCGCTACGAAAGCAAATGCCTCTTCTAGGGTATGCACATCCCAATTCTCTTTTCTTCGTTTGCGATCACCAGGAATATGATGATGGTGATGAGGTTCAGTTACTATTTTAAATTCTTCGGGTGTATCTGGTGAATCGTGGGGATCGTTACCCCACGCGGATATATGGTGCAAACTCACGCCCATCTTTGGAATGATAATTTTCCAACTATAAGTGTACCTTCTAACATAACCAGCGTCATCATAAGACTCTAATGCATGTAACCCCGTAATACCGTGAACCGGATGTTCTTTTAATGGGAAAAGCACATCTAACTTATTTGTATTTCTTTTGTAAATACCATATATGCCTTCGTTTCCTGGTACATTAGAATAGGTCTCCAGTAAATGACCGAATCGATCTGTAATATCCATGAGCTCTGCTGGTAAGAGTTTTTTTTGTGCTAATTGCTCTAGCCTACTTAGCGTCATTTATACCTCCGCTGAGTTTCATGATCTCAGCTAATTCTTCGTCCAGGTCTAACCATCGATGGTAGTCGGTAGGATCGTCCATTTCATCACCATCATAATCTGCAAAAGCTTCCTTAATCGTTTTAGCTTTATATTTCAATTGAAGTTCCATGAGTTCTAGCGCAATTTCTTTTGCTCGTTCCTCTTTTGACTTAGTACCTTTCTTCTTTTCCTGTGCAAGAATCTGCATGCGTAAACCATAAATAGGATCTTTCAGAAGTTCTATAGCATACTTTGGGATTTTCCGATGCTTTTCCGTATTAACACAGTCTAGGCCTTGCTTTATATATTTTTGTACTGTGACTTGTGAAATATTTAATGCTTTTGCTGCTTGAGAAGTTGTCAAAAGATAGTTACTAGAGAAGACAAATTCGATGTTTTGTCCGCCAAGTTGCGTATACCAAATTTCAAAATCTATTTTGAGTTTTCCAAAATCTAAATCTGACGCGGGATGCTCCATTTGAGAGAAACGATTAAGCCACTTCATTAAATTTCCTTTATGTTCCTCTGAGAAGAGATAGTTTTGCGATAGACTTAGCACTTGCATATCCATTTTGATCCCAATTACTTTATCTGAAAAGGCAACCAAGAACGTCTTGTAGATCATATTGAAGAGAAATTCTGTTTCTTTTTCAATAATTCCTTCATTCCGTTCTTCATATCCCATATTGATTTGTTGCTGGGTAAGATCGAAAAGAGCTTTACTCATAAGATTCATCTCCTTTTATTCCTCCATTCTAAAGTATTGTTTGGGATATTGCAATATCACTAAGTTATAGATAATAAAATATCACTAATTATATATTTACTTTTATCCCTAACGATTTATGTGGAAACCAAAAAATATAATTCGAATTTGGTAATTAGTGAACATAGTGCTCTAAGACTGCACCATTAACATTATGAGTATAGGTAATAATATATAAACAGTTGCGATGAGATATTTGTTTAATACTTTTAGGTTTTGTTCAGCTAGACCTATGTAATTGAGCTATGTAGTTTTAATAGATCTGCAAGTTCCGGACGAAAACTTGAAATCCAGCAATATTGGACCCGAAACGGGCAGTATGAGAATACGACTGTGACCCTAAATGCGGATACTGGTTGTTTCATTGGTTGTAAGAGTCGGCATTATTTGAGTTACCAGGAGCGGGAGATGTTACTTAGTCTTCTGGATCTGCACGAATGCGCAGACTGTACGAACCGGAAATAGCTGATTAGCAGAAATTCCTTGTTGTTTATATTAGCTATTGGATTCTAACAAAAATATATATCATTGACACCACCCTTACTTTCCCTTACATTTAATTGTATGGAAAAGTAAGGGAAAGTAAGGGAGGATTCAATGTGGCGAAGGTCAGCAAAAAAGGACAGATTTTTTTCCCGGTTGATTGGATAAAAAAATTAGGTGGGCTAAAAGAGGGAGAACTTTTATTTCTACATGTCGACGAAAACAATCACAAAATCTGGATTTCAAAAACAAGGCTTCATGACAAGGTGATCACCGCACCGCTACTGAGTGAAAACCAACTTACAATCCCTGTGAAAATTCGAGATTTATTCGAAATTGAGGCCGGAGATACCATCGAATTCGGTTATTCTGATGATCAGAAATATGTCTATTTCAAAAAAAAACTCGATACTTACAAGTGCCCGATTTGTACCGGCACAGGAAATATCGAAAATCATAAATGTGCTGTCTGCAGAGAGACTGGAGTTATTGAAGTGGAAAAGTTTCAGGACCAGTTTTTACGGCTCTTTGAACAATCTCGTGTGTACGGAATCGCGGTGAATTATTCATGGGATGATTTCGAACCGACTACTGGGGAAATTACGCCGCGTCTTTATCCTCAGGTCAGAATGTTTAGCAAGGAATACCCGCAGCATCTATTAGACCGCATGCAGGACTATTATCAATTGAGAATTATCGAAGAATTTTCACCAAATTCAATCTCCGATATCAAATTATTTCAGACACCAAGCGATGTCTTATTAAACGAGATCCTAACCCTTGTGAAGACTGAAGATGCTAAAAAAGAGATACGAAGTTGGTTTCGCGGCAAAAAGTCAGTTTTTGCGTCAGCCCTTGAAGAGATGAAGTGAAATTGGAAAAAGGGAGACCGGTATCACCGAGTCTCCCTCCTTCTTCTGAAAGTGTTCGCAGCAGTTGTACATTGGCAGTACCAAGTGCTATCACATGTACATACTCTTATACGAGTTTATAAATTTATTCACTCAAAAAAAACATCAATACACGATGTGTATTTGTCCGGAATTATAGATTTCAATTCTTGTTGCTCCATTCGATAGTTCTGCTATGCGATCGTTTTCTTCAATCCAAAAAACTTGATCGGATTTCATCTTACTCTGAGCCATTAATTCTTGCTGAAGCTCATTCCATTGTTCATTATTATTGATGAAGTTAAAAGCAGTGCCCTTGTATTCTCCCTCTCCAAATTCATCAGCTTCCAGAAGTTGATACCCTTTCCGTCTAAACCAGTTCAGTACATCTACTTTACGCTTATATCCCTTTTCTTCAAGGATACGTTCAACGACATGTCGATCAGTAGCAAGATGTCCAATACGAAAGTCCATCATACATATCTTACATATCCCTACTTTTCTCTCAGAGAAGAAGTAATGAGCCATTTCGTCGTCTTCTCTTTTTTTTCCACAATAGAAGCAACTAGCATCTGGATTATTCGACATCCATTCATAGATGCTTTCATATCTATTTTTTTGGTATTTAAACAAAAAATCTCCTCCTATTTATATGAGCTGCAAACAAGTGCAAATTAAAAACAATTAGTATAATGATTGTTAACTTATAGATTAGGGACGTTCCTTCTATAATCTATTGACAGATTTCAAGCTACATTTACTTCTCTCTTATTATAATAATTATAGCTACCCGCATCTATAGTATGAAAAGTTAATTTAATAGTTATGAAAATGCTCGTAATATTAACTGGTCAACTCTTGTGAAAACTTAAGATTATGAGAATATAAGTTATGGTGATCTATCTTTAAAACCGAATTATAAAGTTTTCGAAGTTAATCCTTTGGGAATAAGTGAAATCAAAGATTTCGAATAATAAGGAGGACAACTATGCGATATCGTATATATTCAAATTTTCAAGTTACGCCAGAAATTAAAGTTCGGATCTGGTCAGGAGATTTTGAGTGTGATGACTATAAGGCTGCTGCTGCCATAGCTTCGGACCCTTTGGTTAACGCGGGAATGATGGAAGATCACATTGTCCTCTTAATCAATGGTGAATCTATCCGGATAACAAGCAAATCTGATACGAAGACAGTCCGCTATAGCTTTAATATTTTCACGGGGGATAATTCACATCATCCATTGGGGTTGAAGGATTGGAAACAAGTAAGCTGGAATATCGAAGAGGTGTATAGCAAGCTAAGCGCGACGCTAGGTATTACGGAGGGTACGATTATTCCTTTAACGTTTGATTCATATAAAGTTGAGAAAACTAAGCACGATCCTTTGCTAGTACATAGAATCACTCAATGGAATTTATCTCTTTTCGAAGCTGAAGCTTTATTGGAGTTAGTCCAAGAACGAAAGGGCATCTTAATTACTGGTGATATTGGCAGCGGAAAAACAAAAATGCTAAATGAGCTTCTTCGCTTGCAAGACCTAAATATTCGATTTCGTTATATCTCAAGGCTACCACTTCAAAATTATGCTCTAGAACCGGATAACCTGGAGAGAAGATTTTTTTCTAATAATGCAGACTTCTTTGTAATTGATGAAGCAGATGAAGATGAGATGATGTCAGTGATTGGTAATCTAAATAGAAAAGATTTCATTGTGACATATATTACTCCTGCAAGTTCTCCCAAAAGAAGAATGTTTGCTCATAATCAGATTGGACCGAAAGTAGAAGCATCAATTGAAATGACCGGATATAATAACATATGGAATTTGGAAATACACACGATCCATGACAGATTGCTATTCAATGCGGAACTAGTGCTTAATGAAATAACAGAAGAGAATCAGCAATATTCATTTGTAAACTATATACGCCCGATTTGGCTAGAACGAATCTCACCTTCAGAAAAAGCGGCTGTGCAACTTGCCTATTTAAATCGTCAAGTTGAAAATGGTGGGCTTAGTGGTTGGTATCAAAATGGATATATTGCTGATGATGATATTGATGATCTTATTCAATTGGCCAAATTAGGAATGGAATATGATATTCCAGGCTTTGTGTTTTTCGAACGATGGCTGGAGAAGGTCAAGGAAGAATACTTACCTTCAGCTCATAGATTGGTTGAAGAAAATGATGAATATGATTCTACACCTCTGGAGGAGTTGTACTGGGAGTGGGCGGATCGAAATGAATGCTTTGATCAGCTATTACACAAAATGGAAGGCTGAAGACGATTCTGTAGATTATACGAAATGAAGACGTAAAAAAGAGCTGCAGTTATCATCTATGATGATAGCTGCAGCTCTTTTATTTTAATTACTCTTTGAAATAAACATCCTACTGGAACCGGCAATTAAACGGTTTTAATCCTCAGAGGCCGGCAGCTACGTTTAGCATACCGAAGTGCATTATCCTTGAGTTTGTAGATATTTCCGCGTCCTGCCGAGTAAAAAGGAAAGTCTGCAGAAAACAGAAAGCAAAGGGGAACATCAACATAAACTACTTCTTTCCCTTGAGCTTTATCAATTAGTCCATCTTTCTTCGAACTCCATGATGGAAGAACTCTTTTTTGATTTAGAGACAGGCAACTACTCTGTATTGAATAGAGCCGGACTTTATCACAGCTTAGAGATGCTAAAATAGCAACAATCATCTGTAACATAACATACTGTTGAATAATAGCCATTAAAATCTCTCCCCTCATTATTAAAGTCCGCTCACTGTAACCTGCAATTTCACCGTACCATCGGCCGCGACTTTGCGGTGTACGGTATGACCTTGTTTGCGGGCTTTTTGAATGGTTACCGCGATTCCGTATTCCTGAAGGAGGCGTCCACCGTTCTTACCAATTTCTTTCTCCACATGGCCAGCCCACCAGTCGGTTTCCATGGAATATGCGCCGTTCTGGCCTTTGATGACGGCTACATCATATGGACCTTTGAGTTGAATTACATAATCTGCTTTTATATCTTGGGAGCGGGTATAACCACGGCAGATGCCATTCTCGATCAGAAGCAACTCCAATGCTTCTGCAGCGGTTTTCAGTGCTGGTATATTAGTGATTATCATTTGGATTGTTGAGTAATGAGACATGATAAATTCCTCCTTTTATTTAACCCATTTGAATGCTAGTCAGTTCCCATGTTATTTAGGACCTGCAGAATTTTATTAGAATCAATCAGTACTAAGTTCTCTTCGACTCCCTGGAAATGAAACCACAGATGGATTTTTCTGTGAATGTGGTGTAGATGCCATGCGCGCGTTTTCAAGCGCCCACTTTCTCATATCCTCGATTTCAGTCGATTTGGATTTAGATAGCGGTACAGTCGATTCGGCTGCCTCCAGAAGGTGTTGTGTATTTAAATCGTTATCCTCTGAAAAAGCTATATTTAGTCCATCTACAACCACCTGTTCAAGTTCTGCACCAACAAAATCCTTCGTTTTTTTCACCACTAAATCCAAAGAAAATTTTTCAGGTTCGCGACCACGCTTACGTAGGTGTATTGAGAGAATTTCTTTGCGATCTTCTGGTTCTGGTAAATCAAACCAAAAAATTTCATCGAATCGTCCTTTACGTGTTAATTCAGGTGGAAGCGTTCTGATATTGTTAGCTGTTGCCAGTACAAATACGTTCTCCTTCTTTTCTTGCAACCAAGTGAGAAAGTATCCATGAACACGAGAGGTTGTACCGCCATCAGACGAGCCAGAACTACTTAAACCCGAAAATGCTTTCTCAATTTCATCAATCCACACAATACAGGGAGCTATTGTTTCTGCCATCTTGAGCGCCCGGCTCATATTATCCTCTGATTGACCAACTAATGAACCAAAAACACTTCCAACATCGAATCTTAGAATTGGAAGCTGCCAGAAATTACCCAAACCTTTAGCCATAGCAGATTTTCCGTTTCCTGCTATACCGGTTAAGACAACACCTTTGGGAGGTTGTATGCCAAACTTTCTGGCTTCCTCTGTAAAAGCTTTAAGCCGTTTTTGCGCCCATTCTTTAAAATTCGAAGCCCCACCAATATCGTTTATGGTATTGGTTGGAGGGATAAACTCCATCATTCCGGATTTTTTAACAATGTTTGCTTTTTCTTGTTGGATGGTCTTAACGGATTCCTCATTAAGTGCCTTATGGACGACAATAGCTAACGAAAAAGCATTTTCTGCTTCTGCTGCAGTAAGTCCAAGGGCACTCTCAAGGATACGTTTACGATTACTTACCTCAATGGCATTACCTGATGGAGTTAAGATATCATCCAATATCTGTCCCAGTTCCTCCAGATTTGGAAGATCGAAGTCCAATACAGCAACTTCTTTTTCGATCTCTACTGGAAGAACGATCCGACAGGACAAGAAAACAATTGATTTAGCATGACTTTTGCAGTGATTAATCAAATCTTTTAATAATTGCAGAATCATAGGATTATCCTCCAAAAAGAAATGAAAGCTTTGAAGGACATAGATGCTGTGTGTTTCTGTATCGTTTTTGATAAACTCAAGTGCAGTTATCGGATCTTTACATTCATGACCAGAATCATCTGAAGGATCTACCCGATTCATAAACCCTTGAGTGATACTCCATACCTTCAGCTGCTTAGCTCGTTCTTTTGCGATTTTTCCAATTTCTTTCAGGCAACGTTCCTCTTCAAAGGATTTGACCCAAATTACCGGATATGCAGCCTTGATATAATTGACAATTGTATTAACACTCATGAAAATTCTCCTTTGAATGAATATTTTTTTATGAAAAAAGCCGCATTTCCAATTGGAATAGCGGCTTGAGTATTAAGTGAATCGGCCGGGTGCTTTCTGAATTAATCTAATTCAAGAAAGCGGAGCTGACGGCTATCATCCTTAGCAGTATGATTTTTTTTGCGTGATGACAAATCCCGTAACATACGTTGCATGCTTCCTAGGGATTGTTCCACAGTGGACAAGTCTCCTTGTAAGAGTTCCTTGTAATCTTCAATAACTTTAAAAGACAAATTACAGCTTTCAACCGCAATGGTAATATCCGCTGCCGATGCCTGCTCGTTGTCATAAGTATTTTTCAGCTTTTGAAAAGATTCATTAAGCTGCTTTACAGTTGACTTTCGAATTAAATCCATATTACTGGACGTCTTGATCATTGGAACCATGTGTGCCTCTTCTGGACTGATTTGGTTTGCGAGGTCACAGAAAGCCATGAGTTCTTCTTCATACTTTATAGGGATAAAATATACTCCACCAGATATTTTCACCATAACGGGGCTCATACTGTTGATGATATTTTTAAGCATCGCCCGAATCGCAGCATCATCATGTGTGGTTTTGAATGTCTCGAAGAGTTCTATTGCTTTTTCGACTAGTGGCTCCACCTCTGTGTTATAAATGCTAGTGTGGATAGTATTATTATTTTCCTTATCAAGAGTAATAATCGCCTCTTCGGTGTCATAGCGCAGTTTATTAGTTTTCCGAGAGTTAATTACTTCACGGACTACGTTACGCTGTACCATCTCTCGGGTAGAAACAACTTCTTTCACTAAATAACTTACTGTGTCATTCCCCATTTTGATTTGCTTTTTCCCTGCAATGGCGCTGGTGGCACGGCGAAATGCATCCGGAATCCTAATATCATTTGGCATAAAGCGATCGGAGACGCCAGAGAGTCCAATGTAATCTCTCAGCAAGCTTCTCGCAATCAGCTTAGCTGTACAGGAATACCAGCAAAGATGCCCAACAATACTCACGTTATTCCGATCTTCCATACCGACAGCTGCATAGTTGTTCATTAATCCTGTTCTCATGAGTTTTCCTCCAAATTTATACGGCAAAACAAAAAGCCACTGATTACAGTGACCTTTTCTTTACACCGGTTTTTAGTTTTTTTCGATATTCAACAATTGCTCTAGACGATAGGCACCCTGCAGCTGATGTTCTTCCTGTAGGTCCTCCACGGCTATCATGATCGATGCATTATGGATATGTTCGCCACAAGATGCGCACATCGGTGTTGGCATATTCGGCACGGTAATTCCATGCAGGATAAGCTGAGTAGGTTTGATGTCAACTACTGGTTCAGTACATGAACAGAACTTAGTAATCGGACCTCTTTGCTGGATGTCCAGCGCTTCAGATAATGACATCTTTCGAATCCCCTTTCGACGCTTCATACGCACAGCCCCTTATTAATTAGATAAGGCTATGGTAGCACGGCTTTAGATATTTTCAAGTTTATCATCTATACCCAAGCATCTAACTCATGGGGCTGACACCAACAAACCCGAAAATCGAGTGAGTCGTTATACAAATGAGATGATGCTTTTGGATCAAAGACTGTTACGACTTTTGCTTCGATATAAGGACCATTCGTATCCAATTGCAATACCACGTGTAAATGACGGTACTTTCCTTTTTCGATTTTTTCGCATCCATGTACGACAATGGATTCATTATCCGTATTACAATCTACGGCAAATCCATCTGCAACTACTATTTCCAGCAACCTGCGTGTATTAATTGCACGTTCAACACATCGCTTAGTAGCGTGACTGGTGAAATTAAAATGAGTAGATACGTCGTCTTGGTCCAAAAATCTTTCCAGAAGGCTCTGACCTCGTTCTAAGTATTTATCTCGTCTTATTTTATTTAACTGACGGTATTTGACACAGCTTGAGTTCATGCAGAGCTCCCCTCTTATCGGGGAGTAGGAATGACTAGTCATTTGCAGGTCACCTCTCTCCCGATAAGCGGGTTATTGTATTGTTGTAAATTCCAGTTGCATTTGATCCGAACCAATGTCGGATCTTTTATTTTTCGATAAATCCTCTACTATGATATTCGTAGACGGAGCATGTACCTCAATTTGAAATTGTTTCTTTTTTTCAAGAAATGACGACTCATTAAAATCAAAAAAAGACATTTCTTTAATACTCGTGGTGTTTCCTTCTTCATCAATCCGGAAGTACTTTACCTTTTTCGTACGCAAACTAAGGCGCCATTCAATCCCACATTCAGGACAGTAGAAGACACGCCCTCCCATTTGCACCGGTTGACCATAGACTACATGTTTATCGGATTCCGGACAGCAACGAACCGAAATAAGCTTCGGTTTTTGCTGCAGTTCAAAATCCAAGGTCTTCTGGCGGGGATCGCTAAGAGTTTTCTTCTTTCTTCCCATTGTTGTTCCTCCTTAAAAAAAGGAAATCTCACGAAGAGACTCCCTTTTTTTGAATTCTGGACACAGCCAGGTATATATAATTTTTAGAATGGCAAGTCATCATCACTAACATCGATTGGCTTGCCATCTCCGTAATAAGGATCATTCATTTGATTCCGCCCATTGGAATAAGAAGTCCCGGTAGGTCCTCCAAATGGCCCTCCAGAAGGTCCAGCAGATGGTCCACCTGAAGATCCGTTTCTTCGTTCGGATTGGTTATTGCCTCGAGCTTGACTACTATTGCTAGAGTTGCCACGAGATCCAGAATGAGAGTTCTCATGATGCTCCGGATTTTTGTCTTGTTGAGCTTGATTAGATTCTAAGAAGCGCACGTTGTCGATGATAACCTCAGTGACATAGACGCGCTTACCTTCGTTGTTTTCATAATTACGTACCTGTATTCGTCCTTCAACTGCTACCAGACGTCCCTTTTTCAAATAATTGGCGCATGTCTCTGCGAGCTGTCTCCAGGCTACGATAGGGATGAAATCTGCCTCACGCTCACCATCATTACCTGTGTATTGACGATCAACGGCAAGCGTGAATTGACAGACAGCGACTCCTGCAGGGGTATAACGCAATTCAGGATCACGCGTAAGTCTACCGATTAATATAACTCTATTTAACATATTTTTGTCCTCCTTAATAAATTCACCCTAGGCACTTTGACCAGGAGATTCTTTTATTTCATTCAAATAAGATTCATAGCATGCCTCGACCCACTCACGCACACCCGATGCCCACTTCGGTGGTTTATCACCACTTCCGTACGCTTCAAAAGCATCAATGAGCAAATCGTGACCTATTTCCTGCGACATCTCTTTTATTTTTTTAATTGCCATGGGATAAGCATCTACCTTAATTCCATACATGAGATGGCCAAGTGCTTCTCTTTGTTTTTTCTTAAGAATCCTTTCCATACCGACCAGACCCAATCTAAGGACTGCTTCCGGTGCCCTGGTTCCAATTGCTGGAAAGAAGACGGCCAAGAATCAAATCCTATGAGTTTCAGCTGGGTTGTATATAGGCGTTCCGCTGGATGTTTGCGTGCACGGTTACGCTGGTAATTGGTTTCATTAATACCGGCTGATTCGCGCAGTTCTTTCAAAACCACTTCCCTAGACTTTTTCTCGAGAGTGGTAATGAAATCTAGCGTGCCTCCATTAAGATGGCAAATGAAGCAGCGAAATAGTCCCTTTTCTCGATTGAGTGTTAATTTGAACTTCCCTTTAGAGAGGGTATCCCCGCACCACGGACAAACAAAAAATGTTTGTTTCTCCGATAGGCTATCTCGTCGGACGTTCAAGTTTTTTGAGAGTGCATACTCAACAATATCAGGCAGTATGTTCGTTCCGGTTTGTTGATTCATCTTCGTTCACTCCTGCTTGAGGTATGGGGATTTGCCTCCATTCCTCCGACATTTTTACTTTTCGGTTAATCGAAATGACTGGCGCTGAATCAAGCTCCCGCTTCCACCAAAAAACATCTTTAAGGGTTTGAGCAGCAATTTCAGTGTGCCAGCATGATTTTCGGGTCCTACTTGCTGGGCATTCATGCCCAATTACAATTTGTCCATTTAGTAAGGATGCACCGGTTAAATACATTCCGTTTCCAGAAGATGACGGCAATGAAACGATGATAGAAGTTTGGCCGCTAAGTGTGAACAATGCAGCTGCTATTCGATTTTTATTAACCATGATTTTGAACCACGTTCACCATCCGTGTAATAATCCATTCTTTGGATGGACGTTGCTCGAAAGTCATATTGTATGGTTTTCTAATTTCAAAATCATCACTATCAATGAATTCCAAAATTTCATCAACAGCAAGCGCTTCAAACTCATTGCCGTTATCGACCTGTTTTAAATGGATACGGTAGTATGGAACACCAATACGGTCGAATGTTTCTGCTGTGAGATTTAATATCCTACAGCAAAAATAGCCTTCCTCGGCTTCTTGAGTGCGTTGTTGGCGTTGGACATCGTTACGAGTCTGACGATCTCGTAAACCGCTGTTTCCTGATTTACCTGTATCTCCCGCTGTGTCAGAGACCGAACTAGGTTTATCTTCTACAGCTTGGTCGGGTCTGTGCACACGCTCTTTTGACTCGAGCGGAGCGTGATCAATTCCCTTAGAACGGGTTGATTCTTGCTGTTTTTGAGAAGATCTTGATTTTTTCATTTCTTCATCGTAACTACGCGCAAGTAAAATTTCTTCGGCACTGGCTATGCCAGTTCCAAGGAGTCCATACCCCATAAATCCAAGAGCTCTTCCGACCGCATTGGTTTCGACATTTTGAATATCACTTCCGCTCCCACTCCAGTTTTTATTTGCTGCCCACATAGAGTGGCCTGTCGTGGTTCCATACATTTCGGAGGATATGGTACAGACAATGGTGTTTCCCTTGGCTTCAGAAACGATGTCCAGTCTTTTTTTCATTTCTCTATGCTCTTCACGAGCCCAAATGACACGGCCATCAACACCGAGGTAAGGTTCCTGTATTAATACAAAGGTTCCTTTTTCGTTATGTCCCATTTGGTGAGCTCTTGCGTTCTCATCCAGAGGCACATGTTGTGTAGTAAGAATGCGTTCCTTTGGAATTAACGCTAAGTAACCATGGTACTTTTCTGGAACCTGAGTTCGGGCACTTTCATACTTTTTCTGAGTTTCTGAAAGATACACTTTTGCCATTTCTACTAAATAAGATGGGGTTTGTTCATTTTCCATCCTGGTGTCCTCCTCGAAACATTTTTATCTATGTAAACCGATTCTCTCTAGAATAGAGAAGATCCGGACATTTCCTATTTATAATAAAAAAAAGCCAAGATCCCTTGATAGGGTCTTGGCTTTTTGTGTATCATTCCATGGAATGATGATTATTAAAATATTCGTTGTCAATTACAAGCAGATCACTAGCAGTATAGTCTATCATCGTACGCTCACGAAATTTTCGTCTTCGTCAGCAATGAAAGGTTACTTACTACTTATGTTGTCTTCGTCCTGTCGGTAAGTTACGGGATCCGAGAGTTCGTACACAACTTCATCAACGTTTTCCTAGCCTGTGGTAAATTACCCGATACACAAGCGAGTCCTTTTCGTCTCAATAATTCAGGTTATCTTCGTTTGCTAAAACGTTCATAACACAATTGGACGCCAAAGTTGATGCATATAAAAAATATACTTTTATTATATAGGCATCACTTTTGAATTTCAAGAACTAAACCTTCATTTCGTATAATATTATCAAATAATGTAATAAAAAACCGTTTCGATTAACTCGAAACGGTTTAGAAATCTAGCTATCTGAAGCCGGAAGTAATGGATGATCATTTTCATTCCGAACACTATTCGCATCAGTCTCGACACGTATCTCAAAATGAGCGATGTATTCCTCTTCCCATCCTTCTTTCCCTGCTTTCCAAAAACAATGTGCCAGACTCTCTTTAAGCAAGTTATGATCCGTGGTTACGCGGAAAAAGTCTGACTGCTTCTTCAACTCTAAGAACATATTTGCATCTGGCCAATCGGGAACAACTATAAATGTTCTCATTTTTTCTTCCATTACCTTTAGATGCTTATAAACACGATCACGCTGGAACTTATCACGTAATACGGCCACCCGAAATTGCATGTCCTGTATATAGAATACACCATCGAATGGATCGGGAAATTCCTCTAGCGTGGTGTTTGGATCCGTTTGATAGAATCGAAGAAACATTTGTGCAACCACAAGTCGCCGAAGCACACCAGATACATTGCTGCGTGCCCCCTTTGGCAGTGTCATTAAAGCACGCATTGGATTAGAAAGGGTATAAAAGGATATATACCGACTATTACTGAAGGCTACGAGTTGATGTTGGACCAGATATCCTTTATCACAAAGCGCATCTACATTCTTCTTTCCCTTTCGGAGATTTCCGGGGTTGAGAATCAATGCGAGTTGATTTTTAGTAGCCCATTGCAGAGACTTCAGAACCTCTAATACCTTTTTCTGTCCTGTGTTTAAGAAACGAACCGGGAGAGCTGTATTCTCTGGTGGTTGATGCCCCCATTTTAAAATATAATCATTCCCGTTATTGCTGAATGGCGATACATCATAAGACATTCCTTTGGTTCACCTCTCTTTCCTGTATTTCGCCCAGTTATGTGTCCATAGGATCTTATGCTAATCCTTACAGCTTGGCTTTGATCTGCCCAGTCATTCGTTTGGTTTCTGTTAGAACCTCACGAATTCGTACCTTTACTTTATCGCCCTTCCGAACTTTTCCCACATTAGGTGCAGGATGCGTGCAGAGTACGTCTACACCAGCCTCGAGATTTACAAATACCCCATAAGCTACAATTCCCGACACTTTACCGCCATACTGGTTGTTTTTTGCGTAACGTCGTGTGCAATCCGGCCAAGGGTTAGTGTACAATGCTTTGGCACTTACCTTCAGCGTACGTTTTTCTTTGTTGACCTCCAAAACTTTAACTTCAATATCGTCTCCCTTGACGTACAAATCGCGGAGATCATCGATCCATTGGTAGGAGACCTCGTCTACGGCGAGCTCAACGTCTAAAGCTCCAACATCCAGGCGCAGAGAACGTGTATTAACTCGGGTTACGGATCCTACTACGATCGTACCTTCACTCACCATATCGAGCGTAAGGCCTTGAAGGTGGTCTTTCGCCTCTTTAACGGAGGCTACAAATGTTGCTGCTTCCTTGTCTAGACCAAGAACTTTAAAATATATTTCCTGCCCTACAGCATCTTTAAGGTATTGGGTTTTTTCAAACCCCGTTTCTTCGAATGGGATAATTCCTTTGATATGACCGATGTAGACTATAGCGCAGAGCTTATCACCGATAGTTTCTGTGGTGCGAAGTTCTGCCCTTAAGATACTTCTATTTTGGCGGGCGCTATAAACGAGTTGCCACTGCTGAGACTCTCTTTCTTCCTGGATTTCTTTTTCGCTGCGATTGACTATACGGACAAGAACATCTGTTTCGTTAAGAACGGTTGTTTTCATATAAATTCCTCCTGAAATGAGATTATGATTTGCTACTAAATTTACCCCAGAACGCATTCTCCCCTGTGCCAGGCTTTGCCTGTGATGGTTGATGCGGGGATGCTTGTTTAGAAGGAGCGGGTTGTACTTTTTGTTCTGAATTCACATTAATGTCTGGCAATCGTTTAGGCTGTGAAGCACTGTTAACTGTTTGAAAATTCACACGTGGATTGTTCTGCTTTTTCTGGTCTCCCGAAGGTGCTTGAGAGCTTCTGGATGGCGGTCCGTATGGTCGGCTGATATAAGGAGGCTCGGGTGGTAAAGGAGGCAGCCATGACTCATCAGGGACGTTACGGTTCTCTTCTTCTTTTTGAGTCGTTGAAGAAATTGATTTTCCATGTGATCGATCATTGAAAGGCACCTGCAAGTCTGAATCAGCTGGTGGCAAATCCTCAGTTGGTAAGTCAAAAGTTATAATGAATCCTTTATGTTTCACCTCTGAAACATCCTGATCTGTCTCAGTTCTGGTTGCTTGTAAAGTCTCTTCTACATTCTCGCCAGCAGGAATCAAGTTCACTTCTGCAGGTACTTTGTTTTTATTACCTTTAATCTTATTACGAATCCACTTAATTGCTGAGTGAATATTCTCTTTCCCTTGTTCAGCTGCATCTTGTGCAAACCGCATACGATCGTTCCATCGTTCATTACGATCTTGAATATCGTACTTAAAGTCTTCCCAGGTATATTCTCTTGCAACTGGAGATTGAATATTAGACATTACTTTTAAATACATAAGCATAATTACTATACAGAACAGAAATGCAATAGCAGCTAGTAACCGAGGTACGATTGATTCACTATCCGGACGAAGACGTTCCATTGCACGCGTTAAAAAACTTCCAACCATCCAATCTACAGAGAAGACACATGCCATTAACGAGAGATACCCTACTCGCTTGCGAAAGTAGTAGCTGACCAGATGGCCTGTAGCTGCAAAAAGCCAAACAATGAAAGGAATTCCAAATCCTGATGGCGCAAGATTAAGATACATCATTAAGCAACCGAAAATTGATATAAAAAAGAAAACTGGATTATATAAGCGTGTTAAGAGCGGGATGTATTTATCAAGATATTTCACTTCATTAACTCAGTCCCCCTTGTTCCTGAATTTCAATTCGGAAGTCCTCTCCTCCAGCTTGAAGCGCTTGAATAATACTGACCCATAGTCCAATACCGGCTCGTAGCTCCTCTTTGAGCGACTTGATTAATATTTCTTGGCTCGAAGTTGATAAGCTAGCGCAACGTGTCGCCAAATCATCATCGTCTGTAAACTCTACCAACTGCTGCAATGGTTGAATAAGGCAACCGTTTGATTCCAATCGGATTCCTCCTTCCTGGTAAATAAAAAGGCGTACATAAGCGAATGAGGATTATTCCACATTGCTTCTATGCACGCCGATGTTTCGGTAGTGTAAGAAAAAGTATTCAGCTAGACGAGGGAGATAGGAGTTGAACCTACACTAGCAACTCTCAACGAATTGCTGTTCTACTTTAAACTACACCCTCTGAGCTCTACAGATTTCCATATAGGATTACACCTATTTGAAAATATATATTCACATTATAATTATATCGATTGCCTGATTTTCTGTCAACGAATAAATACAGTTTTGTAAACTATCTTGATGAATAATCCTTTACAAGGATAGATAGTTGATGTTCGAATCCATCAATTTCTGCAGTACCTTTAAAGTCAATTTGTTGATTAACGACTAGCTGTTCAATTTTTTCAATATCCTCTGGTGTGTGTGCGAAAATTTTAATCCTTCCTTCGCCAGATTGATCAGAAACGAGAAGGTTCCCTATTTTCTTTCCCGTTATTCGCATGTTGATGATATTTATTTCAGTGATGGTAGCTTTTTTAATATGCATAAAACGACTTCTTTTGATTTCATTTAACCGATTATAAGTAGTCATATGACCCTCCCTTAGTACTGAGCAGTTTGCCGGCTCAGTTCTCTTTGGATAAGCTGGATTTTAAGTGTCGTTTTCTCTCTAACGTCTGGGTTTTGTAGTAACATACGATAAGATATCGGATCAAATCTGCGTAAGGCGTTTTCAGCAATACGTTTGCCAAAAACCAAGTCTAGCGCATCGGATGCCATACCTTTAGACCATGTATGGTCAAATGGAATAGAATGTTTTATTAGCTGTTTACGTTGCCCTTCTGACATGGGAGTTCGTCTCCAAAATGCTTCTTTTAAGAATAAATTTCGTTGCAGCGATTTTAAAAAGGTTTCAGCTACCCCCTGAGCGTACTCGAGATCCAATGGCTCATGATACAACGGATATAACTTATTATCTGAATGCTCGAATAGAGCCCACCATTCATGAGTACTTTCTTTTAGAAGAAAACAAGCTCTTTTATCACCTAAACCAATATAGTAAGAATTTTCACTTGCCTTTACCCAGCTGAAGATGGTTTTATCAGTAAATAAGCTGACTTCATATGCCATTTGCCCTTGAACTCGATGGGTTTCTTCTTTACGTTTCTGAAATGAGATTACGGATTCATCGTCCTGAAGGTCCAGCTGAGTTTGTGTCACACTATCCGACTCAGGCTTTTCGATTGGAGGGAATAGTTTAGATAGCGTCATAAGGGAATTAGTTTCTGTTACTCCTACAATGTCTAGGATCAGACAATTGGTTTTATCCGGATGTAGTCTTGTTCCCCTACCTACAGACTGAATATATAGACTCTCACTTTTGGTTGGTCTTGCCATGATGATACAGCTGACACTAGGTTCGTCAAATCCTTCCGTTAACATCATGCAGTTCACGATGACCCGGTATTCATTTCTTTCAAAACTTGATAGAATGCGTCGGCGCTCTTCATCGTTAAGAGATCCGTCAATGCCAGCTGCCAGAATTCCATGACTACGTAAAGACTCTGCGATCTGATACGTTTGTTTCACACTGGCCGCAAATACGATCGTCTTCCTTCCTTCCGCATGTTCAATATAAGCATCTACTACAGTTTGTATGGCGCTTTCTTGAGACATGACTTCACCGAGTTCCATCTGATTGAAATCGCCAGCAACGATCTTGAGACTTCCCAAATCCAAGGATTCAGCGACAACTCTTTTTGCCTTAATATCACACAAATAACCAGAGACAATCATTTCAATTAACGATTTTTCATAGACTACTTCTTGAAATATATCACCTAGACCTATCTTGTCTGCTCTATTTGGGGTTGCGGTTATTCCCAGGAGAGGAGGACCGTCGGGATCAAAACATCCTAGGCTTGTCAGAATACTTTTTGATCCCTTTGAACCACAATGATGAGCCTCGTCATAAATGACAAGTCCGGGGTCTACTATCTTCCTACCTCGGACTAAGGTTTGTGTGGAAGCTACGATAATTTCTGCATTTTGATGATTTGCCTGCCCTTTTACTTTGCCAACCTGTACGCCATTCCAAACCAAATTCATTTTTTTTGAGGTTTGCTGGAGAAGTTCTTCCCGATGTGCGATAAATACAATGGGCTTTTCGTTCATAACATTCTGGTAAAATCGCTTTGATATATCGGCAGCTACAACGGTTTTTCCTCCGCCGGTAGGCAATACAATGAGTTGACGCTTGATACCTTCATGCAGCTTCCTGAAAAATGAGTCTGATGCCTCCTGTTGATAATCCCGCAAAGCTATCCCCATGATCATGTTCTCCTTTCATATTGTAATGGTAGATTTAAAAATGAAAAGATAGAAATTAAACAGAATTATTAACCTCCATTTGATCTAGCAAATACCTAATAGCTTGCAACTCATAAAGCGACAAAGCAATTCCTTTTTTTCTGCCATAGTCTTCAATAAAATCATAGAGTTCATGATAAGCTAAGGCATTTTTCCCTTCTTGGATTAGAGACTTGCAATGGAGAAAACAATGAATTTGACGAAGTGAGAACATATCGTTTCCCCTTATGTGAAATTCACAGTCAGTGTAGAATTCGATTTTTAGAGGGTCATAATGTACATCAGACAGATTTAATTCGATTAGTATCTCCTTTTTTTTCTGTTCAAGAGCTGACCTTTCTTCATTCATGCAGGCTAAATAGCTTGAGTCATTTCTATGTGCTTCTAGAAACAACTCTCGATTCGTCACTCTTTTATTAAAAAATATGAATCTCACCACACACCTCCTGGATTACTTTTTTATAAAATGTTTAGAATGTTTGTTATATACAAAAAAAGCGTCCGAACACTTCCATATTAAAAATGGAAAGTGTTTCAAACGCCTTATTTTAAGGTGGTTTGGTTTTATGAATTGCATATTCCTACACTATTAGTATACATGGATACCATTTTCGTTGAAAAGTACACTTATGTATACTTTTCAGCGAAAATGACCTGTTATTTAACTATAGTTCCGTAAGTTACATTAGGTTCTTTAATGTTATATACAGAATTGAACAGATTGATATCTTTTAAGACAGTTTGTATTTCATTGAGCGTTATTCCAAAGCTCATGTCATCACCAAATCCAAAGATAATACTAGCTACTTGACCTTTAGAATTAATGACTGGACCTCCTGAATTCCCGTGATATATTAGTTTGTCAAACAGATCGGTTGATAAAAATACTCCCTTAGTTGAATCTGGGATGTTCGTTACTTCTATTGGAAGTACTGGTGAATCTATTTTTTTAGTGGATAATACATCCCAAGTCTTAAGGGTACTTCCATTAAAGAGATTGAAGTTTGTTTCCTTCTTTTCCTCTTCCGGCTGTAGAATGTTATTAGGCACCACTGGATTACCGATAACGGTAACGGAATCACCTTTTTGAAGTGGTTCCGAGCTAAATTCAAAATATGAATGATTCACTTCATTCGTCGACAATACAGCAATGTCCTTGTCAGGGTAGGCTTTTACCAAAGTGGCCGTATTGTATTTACCAGGTGGTTTTTTTCCATCTTTATAATCTTGGTATTGGATAGTTTTTTTCTTACCTGTTCCAGATATTACGTGATAGTTTGTTAGTATGTATCCACCTTTAATGAAGAATCCAGTTCCACCATTCTCCTCTTTTTTATTATGTTTGTAGCCATCTGACTCAATAATAATCTCATCATAAGTGATAATGGTATTGATTCTGGTTACATTATATTTCCATGATTCTATCATCTGGGCTGAAGGAGCGGTTTGAATGGTTGATGTTAGAGATTCTTCTGCTTCTGTTACTGCCGTACTAGCTGTTCCCATAATAAACATAGTTGTTAATAGAATTTTTTTTAGCATTTTTAACATCTCCTATTTTCTAATATAAGGTATTCAAGAGTATTATTCCCTCGCTCTTAATTCATTGTAGTATGACTATTGAAAAAGAAAAGCCCCGGAGGGCTTTTCTGGTTTGTCGAGAAGTATTTCTATATTATAAATTTCATAGTGCAAAAAAATCACTATCACCAGGATCATCATTAGGATCAATATTATATCGGTTTCTCATTTCATCAAGTTCTTCGGAAAAGTCTGGGTCGCCCCAGCGAATCCGACTTGTATATTTACTTTCTTGATAGTACCAAATTTTATCAATGATGGCCGGATCGAGATAGTCTGAAATTACTAAAGCTTTATCCGGATTAAGCCGGCGAACTTCATCAGGAGTCATCGCAGCCCGCTCTGCAAAGGATTGCATCTTTTGTTTTGGCATAAATGAGAAAAAGCTCCTTGTAATATTCTCCTGAGCGATTGTTGCCGTTCCGCAAAAGCTTGAGGCATACTCACAGGAAACAAGTGATAATCCTGAAAGAAATACCTTAGTCTTTAGATTATTTAACAGATTGTTGGCCTTATCTTCTCCATACTTCTGATTGAGTTGTTCAACTCCCTGAAGCCCTATTGCAAGTCCCATACGACGTGAACGAGCAGTTGCAGCGACTGTATCAATTATTGGTACTATTCCGATATTAGCGAACTCATCCAGAAGGAAGAGAACTGGAAATCCATCAATGATATCCTGCAGTCGCTGAAGTAGCTGCTGATATATGACGGCCATAAGTGGTGCAGCATATAATGACTTTGTTTCTGGGACTGAAACAAAAAGAACAACTGGTTTTTGATTAGTTCCATCTAACCCATGGCGCAAAAATGAAGGATGCAGGTCATTTCGCTCAGCGAATTTTACGATCTTATCATCCATAAAAAGCTGCATATTCGTTGCAATGGTAACCTTAATACTAGCTAGTATTTTTTCGGAGCCAGCTGCTTGTTTAAAAAGATTAAATTCCCGTCGTGCAATCTCCACTTGATCGAAGACCGCTTCCATTTCTTCCATATCGAGATAAAGGATTTTCTCCATCGCTTTTCCGATTTTTGGACACCCTGGTTCCATCTTTTTTTCGTACAAAAATGCAGCAACCAGAAGGGGGAGTGACATATTAAGCCAAGTAGCATCTCCCCCTCCTTTCCCTTGCATCTCAAACGCCAGTCCACCGTTCATGAGAATGAGCTGTGCTATTTCCTTGATTTCCGCATAATCTTTTGCAACTGCAAGCATGTTATAACCAGGATAAAATCGTTCAAACGGAGCTAATCGTATTGTATCAAAACCACGTGCCCTCAAGTCCGCTCCTGTCTTCCAGTACAATTCGCCTTTTGGATCTGTCACTACTGCAGACACGCCTAATGGTAATTCCATCAAATTTGGTATAAAAAATGTGGCCGATTTACCAGAACCTGTTGGTCCTATCAATCCTAGATGTTCGTATGACTTTAGAAGGCTCATTACTGCACCTTTACCGAGAACAAAACCTCCTTTGCCTAGGACTGGCCTTAATGCGCGCTTGTCCTGAATAAGGGACGAGCCCTTATTATTTTTATTTAAGAATCTGGTCGCTCCCATAATTCCCCTCCTAATAGCAGACAAAAAAGGCGTTTGAACACAAAGCTCAGATATTTACTGAGCTTTATGATCAAACGCCTTTTTCGGGTAGCCTGATTTTGTATTTATTTGGTTACAGATAAGTATATACAAACCAGAAAGAAATGAATAGTACACTTATGTGTACTTAATTATCTAATAATGCACGAAACCACCTTATTGCCGGCTGCCTATTTCACTGAGAATCTCCACGTCCAAATCATGTATCTAGTAGTGAATGGATATCCTGCAGGTCTTTAGATCAGCGAATGGTAATTCGCGGCTGTAAGTAATCCTCTATATATGCATAGGATGGAAGCAGGTAATATACTCATTTCATTACTGCTTATTATCCTTCATCATTAGCTTCTGCATTAATAGATTTTCTTTTGAAAATATTTTTGGACAATTCAACAGTTTCAAGAAGAACAATAAGTGCGATTAGCATAATACCCATATTAACCCAAGGGACGGGACTACCAATAAGCTTTGAAAGTATAACTACACAGATTAAATAGGCAAAATAATTCTTTGAATAGAAATGTAATTTATCTTTGATCCATGATTTCTTCATCCCTATCACTCCCTCCTTAACCTTAATGAAGACCGATTTTTGGAATCAGGTAATACCCAGTCTCAGGTGAGGACTGTATCGGTTGCAACTGTTCGGCTAAACGGAATTCAGTGGATTGCCAGTCAGGACGTGTTCGTAAGATTGAGAAAAGATCATTTGAGAAGTCGGGTGTCTCATTCGAATTTGGATCAGTGTACACAACCCACTGTTCTACAAGCATACCCTTATCCAGAAAATTAAAAAGAACAATATCTGTTCTGTCCGGACCTGCAAATTTCAGGTCGTGTTCATGAGAATGGAATGTGCAATATACTACCCGCTTATCATCGAAACTACTCCCCATATAGACAGGTGTTTGAATTATGATTTTTTCCATTATAAACCCTGCAGCGTTGAATACAGGCTGACCACATTTTTCTCCTGATGAAAAGACATACTCTGCACGTACATTGTTCTTCAAGCATGCTTTGGCTTGTGAGCGCCAAATTTGGTACATGCGTGCATAACCGGTTCCCTTTTCCTTAGAAGTGAATTTCTCAGCTTCTGCCGTTTTGAGAAACTCGCTAAATGTAAAATAGGGGATCCCCATCTCCTGCATTGGTATGAGTTGCAGCTGCATATCTATTTCTTTAAATGCACGAGCGTGGGATCTGAATTCAACATTTGGTTCATGTTCAAGTATATTTCGAAGTTGTTTTCGAACTTCTATCTTTTCTTTTGAACGAAGGCTGGCCATCAATAAAAACTCATCATATTCCCAGAATTGTAGCATTGGAGGAACTAATTTTGTCAAATACTCTTTGTTCTTGGATAGTACGATAAACCGGAGGTCTGCCAGTTCTGACAGATCAGCCATATCCAAGCTGAGATTTGTCTGTACTTCGTAAATTTTGCACAACTTCGGGCTAAATACAAGAGTAATGGTCGTCGTTCGGCTATTTATCAAATTGTACTCAACAGATACTACCTTAATTTCCTCAGCTTCGGTTATTTCGTTATAACGAATATTATAACAATCAAGGTGCTGATATATTTTCATGATCTATTCTCCTCTGAATATTATCAGAAGTGAAGATCACCACGAATTATTTTGTATGTGTGTAGAGAACGCAACACAATGTGTTCTCTTCCCCTTTGGGGCATTGAGCAGTTAAGTCATTTTTCGGGCTAGCTTTCATCTTCTATACAAAAAAACTATTTTTGATTCTGTAGAGTTTTTAATATATTCCATGCCTTAGCAAAAACACGCTCTACTTCATCTGTTTCTGAAGAAGTCATTAATGGGTTTTTAAAGTTTTGAAAAAAGTCAAAACAATCGTGAAGCTCGTAAAGAACTTCTGCCATTGCTGGAGCAGCGGCAAACAAATGCGCCAAACGTTGTGCATCTGAATAAGATTGTTGAGTTGAAACTGGCAAGACAGCTACTTGAAATGATTTATCGGGTACTGCTGCTTCATGTGTGTTTTGAAACGTTTCTGCATCAGTTTCAACTAACTTTCGAATGATCGTGTGATTGTCCGGATCGACGGATAATTTAATGGTAGGGATAATGGTGCTCATAGTGTTCCTCCTAAAATGAGTTTTGCCACTTGAATAGTATTACTTAGTGGTCTGGAAAATAGCATACATCCATCTTATAAAAACACAACTTTTTTACGCCAAAAAGTTGTGAATATCACTCCAGGTTGTAGCTACCATTAGGAGAACGAGTACAATACTACCTGCTAAGTTTATAAGACTCTCTTTACTAGATTCCATCGGCTTACGACGTATAGCTTCCAGTATGAGAAAAAATATACGTCCCCCATCTAGTGCCGGAAACGGAAGAAGATTAAATATCGCTAAGTACATATTTATTATACTTACCCATACCAAAAAGGCTTTAAGACCTTTTTCTTTGACCGTGTAATAACTCTCCATAATTAAACCCGCAGGACCAATAGTTTTATGCTGAATATCATCCCCGATAACCGTTCTTTTGAATCCGTTAATGAATAGGGATTCATGTGAATAGGTTTCTTTTATACCATTTTTTAGAGAATAGGCTGAGCTACTTCCTTCTTGAGATGTAATATTTGTATGTGACTCTAATTTATCCTGTTTAATGACCACCGTCGATTTTTCAGACATACCAATAGAAAAAAGTATTCCTAATACAATAAAAAAAGAAAATACAAGATTTGCTAATGGTCCTGCTGCAAAAATGCAAATCCGCTGTGAGATGGTTTTGCTTTGAAATAACACATGATCTGGTAGTAGTGGATAACGCGAATTTCTAGCTGTTACTATCGACGCACTTGGTAGAAACTTTAAAGTATATTCATCTGTTTGACCAGGTGACCTAAAAGTGACGTTCCCTTCTTTAGGATCAACTTTAATGAGATTAACAGGATATGAATTTTTATTTTGCACTTCATAAATATTACTGAGCATCCCGTTAGTATGATGTATGTAAACTGTTTTATTGTACCAATAGGACCAATCATCTCTCCCAGCCATTCGTAGAAATCCGCCAATAGGTAAAATCCTGAATGAATAGTATGTGTTTCTAAAATTGAAACCATAAAGTTTAGGCCCCATACCTACCGAAAACTCGTGACAATATACCCCTGCTCTTTTTGCGAGGATCAGATGTCCAAGCTCATGTAAGGTAACCATACTAAGAAAAAGAAAAATAACAGCGATTACTTCAATCATGATTCACCCTCTATTCTTTAATCGGTTAAATAGGTTGGAAGATTTATTGATTTATGAATTTTAAAGGTCTGGCGGATGATGTTCTTTATCGGATGAATTAAATTCTACCTAATAAATGTTAATGCTGTTAATGATGAAAATTGACTCCCATAATACAACTCCATAAATAAACTCCATAATCAAATACAATAAATGAATACAATAAAACAATACCATTAGGACATTTATGAAACTGCATTTAATCTATGTATGACAAGGGTTTGCGCAACAAGTGTTTTTTTTATTAGAACGAATTCGAACAAAGTTCCATTAAAGAAAATTTGAATTCATATTTAAGTGATGATTAACCACCTTAGTTATTTATGTATTCAATTCATTATAATCTCTATTAAGAATTTAAAAGCATGAATTAAGATAGTAAAACCAAAAGAACACAAGCAAAAAAACATTATCCACAACCTTAGAAGGCAAAAAAAAGAGTAGAAATACATTACCTGCTTGTAAATTGAAGATAATCAGTGATTTTCTAATTTCATTGGATGAAGATAAGAGTGAGATTGTTGATTTTACATGAACTAAAAAGTAAAATTGCAGCACAAATAACCATACCCCCCATACTAAAAAATCAATAAAGGTACTATGGCATTACTTGTTTGAAATGTGACATCAAATATCCACCCAATTCTCTCATATACCGAGTAGCTGATGAGAAGAACCTATCATTTTGTACAATTTCATCTTTAAATGTGTGCCCAGTTACACATCGATCTAGCCACAATGTTTCGATTTTTCGAAGTTTTTGAAGTTGTATTTTTCTTAGCTCCGTAAAAGCATCAAGTAGTGAATAAGAAGTCTTATTAGACTCGATAGACGTTTTTTCGCTTTGTTTCTCAGTTTCATATTCTATCCGGTTCGTATATTCTTCATAAGTTTCAGTTAAAAATTCTGCGACTTCACGTTCAGCTATTCCTTCTGCCGTCTTCCGGAAATACGCACTTAAAGAATTAAGTGTCGTGGTGTCCTCAGACGCTCCGATCCAGGTCGCTTGTTCAACCCCTTCAGGAACAATATGTGAAAGGTTTCCATCTAGTGCCATCTGACCATATGCCTGGTGAATATCTACATATAGTAAATTACCGAAAGTTGTATCATTTTTGAGTAGAACTAATGTATGGGAGATGATGTGGGAGGCAAGTTCATAACCAAGCTGACGATAATAGTATTCCATTACCTTAGCTAGGGCTTCTAGTCTAGGCTTGGTGATAGCTCCAACATGGTAAGAATGCTTTTGAAGAGCATTACAAATCCAAAGCACATTTCCCTCACTCTCATGTACCCCTAACTCAAGCATTTCTGGTCGAATTCCATATACCTGAACCATTGGTTCTGATTTAGTTGAAATGTGTTTTAGTGATTTAACAATTTTAAGATCTAAAAAAGCAGAGGCTTCTTCTATAACCTTCTTCATTTCACCAATACTACGTATATTAAATAAACCAGTAGTTCTTTCATAATCACTATTATTGAGTATCATATTTCGAAGAGTACAAGTATATACTTTTAGCCCTCTATGCATTTGACAGAGTACATCTAGTACAAAACGCTGTGCTCGAACACTAACACGTTTGAATGCATCAGATGATAGGAATTTATAATGTTTTAGATAATAGTCTTTGTTTTTATCAGCCTTTGAATAATCAACCGATTTAAAGTCTATATATTTCTCCGGATTAGCATATAACTTATCGTTCCGATAAAACAGAACATTCTGTGTCACAGCTTCAGCGATTGCTCTCTTGGCTGCTAGCCGTCCAACACCAAGTTTTTCAGCTATTTCCTTTACATCTACTGGGATTTCACCGTCATAAGCAGCCAAATCACCAACAAGGCATTTTAATCTTAATAATGTTGGAGTATCGTACTGGGTTTCTGCAGCTGTAAATAAAGAAGTGGAGGCTTTCATGACGCATCCTTTCTGACGCGCACGGGGAAAAAAGGCAGTAAAAAAGAAGGGAACCACTTGGATTAAAAACATAAGTATGATATTATTTGTATAACTAATGTTTTTCCTTGTGATCCTGCCATTGTCACATTTTCATCGAGGGCTAAGTTTGGAGACTGCCGACCTCTTTGGAAATGCCCCGGGCTAGGGTCTTTTTTTATTTATCTATCTAATCTAAAAACACCAAAAACGGCCACACACGCATTATCGCATGTGTGACCGCATCCTGAATAAGGTACGTTAGCACTTTGCCAGAAAATGATATCACGACCCTTAAAGGGACACTACTTCATTCGGCTGACAGGTTAGCGATTTTGCGTCGTAAAAACTAAAACTTTTTCACAGCCTGCCTAAAAACCATTTGAAATTGTCCCATTCCTATTTTATAATAAGGGTATCAATTTCATATGCGATTTTTGCGGATCCTCCTTGTTGGTAGCAAGGGGGATTTTTGCTGTTAAAAAAGAAAATTTCAAAGTGAAAATGGTAGAATTACTTCGACTATAAAACTGATAATATTACATCGTTCTTTATATTTCTATTTAGAGATAATTTTACTCCAAGATTTCTCATTTGTATATCACAACTTATTTTTGTTTGTGAATTTTGTCTGACTGAAAATATGTATGTCGCTTTTGAGTTAAATAAGAAATCAATTATAGAATGGATAATTCCCCACTCGTTACATATTGTTATATATCTAAAAGTCAGTGTCATCTTCAGAAAATTGAACATCATCAGCCAACCATTCTCCTGGTTCCTGCTCGATAAAAGAAACGCGTGCTGTTACAGAACGATCGAAATGTTCATTGGCATCAATACCTTTTTCTTTAAGGTGAACTAACAATACAGCAGATTTTCCTTCTATTTTCAGATCATCTATAGTAGACGTAATCTCATATGGTTCTATTACAATTCTTCGGCCAGCAATAATCGTTTTTGTGCGTTTTGCATTTTCTTTTAAAGCGGTTTGGTAACCCTTAGTAAAGTAACTTAGATCGCCATATCCTGGATACTCTGTATCTTTATACGTGACTGACCGATAGTTCTTAATTAAGGGTGGACCTAAACTCAGAAGAATGTCTTCTTCCTCTTTTATTTTTATAGGGCTTTGAGATGGAACCAAAGTTGCAACTGGTTCTATCTGATTATTTACCTTTTGGGCTTCTTGAATCCCATCTTCTTGTGATGTGGCCGATGGATAGCTTGTCCCTAGCTGGTTTTGAATTAATTCTTTTTGATTGTCTACAGTGGCTTTATCGAGTTCACCAGCAAAAGGACCTTTCAACTGGCATCCTGTCAAGATGACAGTTAAACAGGTAGCTGCTGCCGCATAAGGAAATACTTTTTTCAGCCTCAATTTGTTTCACCTCTTCACCGCAATACTATCAAAAAATACATTAATCTCTCTTTGATATTGTAAACAATGGTATACAGAAAGTCAAACGATTTTAAAACAGTATTCAATGTAATGCTCCGGACAAGCTGCTTACAAGTACATTAATATACTACATTTCGAACTAATCAAACGTATTCTTTTGAATCATTCCCTCCATTGATTGAACATATCGCATGTATTCCTGATGGGATCACGCATTTAACCGTACCCCTTAAAATCAAAATCCGGTATGCATTTATTCCTTGAAGCTTCAGAATAGATTTTTTTCGGGGATGTAATCTATCAATTTCAATGGCCAATGTAATCCCATCTTTATGTGCGACTATATCAACTCGACCCTTTTTTCCATCACCACGATCGTTAATGAATAATTCATTTTTACAGCTCCAACCTTTTTTCTTTAAAAAACTCGTAATTTTGGTCTGCGTTTCTTTTGCATTTAATGTCGGGTTTAGAGGGGGGGCATTTTCAAAAAGAAATTGAATCTGTAAAGGTAACGGGTTCTGAATAGAATTTAAAACAAACATTTAAGTTCCCCCTCGGATTCATCTTAGATGAGTATATAACATTGTTGGAAGAGGTGAAAATGTCGAATAAATGGAATTAAATGGGAGGGTGGTAACGCTTTATACCATGATTTTGTTCTTTTAATTCGTTACTACATGGAATTTAAATTCTATGTAGTATTACAAAAAGACATCATTACGACTCTCCGGCCGCTACGCTACCTTCGAGTCTAAAAAAAAGCCCCCCTCCCCCTTAATCCCCCTCCCCCCAGTCCTTCAAACCGTCAACGCTCCGATTTTAATATTAGATTCATGCTCCAAGATAAGGCTGCAGCGGTCAGCAACTATCGCTTCTCCGGACTTAGATAGCCTGGTATGGCACCCCTGAGGTTAAGCCACCGGCATTGATTCGCTTAGCAGACCCCAGACTTTCACCTCTTGGTTATTAGATACGCAGCACACATCATTAATTACCTATATGATCGCCTCACATTCAGTAATCATGACGCTTAGTTCTTTTGATAAATCTCGCTCAAAGTATGGATTGAGTTTATTTCCCTCTGCATCCTTAAATACTCTTACTAATGGACGTTGAGGATAATTGTGATCATTTCCAACTACAACTGCTGCTTCATTAGTATTTAGAATAACGGTGACTCCAATCGGATATAACGCTACAGATGCGTGAAATGCTTCTATCACTCTTTTATCAAATTGTGTATGACACCCCGCCCAAATGATCTCTATAGCATCATGTGGAAGCATAGCATTCCTATACACTCTATGTGAGGTTAATGCATCAAAAACATCAGCAACAGCCAAGATACGGCCAAATAGATGGATTTCATCACCTTTTAATCCACGCGGATAACCAGTACCATCCAGCTTTTCGTGATGTTGATATGCACAATGTGCAATGATAGAAGATACTTCGGGTTCTTTTCGAAGAAACTCAAAACCGTATTCGGTATGACGTTTCATTATTTCAAATTCAGCTTCTTCTAATGCCCCCTTCTTGCTGAGTATGTATTGAGGAATGAATAGTTTGCCGATATCATGGAGTAATGCCCCTACCCCAAGATTTTGTAACTGTTTATACGTTAAACCCATCTTTATACCCATAGCAACTGCATAGAGAGTTACATTTAATGAGTGCGTAAATAAACATGTATCTTTAACATTAATCTGAATTAGTAAATTCAATAGCTGTTTTTTTTGACGAAATTCAGCAAGTATCATATCAAATACTTGCTGAATTTCTTTAACCATAAGTCCACGCGTCAGAGTCTTTGATTTATGATTGCCTTCTCTAATAGCACTAAAAGTGTTCTCTATCGTCCGAATTGCTTCTACACGCTTCTGATAAGGAATGTCATCTTCAATAACAATCCCATCAGTGACATAATCCCCGTTAATATATATTGTGTTAATATTTAAAATTTCTAGTCTTTCTATTAATGCATTCGTAAGCTTGGTACTTTCACTTAAAAGCATGTTTCCACGATCATTAAATATCGGTTGGGCCAAAATCATTCCAGGCTCACACCGATTCAAACCTAATAATCTCATTCTCAAATCCCCATTCTAATTGCTTTGATCTTTAACTGAAAGCTAAATGGCTTTCTGAGTCATGCCGGAGGAAGCAATGAGTGAAGATCTGTTTTCTTTGACATCATAGCCTCAAAATCTTTTGCTTGAATTGATACGCTAAAATAGTCACCTTGCATCTCACGGAAGCCCATTTCATATAGCATTTTTGCTTGTTCACGCGTTTGTATTCCTCCGGCGAGCAAACGAAGGTTTAAGCTTTGACTAAGCGAAACGATTGCAGTAGCTATAGCTGCAGTATCCGGATCTGTAGTGATTTCGTCTACGAAGGACCGGTCCATTTTAAGTGTATCAATAGGCATTTTTTTTAAATGCATTAATGTGAAATTTTCTTTCCCAAAATCTGAAATAGTCAATTTAACACCTATATTTTTGAGTTGTTGTAAGCAAGCTATTGTCGTTTCCAGATTTACCATTGCTAAACTATCAGTGATCTCAATCTCTAACAACTCAGGTGCTATTTTTGTCTCTTGGAGCAATTTTGTGAGATTTTTCAAAAATAATGAATCAATTAGTTGAGCCAGCGATATTTTCACACTTATATTAATAGTAGAAAATCCTTTATCCATCCAAGCCTTTCCTTGAATACAGGCTGAACGTAACAACCACCACTCTACTGATGGAACAAGTCCAGATTCTGATGCTAAAAGGTATATTTCTTCAGCATTACGAATCCCTTGGTCCGGTACGTTCCATTGGATTGTTGCTTCTACCCCTGTTATCACTTTTTTCAGAATATCTATTTTAGGTTGAAAAAGAAGTTGTAATTGATTATTTTCAATCGCTCTTGTAAGAAGGCGCTCCATTTTTCTTTTCCTGATATTAGACGAAAGTAATTCTTCATCATAGAAGACATACCCGTTTTTCCCATTTTCTTTTGCCTTGTACATCGCTATATCCGCATTCTCAATAATCTCTTCAGTATGTCTCCCATGATCCGGATAAATAGCAATCCCTACACTTGCTGAGATTTCCAATTCATGTTCACCAATTTTAAATGGAGTGGCCAAGGCTGCAATGATCTTTTCCGAGAGTGATTTCAAGAGTTGCGGAGATCGGTTATTTGGTAGAATTACCGTAAACTCATCACCGCCTATCCGAAAGAGAAAAAACTCTTCATTTTTCCGAAGAGTACACATTCGTGCGCTAACTTGGCATAAAAGATCATCACCATATTGGTGTCCATAAGTATCGTTCACTTGCTTAAAATGATCGAGATCAAGAAACATTAACGCTACTTTTGAATCTGAATTAGAGGCATTTTGAATGGACTGCTCTAAATACTCATAAAACAGCGATCTATTAGGCAATTTGGTTAAAGGATCTTGGTTAGCCTGGTGGAAAACATCTTGTTGATAATCCTTCATTAGATTGAGAATGCTATTTATGGAAGCTCCCATTAAAGTAATTTCATCCTTCTTCAGGGGTAGCGGGAATCGTAAATTGATATTCCCGGTTAATTGAACATGATCGAGATGCTCCCATAAATTTCGTAGTGGCTTAAAAAGAAGAGCATGTAATACAAAAGCTTGTATCACTAGCATTGTTACTCCAACCAAGATCTGCAATGATACCCTACCAGGGATCATTTCATTGATTGCTAAAGCGCAGCTGTTGATAATAAAAATAATAAAAATTATTCGATATTGAAGTTTCATTTCTTATCACCTTCTATGTTGCGTCTTCATTCATCAGATAATGTCTATCTGCAGTATCCCCACCCAAATAAATAAAGCGCCCATCGTGTACTCCCGCTTCCAGGTACTGACAAAGTGCAACATATAACTTTGGCTTACCTGAAATAAAGTATTCCACTTGTTCGCCTTCTTCAGAAAGTGCAGTTGCGAGTTTAATAGCGATTTCACGAGCACTTTTAATTCCTGAACTAAGATAGGTGTCTACTTGTTGGGCATACAAAAAGAAGACAGGTTCAAGCACCGAAGGCTGAGAGAACAAATCCATCTGAAAATATGATTCTTTCATATTCATCCTCCTTATCCCCAAAAATCGATAAACGATTTTAAGAATTGGAAAAGTTACTCTGTTTTAAAAAAAGTGAAATCATTAAACGCTAACAGACCTTCGAACTCTACCTTTCCATCAAACAAAACGTTTCCTTCGTTCGTATATATCACTCCGATACCTAATAACTGATCTCCTGAAATACGCCCCTTAAATGTGGTACCATCAGGAAGTCGTAATTTTCCAGTATCCAAAGTTTGAGTGCCAAAAGTTCCTTCATAAAATACTTTCCCGTGTTCTTTTAATATCCCCGTAACGATACTGGCCTTCTCAAATCTACCTTCCAAGGTTATTCCCCTCTCGGCACTGAGTTCCATCACACCTTCTCCATGGGGAAGACCATTTACCCATTGCCCTTCATAAAGGATCGTCATATCCTGTGCGAATAATGTACCATGACCGTTTGGCTCCTTTTCCGTGTTCTGTTCTCCTATGTAGACAGACCCCCAGAAGAAACCAATGCCCATCGTTCCTGGTAATTTTTTAGTCTCGTGTTCAACATAAATTCGAATTGGTTCTAGATGACCATCATCCTGTGGACTTTCAAAATCAATTCGAACTGTTTGATCCTGCGAAACCCATTGATTCGTTGCTCCGATTTCTTTTACGAAGGAAAGCGGGACATAGGTTGTCTTCTTCCGAACAACGACCGGTGCCCCCATGTTTTTTCGCTTTCCATCTAGAACGAGATACCGAGACCCCTCTTCCATATCTTTACCGGCATAGAGCAGTATGGTTTTGTTTCCCTTTCTGATTAATACATGTGCCGTACTATCTTCATATTCAATTTCCATACCTAAATGAGTAACAATCTGTCGTAATGGCACCATAGTTTCACCGTTTAGGCGAAAGGGTGCATAAGAAGAGAAATCTAATTTTTTTCCGTTAATTAGAATATTAATGGGTGTGTTCACCTTCTTCTGAAGAATTGTGGATGATTCGGCTGTACATCCGGCAAGTAACAGGACGGAAGTAAGCCCAAATGCAATGCTAATCATTTTCATTAACTTCGACTCCTTTATTTGTCTGTGTAATTTCAGATTCTGAGGCTTTCATTGGTTATTTAATTGTAATTTTATTGTACCTGAACGCCCATTTTTTGTAAACAATTGATTACAGTATAACTGTAATCAATATTAGGTAATGTTAGAAAATCAAAAAAAATTATCATTATCGATCCATGGAACAAATATCACCGTCAGAATACTCTCCTTATGCAGCATCAGTATATTGAATTTCAATTCCCTGAACTAAACACGATCGTCCACAGCTGGGCAGGGTGTCCGATTCTAAATTGTTTCGTCTGTTCCGTCTGTCCTTCATCTTTTAGAGCATACCGAGTCACATTTCAACCACAATGTATGTGGAATGGTGACCAATGCATAATTCTAATTCCGCTCAGTCCCGAGTATCCAAGGAAGCGGGATTACGGCAGCCGAAAATATGACTTCTATATTCTGACTATTGGAGCAAAGTCGAATACGTTTGGAGTTTCTAAACCTCAACAAAAAGATAATTTAATTACCAGAACACAAAGCTTTGTTTCTATGAATCATAAATATTTACAAACCAAAAAGAGTGTACCTGAGAGTCGTATTCCGAAGTTGACTGGAAGGGATTAATCAGCATTCCTGACATTTATTTTTGGGTTGCAAACTAAGGATAAGATGCCATTGACTATTCCTTTACTTTCCTTTACCGTGAAGTAAAGTAAAGGAAAGTAAAGATTGGAGGGGTACTAATGCCAAAGGTTTCGAGTAAGGGGCAAATCAGATTTCCCGCTCGTTGGCTGAAAATCATGGGCGGAATAAATACTGGGGAATGGGTGTTCTTTCATATCCATAAAGAAGATCAAATCGTTTACGTTACGAAAGATAGCGGTCACAGCAGTTTTTGTACGCAAATGCTTGGGAATAGCGTTCTGACGATCCCTAATGACATTCGCAAATTGTTTAATATTAAGCCGGGGGACGATCTGGAACTCGAATACGATGCTGATAAGGAAGCACTCTACTTCAAAAAACATTCAACGTTGTTGACATGCCCTACATGTGGTGGCCACGGTACTGTAAGCAACTGGAGAAGAAACGCATTATCAAGTATCGATCTCAATCAAAGAACATGAGTTTCAGTAAGTAACGCAAAAGCAGGCAAATTGTTGAATAGGAGGATGTCCAATACTTCTTGGACGTGAAATTGGGAGTTTTCCTTGGAGGCGAACATAACCGAGTACTAGTCAACAAATTATTATACATATAGAACGTTTATCCGGTCGTTACACACTGACGCTCCAGAATGGCCATCGCAGTGTGTCAGCTTGACAACAAGGATAATTGACCAGGAGATCTATTTGAGCTGCCAAGAAGGGGGATTCGGACTTTCTTAATGGTTTCAGCTAGCATCCGAGCTGAATCGAGACGAAATGATCGAGCTAACCCACTTTCAAGAAAAGAGATAAACAGATAAAATCGAAAAAACAATGGGCTTAATTAAAGATCGATTTGGAGAGACTTGGATCTTCCGAGCACCAGCTGATTGACTCCAGCAGGTCAAGCTACCGAAAGAGTTGGAAGAATAGGGAGACATTATATATAGACCCTCTGGGGCTCCTCAGGGGCCTATTTTTCGTTAACAGAAACTACTCACGAATTTTTTCACAATTTCTTTTTGTTTTCCGGTCTGCAACTGGTGAACAAAGTCCAAAATCAAAATTGTAATCAGGTCATCCAAGGTCATTTGAAACGGAGCATACATCTGTTCTAAATCATACAATATGATCTCTGCGCGTAAGGCTACTTTACGAGGTATCTCGAGCTGCAGTTCAAAATATCTACGGCGCCGTACCCGCTCCCGCTCTCTAAGCGCATTATGTCCAGGTGCAACCTCCACCCATTCTTTCACTTTTTCTTTCGTCGATAGATATTCTGCTCTTCTGCTCATTAGATTGTTTTTCAATTCTTCCAATTTCGTATTCGTAGATGTGACACGAAGAAAATCTTTTACAAGCAGTGCGGTCAATTCAATCATTGAAACTTCATATTCCCGATCAATAGATTCCATAACATCTTCTAGAAAAACTTCAGCTCGAAGAAGATCATATTCAGGTATTTTTATATTCACTGGGATATATGGATTTTTCTTTGTGGTTGAGGAGAAAATTGTACTAAACAAACTCTTCGTTTGAGATTGTAGTGTTCGAACCTGCATCCCTTCTAATTCTGATCGAATAATAGAGTGTTTCGACATATATATTAACCCCCATAGGAAAAGTTATTTTCGTTTTTTCTTATTCTATGAATATGCTTTACTACCCAGGTTTAATTCCTATATTTTTTGGAAATGCTAGAATAGTAAATCGAGTCCATATAGGAGGTCCTATTATGAAGAATCAATCAACATCACTAACGCGCGGTGATGCACTATCATTTGCGAAATTATTGAAATCTTCCAGTAGGGAGTTAGGCATAAAGGGTCATATTCTTAAACCAAGCAAAAGCAAAAAAACTACTAAATAGACGCAAAAAAGATGTGCCGGACTCTTATAGCCAGCACATCTTTTTTTCATTAGCATGAAGCTAAAGTTCTCTACTTATTTTATTTCCTTAAAGAATCACACTACATTTACAAACAACAACAGTAAGACTTGAACAGATTACAGTACCAAGACAATACCCTATATCATAAAAGAAAAACTATACCATCTTGTTCTTTGTTTTCTTGCGCAACTCAATCCTATCCAAAATATAAGGAATCAAGGAAATTCCTATAATTATACCGCTACCAATTAAAGAAACCTGCATAGGAAGATCGCTACCCATTATTCTTAAAGCAGTTCCAGCACTCATACTTAAAATAAAAAACATTAGACTGCAAAAAATTCCAAACAATACAATAATCATATTTACCCTCTTTTCAATTGTATTACCAGGTACCGGTCATTTCCATATCCCAACTCATGCTGCAGGAGAACCTTGTTGCCGCCAGAACATATGGATAATTACTCATTATGTCTCTTTCAACCTACATTCTTTTTTTCTAATAATGATTTCGTTTTCCAATGAAAGCCTGAATATATTCATTTCTTGTATATTTATATTGTGCAACAATAAAAACACTGGTTCATTTCTGTACTGAATAATCACTTCTTCATCACTTATTTGCTTCAAATGGGGCAAGATCTCCTTAATTTCAAGCACGGTTGTACCTTGATTAATTTCGTGTAAATCTTGATATACATTATAGTTGCCAGCTTCATTTTCAAAAATATAATAATCATTTCCAACTTTATGTCCTTTTAAAGCGAAACCATTGTTATTAATTTTCATAAATCATGCACTCCTTATATTCAATACTGAGATCTCTCCATGGTTGCTTATCGTGTGATATGTACCCCATCTTACGATTTGAAGGAGATTCGATGAATCCAAAGGATCTATTTTCATTGCGGCTGTCTATACCTCCAGAGAAGCAGCAGGGTCAGTCCAGTACGGTGCGAATTGATGCCATTCTCCGTAATCCGGTTCGTTCTTCGGGCGGTTGAATCACCATCTATTTCTGTAGAAGCTATCGAAGTGTTTCTCTGTTCTGCCGATTACAACCTCTACTATGGCATCGTCCAGTTCTAATTCGCTCATAGACTGTGACTGTGTTCATGTCGGGATCTTCATACTGCGTAAAAAAGTATTTAATCTGTATCCTTAGGAAATTTAATTCTAATTCGCTCTATAAAAGATAGTGCTGCAATTACTCCAGTTGCCATTAAAAGAGATAGAATGAATTTCCACACTGTTAAGTCCCCACTTTTAGCAGCTGAAAATATCATAAACGGATACGTTACAACCACAAGTGTAATACAAGCTTTATTGAAAAAATTCATTATGAACACAACCTTTTTTTTATCTACTTCTCAGTTTAGATCTACTTTTAATTTCATTAATGCTATTACTTCCAGCTAATCCACTCCACAGTGACTTCATATAACCAGTAACGGTGACAGCATGAGGAACTACCTCTTCCAACTATCCATCACAAAACATAGAAATAACCTTACACTCGCGTTCCTTTCTTACGGTCCCATTTACCAGGCTCATAAAATGATGGTGCAGATTTGTAGTTTTCATCAACTCGTGCGGATCCGGGAGGTGTCTGGATATCAAACGTCTTACGGAAACCGACTTTAACTGGTTCTGATTTAACAAGATTCGGTCTATACTTTGGTTTTTTCCTAAATAATTTGAACATAAGAACACTCCCGGAATTTATTTACTTCGCTATATGAGTCTTCTAATCCATGTCTTCGCAATGCATCACATAGTATCTAACGAATGTTCGTAATGATTTTACCAATTCGCTCGTCGACCTTGTCACGCAAAAACAGTAAGGCTTTTAATGAAATTAACTCATCTTTGAGCATTTGGTTTTCTGCTTTCAAATTCCGCACTTCCTCACTCAACGCTTGTTTGTTCATGCCTTTCAGCCCCTCCTTGTTGCGCTTTATGCGTTTACTATTCACAGAACCGAAGCATTGCTTGGTCATTTCTATTTATTTTTGTTTTTTAACTCGAAAAGTATTTCGAGTAGAGTTGCAGTGATGACCGCTAATAAAACAGCAATTGTAGTTTCATAATGAGAAAACCCATATTTATTGGATATTACTGCAACACAGATACGCTTGCCCTACACCCAATTCTCCATACTCTGCCTTCAGATCATAATCATAGTGTTCGCAAATCGCTCGGATACCTAGTGCGATATGATACTGATTGTGTTCTGCTGTTTGGCATTCGTTCGCCTTTTCAATGCAGGTAGATAACTTGGCAATAAACGAACTTTCCTTTGAAGCAGCCTCTTCATTTTCACTTGTTAGCTTGTCAAATTTATCTGCTTTAGTTTTGATAGCTTGGAAACTTTCATAACTGATCGTTACTGTGGCATCTTTCATTTCTATCATCGTCCTTTCAGTGTCCTCTTTCTACAGAGAAACTACTCGTTCCAACAAAGCAACTGAGGTCCGCTGTATTTGAAATCAACCAGCCATTCTCCGAAGGTCATTTCGTCAAACCCGCGTCCGTCCCCACACTCGAACCTTCCTTTTTGTTCTGCCGGAGTAACTTCTACTACCGGTTCTTCGCCTTCTGAATAGTAATTTGAACCGACCGCCTTCAGATGGTGTTGTACCGCCTGTTCTTGCGTTACAGCAGCAATATAATCATCATTAATTTTGAAAATATTCCAGTAGATAACGCGTTCTGCATGCAAGTCTGATTCGCAGAAATCCCTTGCTTCTTCTCCTGCTTTCCGGGATCTGGACAAATCGTTCAACGCAGCCTCAATATATACGTCGGATACCGTAAACAAGACAGGACATTCTCCAGAAGCAACAATCTGTTCCGCCTTTTCTTTCGTGATAATTTCACCGTTGTAGTTTATGTAGCGTCCTGGGAGCAGATCAGATAATCCTACATTATTCATTATTTATTTCCTCCTTGGTTTTTGTTGAATAGTTTTTGTCAATTGCATTCTATCTGTTGGGAGAGGAGGGCTATTAACCCTCTATGTCCCTGTATCTCCGAACTGGGTAATATACTTTTACTTTGTAGCTATATCGTTAAATATGATGTATAGCATCCCAGCAAATATAAGTACTGCCATAATGATCGAAAAAATCATGCCTTTCTTATCTATGTCCTGCATTGTTTAAACCTCCTTCATACGCTGTATGAGTCTACTGCTCAGTATCTTCGTACTGTTTTGGTTGATCTGGAATTGTAATCGGTGTCCAATACGTATGATAATCTGGCCAACTTAAATCTAAAGGTGTGCCGACATACGGCGGTTCTTCAATCGGGAATTTCCACCACAATACATCTCCAAAGCCTTCATTCCATTCATCGATTGACTTCGGTTCTAATGATTCCTCTAACTCTCCAAGTCTTTTTACTGCCATGTTGTAGTTAAAAAAAGAATCATAGTTGTTAAATTCCCCTGTTATTGGCTTATGGTCTTTCAGTGTGTATTGGAAACAACCTATCGTTTTCTTGGTTACTCGGTTCACTTAAATTCACCTCATCTTCGGACTGCGTCACACAATTCAAACTGTCCGTCTACAGAAAACCGTGTTATACTTCCAATAAATGCCTGTAGGCGGTGGTCAACAATGTCAGATTATAAAGAGATTGAGACTTACAAAGAGATTCAGATATTGCAATATGATACCGAAGATGGTTATAGGGCTGATTTCGGCACCAAACGCTCAAAGTTAGTTCCAACTGTCCAGGATGTTAGGGAGTTAATAGATTTCTACCAGACTCCTGATAAATGGAGTGCTGAATAAGAAATGCATCTTAGGCGTTCCGACGATGGAACGTCTTTCTTATGTCCTCACATCTTCGTACTACGCAACAAAACATTCATAGAAGTACATTGGCTCATAGATTCTCTTTTAGCCATTCTAATGCTTTACTATTTATATTTTGAAAATCGAATCTTCCGGAACGGTAAGCAAACTGCATTAGATGATCGTAATCACCTAAATCCTCGTTATAAACTAAAACATGAACAAATATCTCCCCGGCCCAATTTGGATCGAACCTCCATTTGTATTTTTCGACCCCCCATTCCTTTAAAGTTGATTGAATGAACTCAACAAAAGATTGCGATGTAGCAGCTAATATCGGAACAAAATCGATCATTTTATACACCATCCTATTCATTAGTAATTTAGAAAGTCTCTTCATTTAAGAACCATCCTTTCATTTTAACTTCGCTAATTTGACTACTAATTCTTTTCGCTCTTTTCATACTTTTTTATAAGAAATGTTACGATTTGCATGATGATATACGCGCCACAAAGGATGTAAAATAATTTATCAAACTCAATATACTCCTTATAAATAAAACCAATAATACTAATGAACAAAACAATTATAGACGTTTCCATTGGTCTATTTAGCATATACTGATATTCCTTTCCTTTACTATTTTTTCATGGACCTCCACACCAGTTGTCGTATAAATCATTGTCATTTCAATTAATCTGAGCCACTAAAACATCCCGAATCTGAACCTCCACCACTATCATGACCTCCACTCCCATCACATCCTACGCTGCTGTGGTCATGCTGAGAGTGATGGGAGTGGTGTAAACCACTATCGTTTACATGATGACTGTTTTCGGAATGTCCATGAGACTTATGCGAAGATTCATACGAATTTGCATTGGCTATTAACAAAATTGTATTCAGATCATCTAGGCGATTTGTGGAATTAGGATCTGTGACACTTCCATTGCGTCTTGTAGCTTTATAGGAATCGTACAATGGAGAACCCAATCCACTGCGAATTTTTGAAGTGATTTCTAATGTACTATCTATACCCGGGTAATCTCTCTTACTTCGACTTTTAGACTTAGTTGATATATATTTACTCAATACCATAGAGATTGCGAATAAGAGAATACATGCCACCACTGCACCCATCACCGTAGGAAAATAATCCATTATTTATACCTCCCTTTATTTGTCCTCTCATTGTTCACTAACTTATCCAAGTTCCTGTGACGTGTTCAGCCCAATGTTTCAATTGGGGATTCTGATTTTTGTAATGATGAAAAATATCAATTTCATACTCTGTAGCTTCTCTTTTGAAGAACTCTGCAAGCCAATCATTTTTATAAATAGAATCAAATTGATTATCTACTAAAAGCATAGTTTCCGTTACATAAAACTGTTTTTCCACCTCTATCGTTGAGTTTTCCCTTACTGACAAAACATGAATAATATTTGTTTCAATAACTCCATTTTCATTTTTATGATCTATCGCATAGAATCCACCTGTTAAAATCTCCACTTCAATCAGCTCCTTTTATTACATAGTTTGTGTCCACACTCTTATATAGCTGTATATGTTTTCAAACCAAATTCATCAATTGCATAATAATTTAGGAATTCCCCATTTTCTTTTTCAATTTTTTCTATACCTAAATCAAAGCATTCATCGGCAGTCGGGGCTTCAATGATACATCCAAAGTTCTCATTATCCTTTACATAAAGAAATTTCATTTTTTCCAAAGCCCCACTCCTTCATAGTTTGCGTCTTACGTTCATCCGATCTCCGAACTTTTTCACTTAGTCTTATAAAATACATGATGTGAATCATGTTCCCGATCATTTCCTTGAATAAAAATAATCTTATGTATAGTAATATTTTGTTTTCCAGTGAAATCATTTAATTTTTCCCAACCGTTATATCCGTTATAAAAAACTGATAGTTTGCAACCGCTAATATCTTCTCCATACCTCATACTTTTTCAAGCTATTATTGTCCATAGATACACGCTCCATTTTTTCATTTTGATGCTTCGCAATATACGTCTACTATTCATTAAAAAAATTATTACGTCCATTATTTAAAGTTACTTTCCATGTATTTTAAAAATCTAGTCCTCTGTTCAGGAGGTATGCCGCGGACAAACTCCATTTTTTCAGATTTATTCAAACTCTCGAATATCTCTGCAAAGGCTTTCTGATCTTCAGGTTTTAAAGCTAGATTCCCAAATTCATGTGTCTGAATTAAACTTCTAGTCAAATTTATAAGTGAAATCGATGAAATATTTATTTTCCTTGTTTTGCTCATTTTATCTCCTTTAGTAGTCCAATTTCATCGTAATGCGCAACGAAATATTCCTTAAGCTCTTTCGATAAAGGTTGTATCCCTCTTTCTTTAACCATGGTTCTGTATACGTTGATATTTTCCTCTGTTGTCAGCGGAAGATCCATTCTATATGTATTTCAAAATAGAATATAAGTGTCTGGATATCAGTTTGGAGTCCTATATGCGTCTACTCTACTTTCTCTGCCTGTTCATCGCTGGTGCACGCACTACATAAATCATGTTCTTCGTTCATCCAGGAGCAAGGGCCATACTCATTCACGCATGCGTTATTATCTGTACATCCGCATACCTTACATTTGCCAACTGGAAATATGATCATTAAACATACATCCTTTCAATCTAATTCAAATTAATTCACTTCACCGCAGCCTTAAGATCTTCCGCACCAGGAGTCGTGCACTGTGCATTAACTGACTTCCCGAACCCACAAATTTTTTTTCATTGTTGGGTGCTTATCTGTCCGTTTACGACTCTTACTCCCCCAAGAACCACCTTCACTACTGCGCTCCAATGTAAAATTTGACGCTCTCATTGAAGCACCATTCTCAGAAGCTAGTGTATAAGTTATTACTCTTGTATATCCCATAGCCTTAGCTACACGACACGCAGCTGCGTAGAGTATACTAATTCCATTTTTATACACATCTCTCACGCAACAACGCGTAACTTCAAGGGTTAGTCCATTGTCCTGGTGTCTTGATACTGGGCGACCTGCTATAATAACACCCAATATTTTATGACCGTCTGTCAAACCTATTGAAAATTTATGGCCTTGAGGAGCTATATGATGGCGATGTTCCAGGTCTACAAATTTCTGAGCATCTTTTAGTGAGATTGGACGCACTCGTAATCTGATTTTTTTAGCACCATAATATTCATGAGCATAATCTTCTGCAGCAGGGATACTTTTGAATGAATCAGAAATCAATTCATAGTTTTCCTCTTCAAGATTCCATCGCCCTTCTTCTCGCAGTTGTTCTTCAGATAGTACTATGAAACTATTTGATTGATTAATAAATAGCCAATACCACATACATATCATCCCATTTCCTGCACTATATGAAGTCTCCTAGATCCTTTTGAGTAGAACCTATCTCCATTCATCAGAACCTTCGTTCCTGCACGTAAATCAGAATGCCGTCCTGGTACAGGTCTGTCATGTGAAATCCTATCAATACTGTTGGAAACGGTAATGGACCATATTGGCACGCTTCACAACTGCTGTACTTTACTTCGACTGTGCTCTGTTTCCATTCTGCTGTAGGCTTATTTGGTCTGACGTAATACCAGTAATTTGCTTTATATTGCACATGTTTTATAGACTCTACTACTTTCCGACAGTAATCACATTGGAAGGGCAAGAATCCATCAAAAATATCTCCTTGACCATCTACAGGTCTATCCTGTCTGTACCAGTTAAATCGTTCATGGTCAATTACCTCATAAACATTACCGTACATCCCTCGCACAAACTCCCACCGCATACCAGATTCAACCTTATTTGCAGATCGTCGTTGCGCTCTTTGATCCGCTCGAACATTAAGCTTGATACCTGTATTCATACATGTGTAGGGCATTCTTCCATTCACATCCTATCCGAAAGTGTTCCTCAAACTGGACTCACTAATTAGCATTTCTCTTTTAAAGAGCAGCATTCTGAGCCATAGGTGTCAGTGCTATGATTACTTTCACCAACGTGGTATTCCTTATGAAACGGAGACCAATGATAGGAACGTCCGTTTTCACAAATTACATCGGCTCGACTACATCTGCATTGCATTGTAATCTTCCCACCACAAATCCTACAGACTTTTTTTGTGTAGATTCCATATCATTACCTGGCATATCAAAAATTCATCCTTCCTAGTTATCTGAATTATTGCTTTGTAACTGATTGATCCAACGCCAGGTCTACTCTATCATAATTTCATTTCCAAATTTTACAATACGCATGCCATTTCGATATGTCACTCGATTCCCTTTTCCAATCCGGTCGGGGTTTATTTATTTACTCCAAATGCAATACAGTCAAATGAAATAAAATCTTTATTCATTTCAAATAATTCCTTTAAAATACCTCGAGTTAATTGATTTAGGGTAATTTCTATATAGCCATTAATGGGATAAACCGGGGTTTTCAATAAAGGTATTTCTACAATCTTTTTACTCGAATCGCAAACTTCACATTTAAATATATTTTCTTCATTAAGTATTTTTGATTCTTCATTTTGTATATGATAAAAAGTATTTTGGTTAAGATCAAAAATTACTGTTCCTAATTTCATTTCACTTACAATATCCATTGCGTCTTCATCATCTTTCGCATCAATTACACCGACAATCACATTAATAAGATATTCATTATATTGATACACTCCATAAACGTTGACTTTTTTCATTATTAGCACTCCTTATAATCTAATAATCATTTAGTTACCATAAGACCGCTAATTCAGATTCATGAAACCAATTAAAATCTTTTTTTAATAGGGCGTTCAGCAGCTCACCTGTCATATTAATTTCAGAAGACTCAGGCCCTAACGAGTCGCGCTTATCTTTAATTAAATGTTTGCACTTTGGATAATCATGAAACAAAACAACTTGAATTGAGCTATCATCTATTTTACGAAGAAAGAAGGGACATCCATTAAATACGCTTTCAAGATTCTCCTCCATGTTAATCTTACTATCAGGTATGTTAAGACTAAGGTAAAACTCCCGTTTAATCTTCAACTCTGTTCCGCATAGAGCACAATAATATGCATACTTATCTTCATGTTTGCTTTTATTGCAATTGGGACAATATTTTCGCAGTTCTTCATTCATATAAACAGCCATCCCCTCTGACAATATAGTATTTATTGAAGATCATTAAACTAGTTATTTACATTTTTCAACAAATCCGTTCATTATTAAATTGTAGACTATTTCTAATTCCTCACCCTCATTTGCTAATCCACTAAAATGAACACTCGATGTTTCAATTGTTATTTTTCTACTATCCAACCAGACTTGTAATTCTAAATAATCTTTTGGGAATTTTTCTTCTTTAAGATACTGTATGATATAAGCATTTTCTTCGTCATTCAATTTAAATCCGTATTCAGGACAATTAACACTGAATTCTACCCATTTGTCTTCTTTTATTCTCAGCAAATTAATGTATTCTCCTTATTCATTGAATATCATTAGAAGTCCTTATTGAAATTTCATTAAATTATTTCCAAACCAGTAAATGTCGGAGGACAAGAACATATATCCTTAAAGGACAAGAACATGTATCTATTGTCGTAAGTATGCCTCTTTTCATACAAAAAGAACACTGATATCGATTAATCAGTGCTCTTTTAGAAATTGTATTTTTTCACGTATGCATCAACATAGTTTTTTAAATCACTACCCTTGTAATTTATTGCTACATCTAAAGGAGTAAATGGCTTCATCCTTGAGATATTTCTTCTCTTTTTCATTGTATTATTCGGGCAGCTATACTTAGGATATACCATTACTTCTGGACTAACATATAACTCTAATGTGAGTGTTCTCTCTGATTTTTTGAAATGGTTTGTTGTATATTTAAATGCAAGTTTTGTTTGCACTGATGAAACTATTTGTTGAACATCGTTCCAATTTACTCTCTTTTCGCGCTTCAAAACGTTTTCGGCACAGTTCAGCCAGGCATAAAATAATTTAATTCCAAATCGCAACGTCCATTGATCGTGAACCCAAAACAATGCATCTTTATTTATCCCTCGCTTTTTCTCACTTTGTGTGATGAATTCCTCAAATAATGTTTTGATCTCATTAGTAATAAAATCTGTGGCCAGTTCAAATCCACTCTTCTTAGTTCTAGAAATATCATCGCCCCTTGTGTTTTTACGGTGGAAATATTCTAGTTTTAGAAGTGTCTTTCTCCAGTTAACGTAGGCGTATGCATATGGGCATATTGTGGGAAATTCCTCATCTTCGTTTTTTAATAGATTCCAAAATTGATGTATACAATGTTTGTGACTTTTCAAAAGCGTCTTTCTTATGTAACGATCAACAGTATGAAAAATGTTTATGTTACGTGAATATAGTTCTTTGTTGAAATGTGAGTGGTAGCTTAAATCATCTAGTTTTATCAAGTTTTTATCATAAGAAAAATGTTCTGTTGCTATTTTAGGAGAGGATTCAGTTACTAAATTGATGTTACATTGATCAGGTAAAAATAAATATCGACTCTCCTCACTTCTGCTTTTTGACAACCAATTGATTACTGATATGTCATTGATCCTTATTTGAGTATTCCAGTTGTTCCATAATTCATTAGAAAAATCAACCAATTTGTAACCACACTTACATGTAAATGCTTCCTGCATTCGTTCATTTGATAAAAGAAATGGAAATATAGTTTTACATTGAGGGCAGGACTCAAACAATGGACAATTATGATATGGGCATTTTTCTATTAATCGAAATTGATGAAGCCAACTGTGGTGTCCAACACTCAGGCACTCGTTACACCATCTTAGTTGGGGAAAAAACCATGACGACGAATTAGAATGTCCAAAATAATCCAATGGAGATATTATCTTCTCTATTGAAGATTTAACTTTTTCAACAAACTTGTAATTAAATACTTCTGTTAACAATTCCTCATCAAACCCGCTTAAATCAAAAAACTCTCTCCGAATGTTGCCAATCATATAACCCTTTATCGCTTTTACATCTTTACTGCCGAGAATCTTTAATATATCATCTCGGTTTACTACATTAGCTAGAGAGAGTTTTTCAAATAATGACCACGGAGATTCAAATTCATTTACCCACTCTTTTCTCCAAATAGCATTCATATTTACACCTCCTTTACACACTTATACTAAAGCCATATAAATTTCCGACTCAACATACCCCGACATTTCTATTGCTTCTTTCCACAATGCGCTTGTTAACCAAAAGTGTTGATTTCCATGAGACCCATTTTTCTTCAAGGCGTTCTCTATGCTGAAGGCGAAATACTCCATGGGTATTTCAAAATCAGCCGAAACTCCATGCTCTTTACGTAACTCACTAAATAGACTGAAAATGGTCTTTGCATCTTTTTCTAATCTTTCCCCTCTACTATATCCTTCAGGAAAGAAAAATCGGCTAAAGCTCCATCCACTTTCAACTGGATAGGATGAAATTTCCTCATCATCATAGCATTTTAAAATTAACTTCATTTCTTCGATCGTGCGAATTCCATAAAAATGATGTTCATGTGTCATGAAACGTCCGATAATCTGAGATTTCTTTTGTTCCAGGAAAAAAGTACGACGAGATAACAGCTCCTCTTGCCCGACAGAAATAACAGACATACTTATTTTCTTCCTGTCCAATTCATTATAAATATCCATAAGCCAGTTATAGTGATATTCGGTTAATCGATGAGCCTCATCCATAATTAGAATGATTCGACGCAATCTTGATTTTTCAGCTTTTTCAAGCATTAAGTTAACAATTTGACGGCGCATCTCCGCAGGTTTTCTCTTTGCAGGAAACGGGAAATTAAAATCATTAAGAAGATCCAGGAAAAATTTTTCTTCACTGGGAACTCGATAAGAATTACTATTTGCAATCAAAATGGGTAAAGGGGCTCCAAGATCCGTTGGTAGATGTTCTATAGCAAATTTTAATGCTGATGTCTTTCCAATACGAGGTCTTCCGTACACAATCATACCTGGTAATTTTTGTTTTATATACTTTTAATAATTCTTCATAGATCTCATATTCTACATTCTCTTGCTGCTGCTTTGAGATTTGTCTAGCCCTTTCTAGTGCATCATTGCGTTCTTCTGCTTCCTGAAGTGCTTTGGTTTGTTCTGCAGGCTCATTTACGCGTTTCCTATTTTTATTAGAAGCCTCTCTTACCTGTGTCACTTTATTGGCTGCTCCTCTTTTTCCTAATGTTGCATTTTTCATCAAATAATCCGTGTAAATAAATACTGGATCGTCCCATGTTGTATAATAAATGATTTTCCGCTGAACCAAAGAGTTTATAGCCTTTCTAGTCTGTAAGGAATGGGGTGTTAATGACCACTTCCCGGCAGCAGTAAGATAGTCAAACTCACTACCATCTTCCAGATAAGCTTTAACTGTACGTAGGTCATCTACATTAACATGGAGATGAAGCTCCTTATTAATCAAATGTGCTGAATGGGCCAGTTTATCACTTCGATATTCAACACCTTCATACTGGATATATGGCTTTTTACCAGATGTGTGAGATCCGCGCACGGTCCGGGTAATAACAGTTTGCATAAAAAGCACCTCTGAACGTTTCTCTTCTTCTAATTGTCTTGGGAGTAAACCATTGTTCAAACGCTTACCAAGTAATTCTAGTGGGGATTGGTGATAAATCCCTCCATGTGGCGTCCCATTATAATCAGAAATCATAACATCAATCAGCTGTTTCAAATGTTCAAATGTCATATGGTATCTAATTGCGTTCTTCTCAGGGTTCTTTCTTCTTGGATCATCAGGATTGCTTCCAGTTGTGTTTGGCAGCCGGTGAAAGCCTGTCTCCTCAAGTGTTTTGAAAAAACGCTCAATAATTCCTCTTCTCATCGGGAGTGCAACCGGTCCAAGATTAGTAGCGCACCCAATCAGATTCTTTAATCGATCCTTCACCAAATTTGCAAGATGAGACTTAGCGTTATCAAAACAAATCACATCCCACACAGCCCAGGAAGTATTTTGTGGGTATACTTCGGAAGGGAATCCTCCCAATTCTGAGTACTTCATTCCATCTATTGTGATTTGTATTTTTTCATGAGGGATTACTGAATTACGAAAACATATCATAACATCACTCGCACTGTACTCTTTGCTTAAACTTATCGAATAACCAAAAACTATACGAGTGGCTACATCAATTAATGTAAGGATCCAAAATCGATCCAGTGTGACTGATACTAAATCACCTTCTGGGGTTACTAAATCAACAATGAAGAAACCGTCTATGCGATGAGCATCAAATTGTACTTTCTGGTAGGGGTGTAAAGTTGAAGGATGGTTCTGTTCACCTTCACCGGTATGTTTAGCTCGAGTCTTGGCATCTTGCCCATAGCGTCGATTTCCTTCACCAAAGTGTAGATACGCAATGCGATTTAAGAAACGTTGTAAAGCTTTTCTGCCCATGTTCTTAGTATTAAAAGGATATTGTGATAAAGGAATTTCCTTATTTCGGCATTGCTCAATAAATTTTTTATGAATATTCAGAGGTTTCATGGCTGGTTCAAGCGTTCGACGATGAGTTCCCAGATATAAGTCTGTTATTAAGTCTTTTATGTCAGGGTGTGTCTCTAACAGCAGATTAAACTCCCCTGTTTTTCTCGATTCATTTCGGTCTTCCTTTAGTACGTCAAGTCGGTATGATTTCACCTTTTTGTACGGAATCAATGCACGAAATCCCCATACGACTCCATTTTCGTCTAGGTCTATACATCTTTTTACTAATCTTCTTAGATTCTGAGGACTTATCTGGGTGGATCGTTGAATCTCTTTCATATCCACTCGCTTAAAATACATAACGATAGCATCTCTTCGATTCACGTACCTGTTCTTTTCTATTTCAGATAATCTGGAATCATCTACAGTTGGCCAAAGATCTGGATTGACTTGTTCCTGCAAATAACCGTCTTTCTCAAATAATCGACATCTGCTCAAGTTTCCAGACCTCCATCTCATAGTTCCAAATCATCGAATCAATATCGGCAGTAATTATTCCTTTGTAGTACAACCAATGACAAGAAAGAAAAACCTCATAAGAACTACATGTATCAGATAATTCATAGCAAATCTCTTTCATCGTTCTTTTTGTGCAGTCAAGAGATTTGGATACTTCTTCGATAAACATCGGATGTCTATGATTAATTACACTAGCTAATATTTTGATTCTGTTTTCAATGGAATACCTACCTGAGCGAATGGATTTCTCTGTCCTCACTTCATGAAGTTTTCCATTAAGCCTACACCATTCTTTTTGAGCTTCAAGTTGCCTCATGACACGGTCGTAATTCCGATTACTCGGATGAAGTTCTTTCTCATATTTAACTTCCACAAAAAGCTCAGACCCATTTTCATAAAGGCACATATCAAAAATAGTTCGATTCCGTTTTCCATTCAAAGTATAAGTAATCTCCAGTGGTTGTTCACAATATGTTTTTACCTTAGCATCTGTTTCAACGGTCACCCAATGATCATATTCTAAGTCGCTATATAAGATAACATCCCGGTAGCTAACTTTTGGCCCCATCATACCCCAGTAATTGTTACCGTATCTTTTACTTCTTGGCATGACGATTGGAGTATATGGAATCAAGGTGTGCTCCATAGAATCACATCCGCTCTCTTTTTTCGAATAATAAACAATTCGAATTTCTGAAGATTCTTTCATTACTTCTTGGGATTCTTTATTTCCGAATGTTCAGATTTTAAACAGCATTTTTGTTATTGACTTCAAAAATACTAAAGCTCTCTCTTATTGGTAATACTAATCTTAATAGATTAAGAGAGGAGTATTATGATGAGCGAATTCATGTATTATAAAATCATTGGTCAACTTATTAAGAGTAAAAGAGAAGAACGAGGCATGACTCAAGAAGAACTAGCAATACGAGTCCATATTTCAAGACCTTCAATAACCAATATTGAAGCCGGTCGTCACCTTATTCGAATCCATTATCTTTATCAGATTGCCACTTCTCTTGAGGTTTCTGTCCATGATCTTCTACCTTAGAATGTCTATCATTTGTTTTTGTTATGTCTTAATTGTACTTTCAATGACGCTATGGCTGAAAAATAGAGTTCTCTCATCTCAGAGTCGATTTTTTGGCTTGCATCTTCAATTTGGAATGCACCTTTTGTAGAGTCGATATCAAGTAACATAATTCTTGTTAAATCCTTACTATCGTAGAGAATTGGTATCTGCCATCCCTCTTCTCGCTGTGCTAACTCAAACCATCCATGCTTTATCATCATTCCGTTTGTGTAAAACACGTTTTCGAATTTTAAGCCAGATGGTGTAACTAAAGCAAATCCTAAGGTCAATGAGTTCTCTGTATTTTCCAATCCTATCACCTCACTATATAGTGTTGCCATTTACTACTAAATAATACGTATACATATCAAAAATATGTATTGATATTTATGTGAGTATGTATCGCTGTTGCCCCATTGTTTACACTTAGTTTTAGAGGTGTAATCATGGAAACTTCAGTAATTCAAAAAATAGGACAACGCATCCGTGATATTCGGAAGCAACGTGGATGGTCTCAAGAGGAGCTCGGTGAAAAGGCCGGCTTTCATTTCTCCTATATTGGTGGCGTTGAACGAGCTGAAAAAAATATTACTTTAGTGAACCTACTGAAGATCGCCGATGCTCTTGATGTTCAGATTATGGATTTGTTTATGTATACGAAATATCAAGAGTCCGCATTGAATGAAAAGGACGAATTATTGAATCAAATCATCCATACCTTAGTTTCCTTAAAAAAAAGAGATCTTCGAAAGGTTCAAGTCATGCTAGATGAGTTTTTCGAAAAATAGACCGATCACATGGCATAAATAAACCGCACCCTTTGCTTGGGGGTGCGGTTTATTTATGTTTGATATGGGAATGACTTTTTAGTATAAACTTTAGGAGGTGTTCCCATGCATACCATATGGAAAGGCGCTATCAGTTTTGGATTAGTTCACATCCCGGTGAAACTTTACGCCGCCACAGAGGAGAAAGAAATCTCTCTCAACTTACTCCATAAAAGCTGCCATGGTACAATTAAAAACCAGCGATATTGCCCAAATTGTCAACGATCCGTCGAGTCTGAAGAACTCATTAAAGGCTACCCACTGGATACGAATCAATATGTAACCTTTGAAAAAGAGGAACTCGATCAGATTCAAGAAGACGCTAGTAAGCAGATACGGATTATTGATTTCATGAAGGAAGAACAAGTCGATTTAATGTTCACGCAAAAGGTTTATTTTCTAGGTCCTGATCAACTTGGGAGTCATGCGTACTATTTACTTCTCAAGGCTCTTGAGACATCTAAAAGACTCGCAATCGCCAAGTTTACGTTTCGAGCTAACACGAAATTATGTATCCTGAAGCCGATAAATGGAAATTGCATTCAGTTGGCCACCATGCACTACGCGAATGAAATGCGGCCCGTAGAGAACGTCCCCAACCTCTCTAGTACCATTTCTGTAGATTCCAATCAGCTGAAGTTAGCCTTACAAATCGTCAAAGGAATGACAGGTACCTCCGATTTAAAATCATATTCCAATCCAGAGCAAGAACGATTGTTAGCAGCTATTCAATCTAAAATTGCCGGACAGAACATTGTTTTAAAGCCCACGCAAGAATCAGAGGTTGTTGTTGATCTTTTAGAGGCGCTTCGGGAGAGTGTCAGAATGAATAAAGGGAAAAACAAGGTGGCAGCCCCGAAGGAAAGTAAACGTGGGACCCCTAATGAAAAACTGGGATAGTCTTTTGCAAGCAAATGGATGAAGTAGCTAAGGATCCAAGTAAGGTGGTTCTTAGCTATTTTCATGTCCTTCCTGGACTTCTCCAAAAGATTACCCTCTGCCGAATTTTCTATATATCCCTCCCTGAATATACGAGCAAAACTCTAGTTTGTTTTTATAAGCTAATGCTAATATAACTATATGGACGTACTTAATTTGAAGATTATTATTGTAGGCTCTGTAGCTGCAGGAACCTATGTGGCTGCTAAAGCCCGGTGGAATGATGAATCGGACGAAATTATTGTATATGAAAGGGTCCAGATATTTCTTACTCCATCTGCGGGATACCTTATTATTTAGGGAATGAAGTCGATGACCTGTCAGAGTTGATTCCTCGAGATAAAAAGTGGTTTGAGGCTCGCTACCACGTCAAGATGGACATCAACCATGAGGACATTGTAAACGATCCGGTGAACCAGGCCATCCGTGTGATTGATTTAAGCAATGGTGCCGAGGTGGAAGAGACTTTCGATAAGCATGGGCTGGCTACAGGGGCCAATGTTACGATTTAAAGCAAAAGTTGAGGACCTCTTTCATCTGGATATGACCTATGCGCCTTCTTTCTCTAGCACGAAAGACCCTGTTATGTACACAGCGATGACCCTTCATAACGCGATCAGCCGCAATCGTCCTCTACTTTCTCCGGCAGAGCTGGTGGGCAAAGAAGACGAGTATCAAATTGTTGACACGCGTTCGAGAAAGCAATATGAAGCCAGTCATGTCCAAGGAGCACAGATATTTCACTTAGCGACCTGCGTGAGAAGGCTTCTACCTTAGATTTTCAGAAACCTACAGACACCTATTGCAACAAAGGAACAACCGGAAATGCAGCCCAGAATATTCGGGCTTTGAGAAGGTCTTTAACCTGTCGGGAGGCAACAAGAATTATCAAGTATATCGTCGTTACCTGAAATCATTCAATTCGTAAAGAACGGTTTATCTAGCTCCAATTCCAAATTTATAGGACTGTACTTTTGTCGCACAGTCCTATAAATCGGGAGTTATTGTATAACTTCTACGTGCTCAAAGTCCCTCGTCTATTTCATCTTCAGTACCTGCAGCCACTAATTCCTTACTGGCTTGCACAGCAACCATCTCCTCTAACTGAGCAATGCTTGTCCATTCAAGCGCGCCTTCAGGCGGAACTTTGCTATGATCCAGAAGAGCATCCAGCAGTTGTTCCACCTTTTCGAATCGTTTCTCATCGTGTTGCAAATGAACAATTGCATTGTAGGGTTTCTCACTACTTACTTCCTCCCCAAAATACGCTTTCTCAAAATTCCCCAGTGAGGCTAGTAGTCGAACATTTGAAGTATGCGGTCGATCCTGTATCGCTGCATATATTTTTTCGTTATGTGCCCATGCCGGATTTTTTATCGTTTTTCCCTTTCTTAGGGTTGTCGGTGTATCACTATCATGCAGGACAGAGTAACGAGAACCGAAATGATTTAAAATTTTGACTAATGAAATAATGGTCGCTTTTCCTCTTGCTCTAATAATATGTACATCCTTATATATACCCGGCTTTGTTGCCATGATGTGCTTAAACGCCGTATACTCCGTGTCGCCTTCAACGATAATGCAACGTCCTCCAAAGAAGAATTCGGCAACATAAGGATCAAAAATGTTCATTAGCTTTAATAGGGAGCGGTCTTCATCATCTAATTTGACTCTTTCCGGACGAAATACCGTTGTCCCGGAAATGTGTCCATTAATCTGTTCTACTCTTATAATGGTTGTGTTATCGCGAGAGACGTCAATAAAAGCAGGAGAGTGTGTCGTTACAATCACTTGCCAGTTTCCCGTATTCGGTAAATCGTATAATACCCGGCAAGCCTCTCTTACTGCGTTTGGATGAAGGCATAGCTCTGGCTCATCCAAAAGAAGGACATGAGGCCTATTCTCCTCACCTTCGATTGCTTCTTTTTTAGCCCCTTTTTTAGCCCCTTTAGTCACATTCGTTTCTGCAATCATTCGTAAGGCACTCCATAATAAGGTACGTCTTGCACCGCTCCCTTGACGATCCAGTGTGGTTAAATGTCCATTTTCACCATATCCCATCTTTAGCTGCGCGTTATTTACCTTTTGAAATAGATTAAGGTCACTCTCCGCTTCCTCTTCTGCCCGAGGATCAAATTTAACAACGTATCCGGGGAATACTTCACTAAGTAGCTCTGAGACCTGCAGCTCAATTTTTTCGATATGCGCAATGGATTCACTGATTACTTGCTGTCTTAATGTTGCGATCGTACGGAGCAAATGTTTGTATTGAGATTCCCCAGCCTCTTCTTGAACATCCTTTACTCTCTCTTTAATGACATTGCTCAGCAGTTTGACGATGACATCCGCTTGTACTTTAGGATCTGAAAATGCATCGATTCGATGCGGCTTTGGTCGATTATAATTTGCGACATTAGGTGCACCCCATGGAACCGCATCTTCTGCCCATACTTTTTTTTCAACATCGAAGCCCTGACGCTTGGGTGCACCTGGAGTAGCCCATGTCCATCTCTCCTTGACCAACTTTTCTTGGGTAATTGAATCCGTATGTATCCATCTCGCTCCAGGAGCATGATTCTGAACAACTGTGTGAAGCTCGATCATGGGAAGAGAATCTTGATGTACCACACCACCTGGAAAGTCATCTTCCTGCAGATTAGCTTCGTTCGAGCCCTCGGACATTGCTACTTCATAGGCCCTTAGAATGGAGCTCTTTCCGACATTGTTTGGACCTACTAATACGACAATCTTATCCAGTTCAATTGTGACTGGATGATTGCCTATTCCGCGAAAATTCTGGATGATCAATTGCTTCAATCGAGGACGCTCTTGATTCAATGGTTCTATCGTACGCTGCTGCTCGTTCATTTCTATTCCTCCCATACATTCGTTCTTCACCTCTCAACAGTAAACTACCTAATTTTGGATTTCAATCTTTTTTAGATCGGTCTTCCATACCCTTCAATGCTCATTTCAGCTACGAATGGCGACATGCAAAAAGGACTATTTCCCTCTTAGGAAACAATCCCTTCATTACCGGCGTTCGAGAATAACTCCGCTATAGTCTTGACATGGTCCTTCAGGTTAACGCGCAATCAATAGGTGAACTTCAAATTCAATAACGCAGTTACCGGCAGGTTGGTGTATTTGAGAAGCAAGATGGTAATGGCGGAGAATTTATTGATGTAATGATTATGGAGAAACTGCTTTAAATTGAATAAATATATAACAAACGTGGGAGCTCTAAGCTCCCCACGTTTGTTAAATTACACCCTTGCTATTTCACAATAATCACCGGACATTGAACCAACTTCATAACCTTATGACTGACGCTACCCATTATCATTTCCTGAAGCGTATTCAGCCCCCGACTTCCCATGATAGCAAATTCAATGTTTTCTTGTTCAGTGTAATCAACGATAGTCAATGCCGGATCACCGTGAAGAATTTTCAAATGATAGATTATTCCATTTTGCTTTAGCAGCTCTTCAACCGCCACTAATTTTCTCCGTCTCTGTATGTCTAACTCTTCCACACGATAGGAATGCAGTACTTCATCTTTAGATTTAGAATAATCCGCGACATTGAGAACATCCACTTGGCAGCCTGGTGACAAACTCGCCAACTTTATTGCTTCTTGGGTAGCTCGTAGAGAGTTTTCTGATCCGTCCACAGCTAAGGCAACCCGCTTGTACATGAAATCCACCCCAATATAGAATTAATGTGTACTTAACTTTGCATTCACATCGTTATAAACAGCCAACTTGTCCACCGTCTTTTTACTTGCCGAGTTCAACCCCGTAATAGTGACTACATTATTGTTCTCACGATATTTAATTACTACTTTATCAATAGCGCCAACCGCAGAATCATCCCATATGTGTGAGTTTTCAAAATTGATAATGAGGTTTGTATTTTCGATGGAAAAATCAAACGATTCAACGAACCTTTCAACAGAAGCAAAAAACAACTGACCTTCTACATCAAACAACGTTTTATGATCAAGCTCACGTCTATAAATTCTAATTGTCGAGATCTTAGCTACAAACAAAATAGCGCTCAGTATAACCCCGGCAATAACTCCAATTGATAAGTCATGTGTAGCAACAACAAGGATTACGGTTACCAGCATAACAGCAGCATCACTTTTAGGGGCTTTACGTAAATAGGAGAATGACGACCAATCAAATGTTCCAATGGACACCATAATCATAATGCCTACCAGAACAGCCATCGGGATTTTCACAACCAAATCTCCCAGTAGGAGAATCAGAAGCATTAGAAACAATCCTGAAATTAAAGTTGACAATCGGCCTCTCCCACCAGACTTCACGTTGATTACGGTCTGGCCAATCATCGCACAGCCGGCCATCCCGCCAAAAAATCCAGTAATGATATTCGCGATGCCCTGTCCTCTGGCTTCTTTATTTTTGTTACTGTCACTCGATGTCATATCATCCAAAATGGAAGCCGTTAGCAAAGACTCCAATAGTCCTACTATAGCTAAAGCTACAGAATACGGAAAAATAATTTGTAACGTCTCTAAATTGAAGGGTACATTTGGAATGAAGAACATTGGTAAGGACTGTGTGATGTTGCCAAGATCCCCGACAGTTCCTAAATTAATTCCAGATACGATAGCAGCTGCGGTTAATAGAACAATTGCAATCAATGGAGCCGGAATAGCTTTAAAGAACTTGGGCAATACGTAAACTATGAGCAAGGTAATGCCTACAAAAACATAAGTCATGGTAGAAATCCCAACGAAATGTGGAATTTGAGCCATAAAGATCAAAATAGCCAGAGCATTAACAAAGCCGATCATCACTGCACGCGGAATAAATTTCATCAATTTAGCTACTTTCAACAGTCCGAATATACACTGAATGACACCAGTCAATACCGTTGCAGCTAATAAGTAGTTTACGCCATGCTCTTTGACGAGTGGTACGATTAGCAAAGCCATTGCTCCTGTTGCAGCAGAAATCATACCCGGACGGCCACCAACAATAGCAGTGACAACGGCAATACAAAAGGAAGCATACAAACCGACCATAGGATCTACACCTGCAATAATGGAAAAAGCAATCGCCTCGGGAATCAAGGCCAAGGCGACCACTAAGCCTGCGAGCAAATCTCCCCGGACATTTGAAAACCAATCTTTTCTTAACTTGCCTAACACTTCAGCACTCACCTCATTGGTATATTTTTATGACCTTTAACTCTCATAAAGGTCAGTCCGCACTCAATCCATAAAATCAGTTTACCATCTTTATTCCCAAAAAGGAACCAAAATGGTTCTTCAATTTTAAATTTTATTAATTTGCGGTCTAAGAAGCGAGGTGAATAAAAGCAGTTTTACTTTCTGAACAATTAACTCTCTTGTATTTCCTTCTCGTTCCTTTTCTTGGGTTTAGGGCTAATTATGGCGAAAACACAGCCCAGTATCGGGAATAAGATCATGATCCAGAGAATCTCTGCATAACCTCCAAAATAATCAAATGCAAATCCAAAGGGTAAAGGTCCGAAAGCTGAGCAAACAACCGTTGAAGTCATGGTAATTCCCTGAATATTAGCAATGCTGGATCTACCATAATAATTGGGCCAAATGGTGTTTAAAGTGATCGACTCAAAGCCCGCGACAATCCCCCGTACCACACCGAAAACAAGCGCACTTGCCGCATCTTGACTGTAAATTAATATGAGCATAGTCAACACTTGACCCACAAAAACAGCAGCAAGAATATAATTCGTTTTAAATCTTTCATTCACAAATCCGGAAATGAAAGATACCGGAAAAGAAGTTAAAGCCATGAGGCTAAGCACAAATGCCGATAAAGTAGCATCAATCCCTTTAGAGCCAAAGATTGAAATCAAATGAAACGTTAACCCTGTATTCACCATTGCAGGTATGCCTACACAAACGAGTAAAAGCCAGAACATTCTTGTCCGCAGAGCCTCATTTAAAGTCCAGCTTTCCTCCAACACTTGAGGTCCGGTAGTACCGGTCAATTGGACCCGGTTGTCTGGCAACAAACCAACAGATTCAGGTGTATTGCGAATGAAGTAAAAGGCTAGCGGGGCAAAGATAAAACTCAATAACCCGCCCCAAAATAACCACGCCTCCCGGATTCCCCACTCTTGAATTATCCAGGTATTAATCAACGGAACAAATGAAGATCCGGCGAAAGTACCAATCGTCATTAAGCTAAAAGCTCTACCTCTGTGTGAGATGAACCATTGCGAGACTAAAGTAACAGGAATAAGTGTCATTGATCCTTGGCCAAAAAGCCGGGTCATAAAAAATCCAAAAAAGAGCATGATCGGAGTAAAAGCCATGCTGTTCCAAAAACAAGCCAAAGCAAGTATAATGGCTACAACGAATGTAACGTTGCGCTGCCCCCAGCGATTCACTGCCCTGCCTACAACAAATAAAAGCATCCCGGCCATAAAGGTAGCTGCGGAATATAAGCTGGATATGAGCGACCTGCTCCAATGATTTTGTTCGATGTATGCATTAATAAAAGTGGAAATGGAGTAAGTCTGGCCGGGTCCAGAGAAAAATAGACCAAGCCCGGCAATCAATACTATGATCCATCCGTAGAAAAATGGCGGTTGAAACGGAATTTTGTTTTTAGATATTGTATTCATACTTATAGTACCTCCATCTGATGTATTTCTGCTTCTGCACAGGTATTCATAAGTTCTTTAAGGAGTGAATGATATGATTAAAACGATACTCGTCGCTTCCGACGGTTCTAAGCATGCCCACCATGCAGCAGAAAAGGCGCTTGAACTGGCTAAACAGTTGGGTAGCGATGTGTCCATCACTTTATTTCATGTTGTTTCTAAAACCATTTCCAGAGGCGAACTAATTCATCACAATCTTAATATCAGAGCGATGCTTGAAGGGGATGCCCACCAAGCCCTCATGCGAACAGAGCTGCTGTTTAAGAAAGAAAACATCCCATTTGATCTTCAAGTCGTCATGGGTGACCCTGCCCAGGAAATCACACGTAAGGCAAATATAGAGAGCTATGATCTTGTCATCATCGGTAGCCGCGGTTTGAATAAAATGAAAGAACTGATTATGGGCAGCGTTAGCCGCGAAGTCGCTCATTCCGTATGGGGACCTGTGCTAATTGTGAAGTAATCCCCGTTTATAGGGTAGGGCATTCTAAATCTTCACCTCTGGAGAATTACCGTTTGTTTCTAAATATCAAGCACACCTAATGAGGGGTGCTTTTTTTCGTTAAGCACCCGTAGATGACCCGCAACCATTCCATTGCCTTTTATGGCTCTTCACTCTCAGAAAAGCCGAGTCCGTTTTTTATCCAATAAGATAAATAATAATAATTCAGGTTCTGTATGAACAAAGAGTAATTCATTGAAGTAAGCGTATTAATTCAACCTTCTCTCTATTTTACTAACCTATTCTCTCCGATGCTTAAGTACAGTTATAATTAAAATAATTTGATATAAATAAGTCCTATCTATTATAATTGAGTATAAATTAGATGCAACAATAAGGAGCGAATCCCACTTGGACGAGCAACATGAAATAATGACGATCGCTCAGGTCGCCAAATATCTGCAGTTAAGCGAAATAACCACATATAAGCTTGTGAATGAGGGTGTTATTCCCGCTTTTAAAATTGGACGGCACTGGAGAGTACAGAAAAGTGACCTTTCTGAATTGATTGAACGACTGAAAAAGGGGGAACGAATCTAACTGCTATTCAGATTGTATTTCACTATTCTGTATTCTCTGTTGACTCATTCTATGAACATCCACTCCAGAGAGATCAGAAAGGACAATACACGTGAATAAACCTTTGCTTGTAGATGCTTCCACAACTCAGAAAAAGAGCCGTCCACGTCCTCAGCCTGTACGCATTTTTGCGCTTGGAGGCCTCGGTGAAATCGGTAAAAACATGTATGGCATTGAATATAAAGATGAAATTGTCCTTATTGATGCCGGCTTAAAATTTCCGGATGCCGATATGAATGGGGTTGACTACATCATCCCTGATATCCGCTACCTGCTTCAAAAAGCAAAGAATATTAAGGCGCTATTCTTGACGCATGGACACGAGGATCATATTGGAGGTATTCCTTATCTCCTTAAACAGCTGTCCGTACCCATTTACGGAGGTCCTTTGACCCTTGGTCTAGTAAAGGCGAAGCTTGAGGAGCACCAGATCCTTCATCAGGCTCAGCTTCACACCATACAGGGTCATGAGATCATATCCTTTCGCCACCTGAAGGTCCATTTTTACCGGACGATACACAGTATCCCTGACGCCTTTGGCATTATCATAGAAACGCCCTACGGCCCTGTTGTGCATACCGGGGATTTCAAATTTGATTCCACCCCTGAGGGAATACCTGCTGATATTCACAAACTGATGATGATTGGCAGGAAAGGAGCTCTAGCCTTACTTGCTGACAGCACAAACAGTGAACGCGAGGGTCAAACCCCTTCAGAGCTGGCGGTAGGTGAGTCCATATTGGAGTCGTTCAGACAATGCAGCGGACGGGTTCTATTTGCCACTTTTGCCTCCAATGTTCACCGGCTACAGCAGGTAGTACGAGCAGCTGTGGAATGCCAGCGGAAGATTATTGTAATTGGACGCAGTATGGAGAAAGTATTCGCCATAGGACAAGAGCTGGGGTATATTCATGTGCCCGAAGGAACCTTGGTGGACAGCAGACGGATTAACACGCTGAAGGATCATCAGGTCCTTATCATCTGTACAGGCAGCCAGGGTGAAGTTAATGCTGCACTCACCCGAATAGCGACCGGTTCTCACCGTTCGATTCAAATTCAGCCGGACGATACCGTCATTTTTTCTTCGTCCCCTATTCCTGGCAACGTACAAAACGTAAACCGCAGTATTAATATGCTGATGCGTTCCGGAGCCAACGTTATTTATGGAACGATTTTTGATATTCATACCTCAGGCCACGGTTCACGAGAAGATTTGAAGCTGATGCTGAACGCCGTCAGGCCAAAATATTTTGTACCCATTCACGGGGAATACCGGATGCTCGTCAATCATAAACGGCTGGCAAAACAAGTTGGTGTTCCGGAAGATCAAATTTATCTGCTGGATATCGGAGAAACCTTGGAAATAACCAGAAACAAGGCAAGAAAAGGCCGGAAGGTTCCTGCCGGTTCTGTATTCGTGAGTCAAAACGAACTACGCTACCACGAAAATGAACTGATACAAGAGCGGAACCAACTCGGAACTAACGGGGTGGTCATCGCCGCATTCACCATCAAGAAGAACACTAAACAAATCGTATTTGGTCCTGATTTAATCAGCCGGGGATTCGTCTACATGAAGGATGCAAAGGCCCTTTTAAAGAAGGCAGAAACCCAGCTGAAATCATCCTTAAACACATTGGGGCAGCAGCATAGATACACTCATGCGGTCTGGTACGATCACACGGTTGAGGTTTTGAATCTATTGTTTGATCAAGAATTAGGCCGTGCTCCCGTCATCCTACCCTCTATCCAGGAACTTTAATTTATCTGAAAAGGAAAGTGTGCAATGAAGCTGATCAAAAAAATGATTCACCAAGATGTACAAAGCATTGAAGGAAACATTTACGAGCGGAGAGCTGCACGAGGGATTATCTTACGGGGTACAGATATCCTCCTTCTGTATACCAAGCGGTATAATGACTACAGCTTCCCCGGAGGCGGCGTAGAGTTAGACGAGGATCTGCTGACTGGACTTCGCAGGGAGCTCGCTGAGGAGACGGGAGCCGCTAAAGTAGAAGTCATTCGTGAGATCGGTTATATTGATGAATACAGACCCCACTACAAACCGGAATTTGATCTCATCCATATGCTGTCTTATTATTATGTCTGTTCCATTGGAGAACAGCTTGGGGAATCTAAGCTTGAGGATTATGAGATCACAAACGGGATGTCTGCCGTATGGATCGATATCCAGGAAGCTATTCATCATAATCGGCAGGTCATTGCCAACCAAGAAGCATCCATGGGTTTCTCTATAGAACGGGAAACGTTGGTGCTTGAACTGATCCTTGAAGACCTTCTCCGTCAATCAGCTTGACGCGCAGAATCAAAAAACCAACCTCAACACAATTTGAGGTTGGTTTTTTGAATTAAGCATTCTCAAGTTTCTCGCTATTTTACAATCATTACAGGACAATGCACTCTTTTTACAACCTTATGGCTGACACTTCCCAGTACCATCTCCTGGAGCGCATTTAATCCCCGGCTTCCGATAATAACCATCTCCACTTTTTCCTTGTTGGCGTAGTCAATGATCGTCGGACCTGGTTCTCCATGCAGGATCTTTAATTTATACGCGATATTTCCTTGCTTCAGTATTTCTTCGACAGGCGCCAGCTTTTGCCGTCTTTTCAGCTCCAGCTCCTCTCTGCCCTGGGTGTGCAGAATTTCACTCTTCGATTTAGAGAAGTCTGCAACGCTAATCACATCAATCTGGCAGCCTGGTGTTAAAGACACCAGCTTCACCGCTTCTTTGGTTGCTCTCAGCGAATTCTCCGACCCATCTACAGCTAATACGATCCGGTTATACATCCTTCATTCACTCCTGAAGTCAAATTAGTGGGCACTTAACTTTGCATTGGCATCATTATA
>NZ_JARXWM010000012.1:0-189670 GCF_029893135.1 Paenibacillus sp. PastF-3 | reverse complement strand
CCATGGTATATTGAATGTACAAAGAAATCGCTCCTTTGGGAATGGTTGGGTGGTACCTCCATTTTACCAAAACGAGCGATTTCTTTGTTTTTTTTTAAAAGGATGGAAGAGTCAATTCCCGCTTAAACAGCGGAGAGGACGGACTGATTGTGGAAAAGCGGCAGCGGTCGCCTTGGTCTCCGGATTTTCACCGCTAAGGGGAATGAAAAAAATCTGGAGAGCACAGCGATTGGAACAACGGTCTGTTCACGCAGCGTCCACTCAAGTGCACACGTTGATCCTAGTCAAAAAAAGGAGGCGTCCCCGAAGCCAGTACTTGGCTTTTGGGACAGCCCCTTCGATGAAATCTATGAGGAATAAATAGAACTGTTGTAATATTATTTATTTTTATGATAACTCTCTAGCAGAGCCTCTAATGAAATGCCATTAACTGTGACGCCTGAAAGATTGCAATCTTTTATCTCTACATTCGAAAGATCACACTCTACAAAAGATGTGCCGTTAAGCTGGCATCGTTCAAACTTATTGCCTTTACCATACAAGTGAATATCATGGAAATAGGCTTCTCCTAATTCACTATTGCTAACCTCGATTTCCCACAATCCGACTTCATTAAACTTAACAAGATGCATATTGATATCGTTAAAAGTAGTACTGCTCATATTAATATTGTCAAACTTAGTACCCGCCATATTTACATTAGAAAAGTTCGTCTTAGGCATATCAATATCATCGAATTCACTTTGGCCCATGGCCACACGACGAAAGTTGGTTTCAGGCATTCTTTCATCCTGAAAAACTCTCTTTTTAAATTCGTCCTGCAATTTGTTTTCACTTAGATTGTTATTCACTGTACTCAACATCTCCCTTTTTAAGATCGTTCTTGATCTGCGGAGTCTACTCTCGACATCTTCAATAGATAAATCAAGGAAATCAGCGATCTCCCTAACCTTGTAGTTGTCGATATAGAATAGAATGGTGACTATACGGTTAGCTTCGGATAAGGTGTTTAATGCCTTCCACACATCTTGCTGGAGTTCTTTTCGGAGGAGCTGATCTTCAGTGGTCTCCAGCTGAGAAACCTCGATTTGCTCCATGAATTCATATGCAGCTTTCTTCTTATTCGCCCTAAACCAATCCATACATTCCCGTGAAGTAACTGCATATAACCAACTGGCGAGTTTCTCTGGCTCCTTTAAGTTGGGTAAATTACGATAGGTCTTAACAAAAACCTCTTGTGTAATGTCTTGCGCGGTGTGGAAATCACCCAATTTACCGTAAGCTACTCCGTATACTGCATTGGAATATTTGCCGATAAGCCCACTGAATGCATCCATATCCCCTTTACACACCTTATCTACCAGTTCTGCATCCGTACAAGTCACTATCTGCCTCCTTAACAATCAAGTTCATAACATAGACGGAAAAGGAGTTCAAAAACCGTCTTTATGTCTACAAATAATCTTTTTGATGAAGAAAGGTCTAGTTAGAGTTCAGTACTACTGGCTTGCCGATACAGCTCACGGCTCTTATAACCAGCCTGTAGAATCATCTTCATTTCCTCTTTACGCTTAGCTCTTGTTGCCTCTTGTTTGGCACTATAGACATATCGAGCCCAGTCTTTGCGGTATCCCGGGGTAAGCGATTGATAGATGGCTAGAAGCTCCGGTGTATCTTTCAGATCTTCTTCCACAATTGGAATGAAAGAAATATAGTCATCCACAGATTGACTTGGGGTATTGGAAAGCTGACCTTTCCCCTTAGCGTCCTCTTTCAACCCCACAACTGTAAAGACATCATCCAAACCTACCATGCGTGCAAATTTAATATTGCTTGTCCCGATGTAGCCATTCTCATCACTGCCCAGACCCTCTAGTAAGTCATCACGATGAATAAAGGTCGGATACACTTTGTTTCCCTTTTTAGGATACGCCACAAAGAGATAGCCATTCTTATGAAGATGCTGTTGCTCAATCATACGGTTCACTAGTTCCTGTAACGACGCCATGTCTAGTACAAAGGCAAATATAAGATCATACGCCCCATTTAGCGAAGTATCATAATCCGTCAATTCCGCTAAATAATCGGAGCCTTCTGGTTTACTCAATATCGCTACTTGGTTTTATTTTTGTAAGTTCAGCTTTTCAACGATTGTTTTAGTCACTATGCTTCATCCCCCAAATGTATTCGGATGCTTCTTCATCGTGATCAATATAGCTTAATCGCTACCCAATCAAAACATTCTACGGGCCGTCACAAAACGCTTCTTCCACTTCTCACTCAGGGCTTCATAATGGACGCCTTGTTCCTTCGAATACGTATGCAATATCTGATTATTCCCCGCATACATGGCAACATGACCAATGTCGAGGCCACGTGCACTAAAGAATAACAAATCACCTTTACGCAGTTCGGTGATCCCAACTTCCTTCCCTTCTTTGGCTTGATTATAAGAGGCACGTGGCAGATCCACCGACAACACGTTCTCAAATAAATGCCCTACGAAAGAAGAACAGTCAAAGGTAGACGTCTGGTTTGTTGCTGCACCAAATTCATAAGGGGTTCCCAGATACTTCTCTCCGTATGCAAGCAGTTCGTTTCCCTGCTTCTCAGCGAGCGACTCACTAGTATAATCGCTATATTTCGGTTTAGCAGATATGTATCCCGTCTTGTTGTCTTGCGTCCGCACTTCTAACCAGAGAGCATCCACTTCTCTAATGATATGGACTTTATCACCTACGGACAACATTTGCTGGACACCTGATTGATCCGATGAATTCGGCGAACTGCGGAGGTTAACCCCATAACGAATCGTTGTATCGTAATTCATCGCTGAGTAGATGCGGACGGTCCGAGTGTTGGCCTCCCACTTCACTGTGCTGCCTAGAGCCTCGCTGACAAAACGCAGCGGCATCATCGTATTTCCACCGACAACCTGACCCGGAACGGTTAAGCTTAAGACTTGTCCATTTTTGTTCGCAGTTAAATCTCCTATTTGATAAGTCAGCAGCAGCGTTCCCTTAGTGGCCTTAACTGTTTTGGTATCGTTGTTCCATGAAATCTTTGCTCCCTGTTCTTCAAACAGCTTGCGCATGGGAATAAGCGTTGTACCGTTTATGAGCAAGGGCTGAACCTCTAATTCAAGCTGCCGATCATCCAGAAAAACGCCCGTAACCTGATTCTGAGGCGTCACCGCCGCATGGGCTGGAACTGTATAGAGTATAGATGTAAGTAGTACAAGTAGTGTTGCTTTCTTATGAATCCTCATGATGTCATCACCTCGTTGATTGATATGTTCAATTATTATTACTAAAAAAAGGGTAATTAGTTCTGTTACAATTATTGGTGGAAGCCCACAAAAGCAGCTGGAAGCGTTACTTACCTTTCATGCTTCGCTAGTTGCGACTAGCGCTTCTATATATATTAATTTATGATATTCTATTGATTGGATGAAGCGAAAGATCCAGGAAAGGCAGGCACCTGTCATGAGGCTTATGTTTTCACACGTGAATACAGCGGAAGAAACCGCTGAGGTTGCGCGATTGGCGGCAGAAATATGGCGCGAATATTATGTTTCCATTATTACAATCGAGCAGATTGATTACATGATTGACAAGTACCAATCGGTTCCAGCGATTACGGATCAGATCCAGCATCAGGGCTACGAATATTACTTGCTCCATAACGATGGCTCCGCAGTCGGATATATTTCGGCCAGACAAGAAGAGGGAAAGCTCTTCTTGAGCAAGTTTTATATCGGCAAGGAGTACAGGGGACGCAGCTATGCCAGCCAAGCGTTGGCATTCCTTGAGAAGCTGTGCAAAGATCGAAACCTAAGCCATATTTGGCTGACGGTCAATCGTCATAACGAATCGAGTATAGCGGTATATGAGAAAAAAGGCTTCCGGACCGTACGAGAGCAAATTGCGGATATCGGGCATGGATTCGTCATGGATGATTTTATTATGGAAAAAGAAATCCCGGTCCCACATTAAGATTTAACATAGCCTATATTTTTAAAAAAAGAGGACTGCGGTCACCTTTCGGTGCCACAGCCCTCTTGTTATTCCACTTCAAAAATAGAATCGATAATAATGGGAAGATTATCCCTTACAGAAACAGCGCCCAATACCGAACGAGCATGACTGCCCTTGTCTCCGAATACCTCCAGCATTAAATCCGAACAGCCATTGAGCACTTTATGATGTTCTTCGAATAAGGGATCTGCATTCACGAATCCTTGAATTTTGACCACTCTCTTCACTTTATCCAAGGAGCCTAAAGCTGACTCAAGGACGGCAAGGATCTCTATACCAGTCTGACGTGCAAAATGATAACCTTCTTCGGTGGTGAAGTCTTGTCCCAGCTTGCCTTTGGGGTGTCCGGCAGGACCTTTTCCCGATACAAAACATAATCCATTAACAATGACGTAGTTAGCATATTTTGCCGCCGGTTCGCTGGCACTAGGTAGAACAATACCTAATTCCTCAAGCCTGTCCGCTATGATTCGATCCGCCACTTCAGTCCCCTCCTCCCATCAGTACAATAATTGGTAAGATCATACTGGTTAATCTAGAAAGGGTCAATCCTATTTTGCTTCTACCTCTGCTTCCCATCTCGATATCTCAGCTCGAACAATGGGTGCTACTTCAGTCCCCAATAGCTCAATGGCTCTCATTACATCCTTATGAGGCATCGTACCTAACGGTACATGCAGCATAAAGCGTGTAATTCCTACGTGTTTGCGCAGGTGAATAATCTTCTCTGCAACGGTGTCTGGATCTCCTACATATAAGGCACCTTCAAATCTACGTGCCGCATCAAAGCTCGCCCGACTATAATGACCCCAGCCACGTTCACGACCAATCACATTCATGCTAGCCTGCGTAGAGGGGAAGAACATATCGGCCGCAAGCTGATTATCCTCTGCAATAAAGCCGTGCGAGTGTGAGGCAACCGGAAGCTTCGACACATCATGTCCTGCTTGGGCTGCCGCTTTCTTATAGAGCTTCACCAGTGGAGCAAACTGCAACGGACTTCCTCCGATAATCGCGAGCACAAGTGGTAGCCCGAGCAGGCCAGCACGAATTACAGATTCTGTATTGCCTCCACTGCCAATCCATACGGGCAATGGATTCTGAACAGGGCGCGGATAAATCCCCAGATTATTAATGGCTGGACGGTGATTTCCACTCCATGTTACTTTTTCGGATGCCGTTATTTTTAACAACAGGTCCAGCTTCTCATCGAATAACTCATCATAGTCATTTAAATCGTATCCAAAGAGCGGGAAAGATTCGATAAAAGAACCCCGGCCTGCCATGATTTCTGCCCGTCCATTTGAGATTCCATCAAGTGTTGCAAAATCCTGAAATACACGTACTGGATCAGCAGAGGACAGCACAGTTACCGCGCTGGTCAGCCGAATTCGTGTCGTCTGGGAGGCAGCCGCAGCCAGCAATACTGCTGGAGAAGATGCAGCATAATCCTTTCGATGATGCTCACCCACACCGAATATATCTAAGCCCACCTTATCTGCAAGAACAATCTCCTCTACTACCTCGCGCAATCGCTGTGCATGACTTATTAACTCCCCTGATTGAACATCCGGTGTTGTTTCTACGAACGTACTGATACCTATTTCCACTTACGATTCCCCCTTAACTATAGTTTTCTCTCCGAGTTGTTTGTTTGATTATAACACAAGTTACGTTCAAGCATAGCTAGGCATTAATGCCTAGCCTCAGCTTGTCCAAAAACTCATTCTTAAAATTTGCAGAACCTCGCTGACAAATAGAGGATTTTGATGAAATATGTTGAAATGATCTAAAACAAGTAGCTCTCGTGCATCTCATGCTTAATATAGGAGGGACATATGCTTCAAAGAAATAAACACAAAAATTCCATATCCAAACAATCCTTCAATCCTGTTCGGGGTTCCTTAAAAATCGCCGTAATATATTTTATTATAGGGTGCTTATGGATCCCTTTAACAGATAAAGCCGTTTCCGCTTTTACACGAGATCCGGAGTGGATAAGACTTAGTAATATAATTAAAGGCTGGTTCTTTGTCCTCATAACAGCTTTGCTTATCTTTGCGTTAATTCTAGGTACTCTGAAACGGATTAAAAGGATCGAAAAGAAACTGGATCTTGCCTATAGGGATAAGGTGAGCGCCCACGAAAATCTAGAGGCCGCCTATGAGGAAATCACAGCTACGGAAGAAGAACTCAGACAACAATATGATCAGCTCATTGAGAATCAAGAGAAGATAGCCATGAATGAAGAAAGGATGCATTATCTGGCGTATCATGATCTATTAACCGGCTTGCCCAACAAATTAGCATTTTATGAGAATGGGCCTCACATTTTGGAAAGGAATAACATTGCAGCCTTAATGTTTATCGACATTGATTACTTCAAATATGTAAATGATACAATGGGCCATGAATTTGGTGACCGGCTAATTGTTAAGGTTAGTGAGAGATTGGTGTCCCTGGTTGGGAGTAGTGGGGAAGTGTATCGTTTCGCCGGGGATGAGTTCATCATTCTTTTATATTCTATTGAGAACAGTCAGTGTATAACTAGCGTAGCCACCCACATTATTGCCGGTTTTAAAGATGCGATTGAGATGGATGACAGTCTGCTGCATGTTAGCCTAAGCATCGGAATCAGTGCTCACCCCGAACATGGAAGTAATATTATGGAACTCCTTAAATGCGCAGACATCGCTATGTATAAAGCCAAAGACGCTGGTAAAGGGCAAATTATTGTCTTTGATCAACTGCTCAACGATACCTTCACTGAGCGAATGAACATTGAGAAGCAGTTATATAATGCTTTAGAGAAAAATGAGCTGGAAGTATTCTATCAACCCCAGATTGATCTGACTCAGAACAGGGTGACGGGACTAGAGGCTCTTATGCGCTGGAATAACCCTATACTAGGCATGGTCCCTCCGGATAAGTTCATCAAAATAGCAGAAGATTCCCATCTCATTATTCCTCTTGGAGCGTGGGTGCTCAGAACGGCCTGTGCCTTTTTAAAAAGTCTTCATGAGCAAGGATTATCACATCTGACCATGTCTGTTAATATTTCAATGCTGCAGCTCCTGCAAAGCGATTTCAATGAGTTAGTGCTAGACACCTTGCAAGCCTACGAGCTAGACCCTGAATTCTTAGAGCTAGAAATCACTGAAAGTGTTCTGGTTGAATCTTACGAATATGTGAGCAGCAAACTGACTGAACTCAGAGCTCACAACATCAAAATTGCCTTGGATGACTTTGGTACAGGTTATTCCTCCTTAAGCTATCTTACTCATATGCCGATCTCGACATTAAAAATAGACAAGTCCTTCATTGATTCCATTCGAACAGGGACACATCAAGCCGTTCTCGTCGAACAAATTATTATGATTGGTAAACGCATGAATATGTGTGTTATTGCAGAAGGTGTAGAGCGAACTGTACAACTCGATTACCTACAGGAGCAAGGCTGCGATAAAATTCAAGGTTACTTATTCAGTAAGCCACAGTCCGCACAGAGTGTACAAGAGCTGCTAACCGAGTGGGAGAAGGTTTCGAGCATAAATGAATAAAGATGAACCTATTTTTTTATATAAGAAGGTGTTACCAAATTGAATATCATGACATGGATTGACTTATCATTATTCTTCGTTCTTTTCGTTCTATTCATCTACATATTTGTTACTGTAACCATCACTAACTTACATAAGGTTTACTTGACTTTCCATTTCACGATGATGTTATGGCCCTTCTGTCAATTCGCTCTCAAAACTACAGCTGATCCCGATGTTCAATTGTTTTATGTGAAGCTCGCTTTTATTGACTCGATACTGTTAACGATTGGATGGCTTCTTTTTACGATATTTCTAACTGGAAAATCATACCTTCTCCGAAAAAAGAAAACGCTGCTCCTATACATTGTCGCAGCATTGATCTTAATAGGCGTGATAGTCAATCCAAAGCAAAGCTTTGTACTGCCTATGCATGGTGGATATGTTGAAAGATCTTATGGTCCGCTTTTTTGGCTGTTTATTCTCTTCTTGATCTGCACTATTATTATTTCTCTGTATATCATCTATTCAGCGCTTATATCGAACGCCACACAGCGGATCAAAAAACAGGTTACGCATGTACTTAAGGGTGTGCTAGTGCTGACTGTATTTGTATTACTGGATGTCTTTCTTAATGTAGTACTGTTTAAATCTCAGCCGGTGATTCCGGGGATGACCTCTCTGGGAATACTAATCTCTGCGATCTTTTTCGTCATTGCCATCCATCGTGATAAAATATTTGATCTCGTAACCATTGCCCATCAGGATATCATTGACACACTCACAGTAGGTATTCTTGTACTTGATGATAACGAGACTGTGGTAGAGATCAATCGATCGCTTTTGCCAAAAATCAACCTACAGATCGGTGACCGCTTCGACTTATCGACGCTAACACCCCTGGAGCAGACTGCCAGCGCTTTCCGATTGTTTCAACATACATATCTTAAACAGCCCATGGAGAGAACCGAAGTTGAAGTCTTCTACACCTCGCTCCAAGCATACATCAATATTACAGCGGCACCCATTGTCGTAGGCGAGATCATGGTTGGACGGATTCTCACCTTTCAGGATAGAAGTGAACTGCATCGCCTCATTGCTGAGACTAATCAGCAGAACGAGATCCTGCAAGAGCGTAATCTGGCATTAATTGAAATCCAGAATAAGCTTTCTCAGACCAACCAAAAACTCAAGCAGATGGCCATAACCGACAGCTTAACTGGTTGTTATAACCGTCATTACTTAACGCAGTACTTAGAAAAAGAGATTATAGAAAATATGATATTGAAGCAGCCTTTTGCCATCATTCTACTGGATATCGACTTTTTCAAAACGGTGAATGACAATTACGGCCACTTAGTCGGCGATGTTGTAATTTGCAGCACGGTGGAGGTCATTAAGCATTCACTAAGGGAGACGGATATTCTGGCACGCTATGGTGGGGAAGAGTTTATCGTCTATTTACCAAATACGAACCACAAACAAGCAAACCTCTGGGCAGAGCATATCAAATTCATGATAGAGGCCAATAAAGTACATGTGGATGAGATTCCTCATTCTGTATCCATCACTGTAAGCATGGGACTACTCTCTATTAATAATTTTGCAGAGCAGTATGCCGAAAGCCCGACCAATCAGCTAAATGATTTATTCGAATCAGTGGACAAAGCTTTATATCAAGCCAAAAATGCAGGACGAAACCAAATTGTCGAGATCATAAGATGACACGCCTTTAAACATTACCTAAAAAAAGAAAGAATCAGCCCTGCTTTTATAGAAGGTAGGCTGATTCTTTCTTTTATATTTTTTATATCTTTTTAACAAATTCGGATTTTAATTTCATAGCTCCAAACCCATCGATTTTGCAATCAATATCATGATCTCCGTCCACTAAACGGATGTTTTTGACTTTGGTGCCTATCTTCAGAACGGATGAGCTTCCTTTTACCTTAAGGTCTTTGATTACAGTTACTGAGTCGCCGTCGTTTAGTACGTTGCCGTTGGCATCTTTGATAACCTTTTGACTTTCACTATTCTCAGACTCTGATTCTAATGTCCACTCATGTGCACATTCCGGGCAGACTAGTAGACTTCCATCTTCATAAGTGTACTCAGAATTACATTTCGGGCAGTTCGGTAAATTAGACATTGTTTCATTTTCTCCAATCGTAGTTCAAATTCTAGCTGTCTTGCGGCTAATCTTTAAAAGTATATTTCATATGGAGTAATGATTCCACTATATCCAGATAGTAAGTTTGTTCCACGTTTCCTGATTTTCTCCTAGAAAACAAACTACCAAATATTATCTTGTATATGTTTTCACAATTGACTATGATAATACTGTAAAATTTTCATATAAATACATAGGAGAGTGAACAATGATTAGTCAAAGAAGTGTCGCATTTTCCATTATATTATCATTAATTACATGTGGAATATACGGAATATTTTGGTTTATCGTTCTAACGAATGACGTAGGCAAGTTAAGTGGGGACTACACATTTACTGGAGGAAAGCATTTTCTTCTGACATTGATTACTTGCGGGATATGGAGCCTGGTTTGGGCCTACCAGATCGGTAAACATGTTGCAGAAGCTCAAAGACAACGCGGCCAACTCGTGTCCGATAATTCAGCTCTTTATGTGATCCTCACAATCTTTAGTTTTGGTATTGTTACATACGCTTTGGTGCAATCAGATGTTAATAAATTGGTATAATTTTACGATTAATAAGAGGACACAGCCCAAACTATTCTGGAGTGTGTCCTTAAGTCTCCTTGGCTTACTGTATTTCACTGTATGGCTGCCCTTAACCCATATGGGTATTCCTTGTCTGTTTCATGAATGGACCGGATTTTATTGTCCGGGATGTGGAATTACAAGAGCTATCTTATCCTTATTAAAGTTCGACTTCATTCAGTCGTTTAGATTTAACCCGTTACTATTTATTCTAGCACCTTTGTATATGTTGTACTTGATTACTGAAAAGAAGCGTATTCAACCACTTAGCTATTGTATTATGGCTGTAATGTTGATCCTGACCGTTACATTTGGAATACTGAGAAATTTTCCAATGTTTTATTACTTGGCTCCAACAGTAATTGGCTAGCATCAATCACGTTTACATAATAGCTTGAAGTCGCACAATCGCTTGAGCCCGGTCAACCACCTCTAATTTGCTATAAAGATTACTAATATAGTTACGGGCTGTCCCCTCCGCAATATGCAGTGTATCGGCAATTTCGCGATTGTTAAGCCCCCGGATAATGAGCTGCGCCAGCTCCTCCTCCCGTTCTGTCAGACTGATGCGATCTAGGCTAGATCTTTGCCAATGCTCATACTCCTCTGTTAGCCTATTCATCCTTGCTGCCAGTTTAGCTGCTACAGGAGCTGGAAGAATAAACTGACCGGATAACGTATCATGAATCGATGCGATCATTTTATCTGCGTCCATATCCTTCAGCATATAGCCGCTCGCTCCGTAGGCCATCCCCTCAACAATATAATCAGTCTCTATAAAAGTAGTCAGAATCAAAATAAAGATGTCTGGCCGAATCTGCTTTATTCGTTTCAAGGCGCTAATTCCATCCATAACCGGCATTTGAATATCAAGAAGTACTAGATCAGGCTGGAATGCTTCCACCATCTCGCAGGCCTCTTCCCCATTCTTGGCAGCACCAACCACTTCCATATCATCTTCCAGATCTAGAATGGTGCGAAGTCCCTCACGCGTAAACAATTGATCATCGGCAATTACAATCTTAATCTTACTCATTTCTATCCACGACCCTTCGCATTGGCAGATCGATCTCCAGTAAACAGCCCTCATTCATTTCTGAATCGATGGATAAGCTGCCCCCAAGTTGCTCAACCCGTTCTTTCATCGTTCTTAGACCAAATCCCATCACAATAGGACTAGCCCCTAGCCCACTATCTTTTAGCCTAAACTGCAAATTCGCTCCAACAGACTCCAGGCTAAAATGGAACTGTGTACTTTTCCCGTGTCTAATTCCATTCGTTAATCCCTCCTGTAGAGCATGATACAGTGCCTTCTTATAGGCTGTTGACATGGCTTCCGGCAGATCATAAATAACTGCATGGATAACAACGCCTGTATTGCGCTCTGTATCTCTAATCAGCTGCTTCAGCATAACGGTTAAATCAGAATACCGGTCCTCCTTCAGCATATGGACGGAGCCGCGAATTTCATTCAGGCTATGCCGCACAAGATCCTGGGCCTCAGCCAGACGCTGAAATCCACTGTCAATGTCCTTCTTATGGAGTAGCCGCTTTCCAGCCTCAATCTGCAGGATCGTCGACGTAAGTGTATGCCCGACAATATCATGAATCTCTTGGGCAATACGATTACGTTCCTCAAAGACGGTAGCTTCAGCCAAAGCTGCAGACGTTTCACGCATTGAACGCTCCAGACTACGGGTTCTTTCTATGACTTGGTCCTCTAGATTTTTCTTAAGATATTGAATTCCTGAATAAAGCTTAGCATTGGCGATAGAAATGGCGCACTGAGAGCCAAGCAGCTTGAGCACATCAAGCCTGCTCGGAGTAAATACACCTGGTGATAGATTATTCTCCAAATAGAGCAGGCAAACCAATTTATTCTGATTCATGATCGGAAGACAAAGAACGGATTTCAGTTTATGATTCCTAACGTAAGTATTACGCGTAAATATTCCCTCACTGAGTGCATCATGTAATACAACCTGCTCATGTGTTCTTGCCGCATAAGCTATAATTGCTGCCGGAACCAGCGACGATTCTTCCCCAAGCGGTACAGATTCTATATGCTGAGCTTCCGAGGTACCATAAGCCTCAACCATCCATTTGCCATCATGATCAAAAATAACGGCTCCATATTCAGCCCCAGCATTATGGAGCATGATTCGCATCAATGTGGCCAATAATCGACTCATCTCCATCTCACCCGACAAAGCTTGGGCAGACATTACCACGGAAAGAGAATCCACACGATCGAGCCCAGGCTCGCGTTTAATATGCAGCAAATAGCTGTGCTGCTTCTCCAGTTCATCCGCTTTAGCCTTTGCGCCCCATTGCAGATAAGCCTCGTAGGCCTCCGTCATATAGATTCTTGCCAGATGTAATTTGCCATGGCGAAGCCCATATTTGCCATAGCACTCCGCTGCCAATGCTAAATCATGGATATGTCCGTAAATACGAGCGGTCTCAATGGATTGTTCATAGAAGACTTCAGCTTGGCGAGGATCTCGTGATAGACGAGTAAGCTCAGCTTTCATCAATAAATATTTATGCTGATAATTCTCCGGGCTACGCCTAGCAAGCTTTTTCATTTTCTCCAGGCAACCGCGCATTTTTCTCCGATATATGCGCTGCTCTTCAGCATCATATTCCTCATACAACTGCGCCCAAACTAAACCTTCGTACATGGTCTGTGTAGGAGTGTCTAACCCATCCTCACGTGATTTTATAATGGCTGCTGATTTGGCTAATGCCTCACTGGCTTCTCTGTACTCCCCAAATATATAACCTGTCAAATACTGATAGATCCAGACCATTTCCTGTATAAAATCAAAGGTGTCGCCATGAACCGACTGTGCAAAATCAGATTCGCTAATCTCTGTGATGTTAAATGGATCATCCACAGAGCGATAACCTGTCAATCGAACAAGAATGGCCACTGCTATGATAGCCTGTTTACAATGGAGGCTGTTGTTATGGCGCAGCAAAGCTCCAGAATGAGTAATTAACCGATTATAGATATCACCGAGTGGGTGACCAAATTGTAAAAGGGAAGCACAATTGATCAGTATACTCTGGTTACCCTTCCATAGATCGCCCGATTCCAAACCGACTTTACCTGCATGCTCGGTAAATGTTTGGAGCATAGCTGGATCATATTTCCGCCAGCTATCATAGCACATGGCGAATGCAGACAGGGTTGTCACATGAAGTTTCGGATAAGGTTCTGATAAGCTGCAAGCCAGCATGGCCCATTTGAATGTCTCTTCATCATTACGGAAGTAATAGTATTGAAACATGGCGTAGCCTATGAATCCAAGAGAAGCCTCCGGAGTCATCCCATAGTCGAGCGTTAACTCAATCATAGTGAGAGAAGAAGCGAGCCAACCTTCTCGATTAACATAGAAGCAGGAATTGCTCGAATGATCTAAAGTAGACATGGCGATTCTACGTGCTTCATCGGTCATTGGAGGTAAAAGTTTAAGCGACTCGATAGAAACCTTCTTTAGCCTACGCCGCAATCGTAACCACTGGAGCGTCAATTGAACATAACTCGGATCAAATTGATGTTTCACTTTCAGTAACGATAATGTATGCCTCCCTAAAGAGATAACCTCTTCATGGTTATCATTACTTGCTTCCAGTTGAACCCTCATCGCGTAGACATAAGCCTTATCCATATCTGTTGTAGCTTTATGGATTAACAAATGGAATAATTCATTAGTCGTGTCGAAATGGGAACATAAGTATTCGAGCTCAGCCCTTTCCCGAAATACCCGAAAGGTTAGCACATAATGCTGCTCCCAGCTCTGCTCCTCTAATAACGCCGTCGCTTGAAGCAGATATTGTAAGGCTGTCTCATGTGCGGTTGTTTGTTTGGCTTTTATCCCTGCCTCTAAATTCAGCTCTACCAGTTGAAGCCTCTGTTCAGGGTTATCTATCCAGGTAAGTACCTGATTCAAATGATGGACAGCTTCAAATAGGACTGTTCCCTCACTATCAGGGTGACGACCCAGCAATAGTGATCCAATCCTCCAATGCAACTCTGGGAGCTCCTCTTCGGGAACAAGCGCATAAGCCGCCCGATGAATATGGTTGTGCTGGAATTTAAAATGCGTATATTTCTCCCCGCTAACAGGTTGTAGCAAGCGTCCATTTACAGCTACTGCCAACGCTTCGGTCAATATTTCTATCGGAATCTCCGTTATTTCGGCAAGCGTACCCACATCAAATATGCTGCCTAGTAAAGCGGCTCTACTAAGTGCATATACCGTCTGCTCAGGAAATTGCAGTAATTTACTTGATAGATATGCTGCTACATTATCAGGAACATTCAATTCAGTAATACGCTGGAGATTCCATTTCCAGCTTCGCATATTTTCATCAAATTGCACCCGCTGATCATCAATTAAATCTTGAAGGAATTGCTTAATAAATAACGGATTTCCATCAGTCTTATGTAGCAGCACCCGCGCCAGCTCGTCCAAGTCTGCAGCTTCATAACGCATAACATCAAGTAGCAGTTGTTTTATATCGGTGAGTTCAAGCGCTTGTAAAGTGATTCGGCTCATCGCTGCGTTACGGTCGATCAGATGCTTTTCCAATCTACTAAGCGGATGCAGCCTCGTAATTTCCCGATCACGATAGGATAGAACGATTAGCAGATGACTCGTGGCCGTGTCTTCTATAAGCGAAATGAGATATTGCAGCGATGTTTCATCCGCCCATTGCAGATTGTCCAATATCAAGATCAAAGGATGATCTTCATGAGGAAAGAGTTGAATAAATCGGCTCATGATTAATCGAAATCGATGCTGAGCTTCCAACGGAGGCAACGGAGGTACGGAAGGCTGTGGGCCAATCAAGAGTTCAAGCTTAGGAACAAACTGGATCAGCAGCTGCCCATAATTCTCCACCGCTTGTAAAATACGCAGCTTCCAAACCTCCAGCTGCAGCTTCGTTTCCATCAGCAGTTGACTGACCAATTCTTCTATCACTTGATGCCAGATGCCATAAGGAAGTGAGGTATGTAGAGATTCAAATTTGCCTCTGGCGAAAAAAACATCCAAAGAAATCGTATTTTTAAGCGTTTCTTTTAGAAAGGTTGTTTTGCCGATACCACTCTCCCCACTAAGCCAGACCGTCTTTACAGCACCTTGTGATGCTCGTTTCAGCGCTTCTCGTAAGCTAAGTTTCTCAAAATGTCTTCCGTAGAATTTTTCCGATACCATCCAGTGCTCCGGAATATCCCAGCTTCCTAACAAGAAGGGCTCGATGTACCCGAATTGTTCTAGGTGAGTTAGACATTCCTCAAGATCCGACTTAATTCCAAAGGCGCTGGCATATCTCGCACTAGGCATTTTCTCCATGCATTTGCCAACAATGTCTGAGACAGATAGAGGGATAGTGGGAAACCTGCGATGTATAGGCTCCGGTGTATCTGCAAGATGACGATATACAATATCAACCACATCATGAAGTTCGAAGGGAAGACTACCTGACAGGCACTCATACATGATAACGCCAAGCGAATAAAAGTCAGAACGGTAGTCCGGGTTCACCCCTGTTCTGCCCGTTTGTTCTGGCGATATATAAGGAAGCAAAGCATCCGGTCGGCCACTTAATGCTAACAAAGGACTGGAAACACTTTCGGTACAGGACATACGGATATCAATAAATTTCACTTCAAAGGTGCTAGGATTTACGATTAGATGAGCGGGGGTAAGTTCATTAAGTGTTATTTTCTCACGATGAATTTGCATAAGACAATCGGCTATAGCTATGGCAATACGAAGTAGCGCTGGAAGCTCCAGTGAATCAGGTGTATGCAGTATCTGATCCAGCGTAACCCCCTCTATATTTTTCAAGAGAAGGACTGGCCGTTCCGGTGTGAGTTCCAGACTATACGCCTCGACTGCTCCACGACCGTTAAGTCGCTTAAGTATGTCATACTCATAACGAAAAGCATCAACCATAGTAGACCCTGGATACTCGCCTGTAGTTGTCTTGGCGATAAACTTAAGGCCATCTTCTTGACGTAGCAGTCTGTACAGCTTGATATCTGAGGTAGTCTCTATAAAATCTAAAGTTTGGTATCCTGGCAACTCAAACATTAACAGCACTCCCTAGTTACAATTAGGTAGACAGAATACACAATATCGAAAAGTAGTTATACTCATTATATCATCTGATCTCGCCATAGAATCCTATGTTGTAATTAACTTTGTCATCTATTTTGTCATATGACATCTATAAAATTTCATTGTGATAATATAGAAAAAAACACTCAATCATCCCAGAATACGGAGGATTCAAATTGTATCTTTTCTACATAGACTACCCTACGCGATTGGTGATCTGCCTACTGTAGAAGCTATAGGAGCTAGTTCTAGCGATTATTCCCGTGCTTGATATGATATGCATATGGGGAGAGGAAAACATCGTATCCGATGTTAAGTCGGAGACAGAGCCGCTCCAAATTTAACATGGAAAGAAGCAGCATTTCCTTTGATAGAAATGCTGCTTCTTTTTGTTACATCTTGTCAAGAAACTCCACGTACCCCTGCGCGCTGCGGTCCAAAATAAGTGGTAAATCGCTGTTATCTGCTAAATAGTGTTCAGCGCCATAAAAGACAAAGAAAGAGCGGTAATTAGTTTTGCAGTACGACAAAGTCGTTTCAAAGGGAACCAGGTACTGTTCAAGAGTCTTTCCTAAGGTTCCTTCCACGCTAAGATCATGCTCCGTTCCCCCGGCTGTTACGGCCAGAGCCGTTTTTTTGTTTATTAATGCTTTGGCCTTCGATCCGTACGCCCATCCGTGTGTGAATACTTCATCGAACCATTGTTTTAGCAGCGGCGGGGAACTCCACCAGTAGAGGGGAAACTGTAAGACCAGCTTGTCATGAGCTTCAACCAGCTGTTGTTCTTTTTCCACGTCGATCTTTCCATCCGGGTAGGCTTTATAAAGCTCGTGAACCGTATATTTTTCCGGGTATTTGCGGAGCTCCTCTATCCAGCGTTTATTGACGATGGACGTGTCCATGTTTGGATGCGTGACGATAAAAAGTGTTTTCATATGTTTTTCCCTCCTTGAGCGGTATCTGTTTCTGAAACTGAGTGTAACCCACATCAAGGAATTGCGTAAGTACGCACATTTAGTTCATGTACTTACCTAAAGGTGAGTACTCACCGAACTGGACTTAAACGAATCAGCTTTAAGGATGCGGAGGACTACATAGCCGCTTCCTAAATACATTACATACAAAAAAGAAAAATTCAGGAGGTGCCCCAGGAGCTATGAACTGGCTGCTGAGACACCTCCTCGTATATAATGCTGACGACATATTTTACTCATAAGACATTTCATATTTCGTTAGCCCTATCGCGTTTGCGTACAATGCCGCCTGTGTCCGATCATTAACCTGCAGCTTCGCTAAAATCTGGCTGACATGCTTCTTCACCGTAAATTCACTGATAAAGAGACGCGTAGCAATCGTTCTGTTGCACGCACCTTGTCCAAGTTCAATCAGTACTTCCTTCTCTTTCGATGTCAATTCATCCACCGGGCTGCTGCCGCTAATACGCATCTTTTCTTCCATTAGACCAGGATCATAGTACTTTCTCCCTTTATGCACTAACTGGATAGCAAAGAGTAACTCTTCCGGCAGTGCCTCTTTTAGGACATATCCGTTTACTTGTGCTTCTTCAGCCCTCAAAAAATCCTCTCTGCTTGCAGAGGAAGTCAGCAGAATGAACTTACTAACCATGCCGCGAGCACGTGCTGTCTTAATGACATCCAAGCCCGATTCATCAACAAGCTTTAGATCAATGAGAACAATATCCGGCTTTGTCGCTTCAATCACATCAAATGCTTCTTGACCATTCGTAGCTTCACCAGCGAATTGCACACCTGGCTGCATTGAAATGACAGATGCCAGCCCTCTTCTAACTAACGGATGATCATCCACAATAACGATTTTCATAGAAACCACTCCCTCAAACAATCATGCATTCTTTAATTTTTCAGAGCAAAGCGTCTTAGGATACCTTCCAATTAACCTCTGACCGCTTGGCTCCCTCCATTTTGAGTAAGATTTCTGATTTAAACCCAGCAGCTCTTGCAAATAAACGATAAGGCAAGGTGCTAATTATCGTATTGTAGCTTGTCACATTTGTATTATAGATCCGTCTACTGGCTGATAATTTTTCCTCTAAAATATTTATACTTCGTTGCAATTTAATATACTCATCACCAGCCTTTAGCTCGGGATAATTGTCCACCTGAACATTTATGGTATGAAGATACTTCTCCATTTCCACGTATCTAGTTAGTTTCTCAACAGGTAGCTGATGATCCTTTAAGCCCGCACGCATTCTATTCACTAACGCCAATGTCTCACGATCATTTACGGCATAAAAGATAACCATTTCCGATACTTCCATCAGCGCCTCAAATCGTTGCTGTAAATAGGCTTCAATGGTAGCAAAGGACTCTTTCGCACGATTACGCATCATGATCAATTGGTTGCAAGCAACGATTAAATAGGCTCCAGCTATAATAACGATGATCAACCCGATTCCTAACATTTGCATCACCTCTAGATATTTATATTTTTGATACCGTTTAATAGCAGAAATAGAAATTTAATTTAATTTCATACACTTCTGATTAAGTATAGTGAAAAGAATAGTCTGCTTATAGTGAGCGTTGTCATTTCTTTTGTCATATGACAAATTGGATTTTTTTGCAAAACAAACTTTAAAAAGGTCTTCCTGATAGGCTACTGTTTTGGAGTCAACCCACATAATCTAAGTAAATAATCTAATCAAGGATGTGTTTGCCATGAGTGGCACTACAGGATCATCACGCCGTTTAGAGAGGCCCAATTTTCTTGTTATTCTCGTAGATGAGGAGCGATATGCCCCCATATATGAACATCCCGAAATCAGAGAATGGCGACGTCAGAATCTAGTCACACAGCAATTATTAAAATCCCATAGCCTTGAGTTCCACAGACACTACATCGGAACTACGGCCTGCTGTCCCAGCCGGGCAACCCTGTTTACAGGTCACTATCCTTCGCTCCATGGTGTCAGTCAAACAGTAGGAATTGCCAAAGAATCCTTTGATTCCAATATGTTTTGGCTGGATAGTAACACTGTACCTACAATGGGTGACTACTTCCGGGAAGCCGGTTACCAAACCCACTATAAAGGGAAGTGGCATATCTCCAATGAGGATATTATCATTCCCGGTACCCATGACAGCTTGCCCAGCTATAATTCGGTGACTGGCGTCCCTGACAGGCAGCTTGAAGAAATTTATTTACGAGCGAACCGTTTAGATAACTTTGGGTTCTCTGGTTGGGTGGGACCTGATCCGATTGGAAAAAATCCGCGAAACTCTGCTTCCTCAGCCGCGATCGGATTAAGTGGACGCGACGAGGTATATGGTGCAGAAACTGTAGAAATCATTCAAGCACTGGATCGCCAAAAAAACCAGAACAACAACGCTCCACCCTGGCTTCTCGTCTCTTCCCTTGTAAATCCACATGATATTGTTCTATACGGAGCCCTCACTGCACATTTGCCTAATTTTAGGTTTGAGGTCGAGCCTATGCCTGAGGTTGCTCCCTCTCCGACGCAAAATGAATCATTAGCTACCAAGCCGCGCTGCCAAGCCAGCTACCGGGACCTCTATCCAAAAGCCTTGCAGCCTATTATTGACCAGCCTTTTTATCGCCAACTGTATTATCAACTTCAAAAAAACGCGGACCTTCAAATGCGAAAGATCTTCGAGACTCTAACTCGCTCTTCTTTCTATGACAATACCATCGTCATCTTTACTTCCGATCACGGAGATTTATTAGGAGCTCATGGCGATCTCCATCAAAAATGGTACTCTGCCTACGAAGAATTTCTACATGTCCCTTTTCTCATCCATAATAGACGCTTATTTCCCAAATCTCAGGATGCCCATGCCCTAACAAGCCATGTAGATCTGATTCCTACTATGCTGGGGCTCGCCAATCTGGACATCACAAACCTTCAGAGCCGTATGCAAAATAGATTCAGTGATGCCCGCCCTTTTGTGGGCCGTAATCTTGCACCTCAGATACTGGGGCACGATTCCTCTGGGATTGCTGATGCCCCCGTCTATTTCATGACCGACGATGATGTGACTCGCGGCCAGCATCAGACAAATCCCTTGGGAGAACCCTATTCCTCCGTCGTTCAGCCGAACCATATTGAAACGATTCTAACGTATCTCCAAAGAAAGGGTCGGACAGAGCTATGGAAATTTTCCCGCTATTTCGATAATCCTAAGTTTTGGAGTGAGCCCGGGGTACAGGATGTCACGCTCCAGCCTGTGGAGGGAAAACCCGGTGAATGGACTACAAAAGTTAAAACAGTACCCGTACCTGAGGAGTTTGAGCTCTACAACTTAACTGAAGATCCTTTAGAAGCTCGCAACCTTGCTCACACCACCCTAGCAACAGTGCAGAGCAGAAGTATTCAGCAATGGATGAACCATCTACTAGCAGAGCAGCGGAGCCAAAAGCGCTTAACGCCTACCCAGACGGCCACCAAATAAAAGTGAGGCTTATTAGATAAGCTCAATAAAAAACAGGCGAGTCATGGTTGAATACACCATAATTCGCCTGTTTTCCTGTGCCTATGAATTTAAGGATTATTAATAAAAGAAATCAATTGCACGAGATTACCTGCAACTTGATAAGTTACCCCTAGCATGTAAGTTCCCTTCTCTTCGTTCGATAGGTCTAGGGTGAACACCTCTGGATTAGCTGCCCATTCATTCATATCAAACATAATTTCTTTAAATGTCCCAGTGTTTCTAACCCCTGCTGAACTAGGAATTACTTTACTGCCATCGAGCCCTTTCACCAGATTGGTCAATTCAACTACAGGACCCTCTAATTGTGCTATCTCAATCACTTGTGGGTCGGCCAATAAGCTAGTCAGCTTAGTCAATCCTTGTAGTGGAGAGAAATCCGTAATTTCATTTCCAGCAATATTAAGTGTTTCTAAGTTCTTAGCATACTGAAGACCTTCCAAAGATTTAGCTCTTCCAGTTTCGCTCGTTAACGTCGTAAGTTTATACATGTCCCCTAGCGTTAGCTGTCCAGATACGCCTAGTGCGGCCTTGATTGAGGCACTTAAATATGGGTCTGCAATCGTGATTTCTTGCGTAAGGTCTATTTCGGTCAGACCCTCTGCTGCCTGTTGTAACGCCGCTACGGCTGCATCTACCTCACTTTGTGTGACCGAAGGATTAGCCAAAGCTGCTTCTGCACCCGAGAGACTGGCCGTAAACACCGCAATACTCTCGGCTGTGAAACCTTCAAGAGAAATTGCTTTCGCCACAGCAATCGCTTGTTCCAGATCTCCAGTGAATAGGTGATCTCCATTCGCGAAATGTAGTTTGGTCCCCCCCCATGTAGCATGGTCAGATCCGTTGCCATTTCCACCGTCTGTAACGACTAACTTCAGCTCTTGGGCTCCATTAACATCTAACTCGATAAATTTCTGTGGATCTCTGGAGTTCATAAGTCCACTATCAAACTTCTTCTCTCCATCGACGAACACTTCGAAGCTCACCGAACCAACCGTACCGTACATTTGCCGATCTACACCCACATAGGAAGTGAAGTAGTCCGCGTTCTTATCGCTTAGATCGTATACAATCGTCGAGTTGGAGTGCGCTCCAATCCCTCTCTCGTAAGACACCACTTGATTGCCCTTATCTGTTAATCTCAGCGTATTGGCACTAACAGATTTGTCCTTCAAAGGTGCGGTATAGCTGTTCTGAGTAGAGTTCCAGTCGTAATCCGTCAGATACGTAAAATCTGTCATGTCTACTACGGCTATAGTTCTAGTCTTCGTGGTCGTATTTCCATCACTATCGGTTACCATATAAGTGATCCGATACTTTCCAGCTTTGTTGAATTTAACCTGATCTTCACCCGTAACCTTTACTTGAGCCGTTAAGTCACCATCTTCTGAATCCGTTGCCGAATAGCTTTCGTTTATGGCTATGGCTTGCCCCACTTTGGTGGATACAGGTTTAGGGATCGTAAGCTCCGGTGTACTGTTCAGAATCATAAACTTCGCATCCGCAAAATCACCGTGATCTGATGCATTTCCGTTACCTGCATTATCTAATACCAATTTCAATTCACTTACACCCTTCACAGGGATTCGAGCTATTTTAGCTTCCGTGCCAAATTTCATCAGTCCGCTATTATATACTTCTGCCCCATCGGCAAAGATTTTGAAGATCACACTAGAATTATTTTGCTCTGGGATATTTCGGTCAACCCCTACATATGTTTCAAAATATTCGAAATTAGCACCCGCCAGATTATACACAATTTCAGAGTTAGCATGCGTTCCTAAGCCCTTCGTAAATTCTTTGGTTACGCCATTTACAAGTAGTTTAATCGGATTGTTAGAACTTGCCTTATCCTTACGAACCACATTATAATCCGTTCTTGCCGACTGCCAAGCTGTATCACTCAAGTATTTACTAGCGCTGTACACAACGATCTTTCGGGTCTGCACAGCTGTATTCCCATCCCGGTCTGTAACTGACAGTTCGACGGTGTAAGTGCCTGTTTTACTTGAAGTGAAACCATTCGGGTTTACCTCAACGGCTCCAATCAAGTTACCATCTTCCTTATCAACGGCTGTGACATCAGTCAAAATATCAAATTCACTATTCAACTGAACGAAAGTTGTCTCTTCCGGCACTGTGATGGTCGGCTTACTTGAAGTATTCGTAAACTTCGCATCGGCCCATACCGTATGATCTGAAGCATTGCCATCTGTAGCATCTGTGGTAACCAGCTTCACTTCGCGCGCACCTGTCACAGGTATTTTCACAAATTCATGCTCTGTCCCTGCCCGGAAAACATCACTCGCGAATTTCTTCTCTCCATCTACATACACTTCAAAGGTTGCAGAGGATGGCTTTCCTTTCATCGCTTGATCGATCCCGATGTAGCTTTCAAAGAAGTCATAACCTATACCCTCAATATCATAAACAACTTCAGAGTTCGCATGTACACCGATTCCCTTGGCATAGGTTGCAGCTAGCCCTTGTCGAACAAGGCTGATGATTCCACCAGAAACGGCTTTATCTTTCTTTAATTCACCCCAACCAACAACGACTGACTTGGCATTAAGATCCGAAAGATAAGCATAGTCACTCGTTACCGTAACCAGTGTTTTTTTGGTTTCTGTAACCCCTTCGTTCTTCACTTCATATACCACTTCGTAGTCGCCTTTTTGCGTTACATCAACGGTATTTGCTTTCAGGGTGACATTAGCCGTAATATCGTTTCCTAGATAGTTAGTCGCTTTTACATAGTTCATCGGATCAAAAGCTTGATTAAGCTTTAACGTGATTTGATCTTCAACAGATAACGCTGGCTTGAAGGCTTTAACCTGTACCGGCTTCAGTGGGTTCAGCTTCTTATCATAACCAACGATCTTGTACGTATAATTGATGCTGTTATCTACATTCGTATCCACGAACTGGTCAGTCCCTGTAAACCCTACTAACTTATCGTCTCTATACACCTCATAACCTAAGAAATCTTTCTTAAGATCCGTATCCATACTGAAGCTTAGTGTGTTCGATTTAGCAGTAGTGTTAGGCGTGATATTAACCTTTATCGCAACATTCTTATCTGCTATTCCTGTTCCTTCATAATGAACCACTGAATTGTTTAAATACCAGAGCTTTTTCGGTGCTGGATATTTAGCTAACTTCTCTTTTGTTTCAGGATTCACAGTGAAGCCATGTCTGGCAAAATAGCTACTTAAGTCTAACCCCAGCACTTCAGAGGAGAACTCCACCAAATACTGCTGCTTGGAATTGTCGCCGTTCGGAAGGGAGACCTTCCGCTCGCGGTACAGCTTGGTCAGTTCTGTCCAGTAACCCGGATGCGCCAATTCTAACTGCCAATAGGCACCAAGCTGTGCAAATAAGCCCTGCTGATTCATAACCACTTTATTTTCTTCGATTACATATTTATATATATCACTTTCAAAAGGAATACGAGTATCCATCGAGTCCGCATAGACTGACATCAGCATAGACACCATATTATTGGTTACTTCACCATATTCTCGTTCGCCCATCGCCAAGCGATGCCCTATTTCATGATTCAATCCCCAGCCTGGATAGACTTTGTTAAAATCACCTAACATTGTCCCCACGGTTCCAAGTTGTATCCCTGTATGGTCCCCCGCTGCATACATCGCACCATAAGGCTGCATCAATCGGATATTCTCACGAATTAGCTTGGCATCATGAATCACACTACTGCCATCCAAGCCATAGAAGTCAAAGATCGTCTTCATCCAAGTATCATAGCCGGTTACGGTACCCAGCGGATCATTTTCTTGCGTAATAAACATGTTATAAGCTTCTGTCGCAGTGCCTGTGAAAATAACATGATCGCTGACCATTTCCACCACATCAATGAGCTCGCGATCTTGAACATTCGGATGCGCTGCCTTATCTTCATCTATTTTTTGTTTATAGGTGGTTAAGAAGGCTTTGAATTGTTCAGGATCTGTAATCTTGGTCATCATAGGGATCTTGGTAAGCCCCTCGAACCGGATCATAGGTGCTTTACCTTGTTCCTCCGCTGTATATGGATTGACGATATACACTGTACCGCCCTTAGTCACTTCATGTGCATAATAACTATTCGTCGCAAATTCAGGAACGGTTATTGTGTTTTTACCTGGACGCAATTTCACACTGCTAGCCCAAACGTTCCAAGCCGCCTCTTGTTGAGAAAAGACTAAAGAAGGCAATTTATCGCTCGAAGCTGCGTCCACATAAACGTTGATCGTATCTCCAGGCATTGCAACGAGACCTGTAGGCTGGTTGTTCGTACCGAAACCAATTCTCAGGTTTTCTTGCGCATGCTTTTTCATATCTCCACGTTGTTCCGCCTCAATGATGGTGCCTTCGGTTTGAATTTCACCATTCACTAGCTTCTTAGCTAAATCCAAAGAATCCTTCAGGATTGGATAGAGCGGATGTACTTTTGCCGCTTCTTCTAATTCGTTGATTGCTTCGACGCTATTATAAGCAGGAACAACCGCACTCATCGTGCCATCTGTGAAAATACCATTTACAGCTTCACTTACTTTATCCTCTGTATAAAATCTAAATTCGGCTGCAAAGGGTCTGTTGATATTGGCTTTTGTGAACTTGAATTTCAATCTTTTAAACTTCGTAGGTTCAAATTTAAACTCCAGAAAGTCATTCGTACTATTCGCGGTTCCGCTAGATACGAGCTGGAAGGTCTCTCCCTTACTTGTTTCTGATGCATAAATTTGAAAAGCCTCTGGGAAGCCTTTGCGGTTATCTCTAGCCAGGAAAGCCACTCTATCTAATACTTTCGCTTGTGCTAACTCAAACACAACTTCATTCGTGAAGCTGTCGTCATTGTTTTTATTGGTTTCCCAGTGTGTATTCGGTTGGTCATCGAGCATGTATTCCGGTTTCGTACCTGGGTAGCTTCCGCCGTTCACCGTTACTTTTGATACGTTTGAGTTGGGCATTCTATAAGCTTCGCTATAGGCATTTTCATATGCTGTACCATAGCCTTTTAGCTTCGAAACCTTAGCCGCTGTTGCCTCTATTTGATGATTCTCCAGAAGTACTTTTGCATTCTCTATATCTGCTTGAAACTGCGCGTACAGTGGATGTGTCTGCACTTCTTGTTCTAAAGCCGTTAATTTCTCCATCGTATTAAATGCTGCGCTAACTTGACTCAAGCTGTCATCTGTGAATAAATTTTTCATTTTAGCGGATACGGCATCTTCTTTGTAAAAAGAAAACTCAGCCGCACTCGCCCAATCTTGGTTAGCTTTTTTGAAGACAAATTTAAGTCTCTTAAAGGTTGCCCTGTCAAACTGCACCTCTACTACGTCACCTGCTGAGCCTTTATATTCTCCAGAGGATACTAGCGTATAATCGCCTGCATCCGTTGTTGAGCCATAAATATCAAATTCCTGGGCAAACCCCTTACCCTTTGCGCTGGATTGTCTTGCAGCATATACGATTCTATTTAATTCAGTGGACTCATTGAATACAAAGACAACCTCATTCGTAAACGTTGAACTATTCGGTTTGCCCGTTTCCCAATGCGTACTCATATCGCCATCAATAGCCTTTGCTATAGGTGAACCTGAGTAGTTACCACCGTTATTGGTAATGGATTTAATATTCGCAGGATTCATTCTAAAAACATCATTATAAGCGCCTAGGATAGCCTTGCCGTACAGATCAAACGGAATAACTGACGCATTGCTTATTAGGTCAGCCTTGCTTTGTACTACAGTGTTCACTACAGTTACCTTGCTTACATCACTTGCTAAAGCATAACCTGCCTCACTCGAAAAGCTAGCTAACATGGCTGCCGATGTAGCGATTGCAATCATTTTTTTCATCTTTTCTACCCCCCAGATGTAATATGAATCTCTTCAATGCCTAAAAATGAGCACAAAAAAAACTACCCCGAAAGAGTAGCTTGATTGCAGCTAAAGTTGCATAAAAATTAAGACTTAATTTTTATTAAACCTTAAAAACAAAAAGCGTTATACACTCTTTGGCAGCTGGCTGACAATAGTCGTGATAACCTTAGTCCCTATAGCTTTGCGTCCCTACATTTCCATAGGTTTGCCTATGAAGTTTCGATTACATTACAAAGGTTAACATAACTATGCATCTTATTGCATGATTATTTGGTATGAAATTGATATTTGATCGACATAGGTAATTGCAATCAATTTCCTCTAACTGATCGATATTATTTATCAACTGTCCCAGACGAAGAGTGATACTTTAGGACTGGAGGAGCGTTCAACCTCCAAATAGTCGCCGAAACCAATTCCACACATCACCTGTGATCGGAATTAACCCAAAGCCATGCTCGCCAACCGCGATTAGACCATATGCCCATTGTCCAATAGCTACGGCTCCCCCAGCAATCCGTCCTATGGCTACCGCTCCAAATGCCGTATCCCCTATGGCGACAGCACCCAACGCTTTTTCGGCTATCGCGATCGCTCCTACAGCCACTCCTGCAATAGCAATCGCCCCAGCTGCGAAGCCAAGCCAGCTAAGTGCTATCGCTCCAAGTGCTAACCACATTCCTAGTGATATTGCACCCACGGATAGAACCCCTACGCTTATCGCACCTATGGAAATCAAGCCTACAGCTATATCTCCAATAGCAATTAATCCAACAGCTGTCTTCACACGAGGTCTGCTGCCATAACCCTGACCAGAGTAGCGACCTAAATTGCTGCGAATACTTACCACTGGAAATGAGGGAGAAGGCCACTGATAATCAATCTCTCGCCCTTCCCAGCCCCTGGAATCTGCCCAACGTGTGATGTATTTATGCCATTCCATATTCATCCGACCCCCTTCTCAATTACCTAAATTGTACAGCCCCGGGGCTCACCTGTAATCAGACTCTGACCTGAATTCATCTCATCCTCTAGACGGAGATCTACTCATTAGGATCACTGTTTGGGAATAGGGTCAGGTTTTCCAAATAAATATCCCTGAAACAACTGATAACCACTCTGCTTAAGCCATTCAAAGTCCTCTCTAAATTCCACTCCTTCTGCTAAGGGAACGGATTGGATTTCTAATGCCTTTTCTAAAAACTGTTCTGCTACTTTCTGTTTGCTCGGATCACTAGACACACCCTGAACATATTTCATATCCAGCTTCATGTAATGGGGTTTAAGTGCCAATAACATCTCGATTGTGCTGAAGCCTTCGCCAACATCATCTAGAGCGTATTCAAATCCCCGATCCTTGTAATATGTCAAAATAGCTTTCAAATGAGCAAGGTCATCCACTTTCTCCGTCTCAACAACTTCAAAGACAAAAAGAGAGGGATCTACGCCTAATTGATTGGCCAATTCAACTGTTGATCTTAGGCAGAACTCTGGAGCGTAGATCGACGTTGGGATAAAGTTAATAAACGTTTTTTTATTTAAGGGTGCAGCACATTTTACAGCAGTCATTCTACATAACCGGTCTAAAGCATATAAACGGCCACGATTGCGTGCCGCCGTAAAGATCTCATTAGGATAGATAAGGGCTCCATCTTCTTTTTTAAATCTGGATAAGACCTCATATGCAAAAATCTCTTCCTTTGCATTCACGATTGGCTGGAAGTGACAAATCACTAACCCCTTAGTGATAACCTCATCAATCCACTCCATATCAAGTACAGTGGGCATCTCGGATAGAGGTCTCCATGTTTGGTCATCTATACGGAATTCAATCTGCTTCGACGCCATATGATCATTACAGAAATCCAGAAAATCCCGCGCCCCAGCCTCTTTAATCGTAATCACATTTTCTTCTACCTTATGTATCGTATTGCTTCTACTCAAATGATGAATAACCTCAGGTAACATCCTTAGATTAAGCTCGCCATGAGCCTTAATTTCAAAATTCAGCTCTCTTACTACACAATGATTACAAGCCACATTCATAACCCCTTTCATCTTCGATTCTCTTAAAAAGCTCCCAGAACTACTATTCTCAATCAAAATCCGTTTACTCCAGTAAGTACGACAGGTCTAACACGGTTAACTGTTGATGTTGAATCTCAATAATCTTTTGCTCTTGCAGATCTTTAAGCACAAGGGTAGCCGTCTCCCTGAGCGTTCCGATTATATCCGCGAACTGCTGATGGGTCAGCCGGAGATTAATCCTCATCTCGCCTTGCTCCTCTATCCCGAATATTTGGTATAGTCTTCTTAGAGTAAAAATTGCACGCGCTCTCGCAGCATGAAATTTCATTTCGGGTAATAACCGATTCGATAAAAATAAACGATCCATTTGCAGCAGCATCAATTGTTCCTTAACTAACGGGTAGTGTATCGTTCATCGCCACCGCTGATATCACTCTTGCATTGGAGGGATGGATCACATCCAGATCGCCAAAGAAATCCTCTTTTCCAAAAAGAAGCTTCCATCTCATTATTCCTTTCTAAAACACGCCATAGTTTTGTATGCCAACATACAGATAATAAATCATTATCCTGTTATATTCTATCGTAACGATTGCCCATACCAATAACAAAGGAGAACCTTCTATGAGATATAATTTTGACGGAAAAGGACTTACAGAAACGCCAGAGATCGTGTTTGAGAGCAATCCTCTACTAGAACTGAGCATGTACAACAACCATATTAAAGAGATTCCCGATCAACTCTTCCTTCATGATGAATTAGAGGTACTAAATTATGCGGGTAATGACATCGAACGGTTATCCGAGAACATCGGTCGTTTAGTTCACTTAAGAATGCTTGATTTAGGCCATAATCGACTCAAGGTATTGCCGGAGAGTATTGGAGAACTACGGGGGTTGGATTCTTTTCTATACCTAAGTAATAATCAGTTCGAGCAGCTGCCGGAGCAGCTTTGTAATCTCCAGAAACTCAAGTATCTGAATGTAACAGATAATAATCTCAAGCAACTGCCTACTCTTTTAGGCGCAATGAGCAGTCTAATTGAATTGCGGCTATATTACAATCAGCTAGAAAGTCTGCCAGATTCAATCACACAAATAAAAGGGCTAAGAGAGATCCATCTGTATGGTAATCAACTGGTCTTGTTACCCGAGCATTTGGGTGCTATAGAAGAACTTCGGATACTTGATTTAAATGATAATCGAATCACTGAACTACCTTCATCCATCGGTAAACTAAGCAAGTTAAGAAAACTGAACCTTCGAAAAAATAAACTGAATCAGCTGCCTGAGCAAATAGGTCAATTAAGCAGCCTTGTTGAGCTTGACCTAAGAGATAATAACCTGCAAGAAATTCCGAAATCCCTTCTACAACTAGAGCGATTAGAGAAACTGGATCTCAGATGGAATCACAGCTTGAAGGAAACAGACATTTTAGAGCAATTAGAGCAAAGAGGATGTATCGTTTATAAATAACAAAAAAGCCCCCTGTTAAAGAAGCTTTTCATTCAAATCTATGAAGTGGGTAACGCGGTTTCTCCCCTGTTCTTTAGAGGCATAGAGCGCTTGATCAGCTTTTTGCAGCAGGGTGTTTTCTGAATCGGCTGGAATAAATGTAGCTACACCAATGCTCACCGTTATCCGGCCCATTTCCCAAGTTGAATACGCGATAGACTGCCGTAAATTCTCAGCTATAGTCCTTGACTCCGAGATGTCTGTATTAGGTAAAAGAAGTATGAATTCCTCACCGCCATATCTAGCCGCAATATCCTCTTTACGAGATTGCAGTTTCAAGATACTCGCCATTTTCTCCAGCACATAGTCACCTGTCTGATGCCCATAGGTGTCGTTCACTTTTTTAAAATGATCAATATCTATAATACACAGCGAAAATGCTGTTTGAACTTGGCCGTACCCTACAATTTGCTCTTCCAGCTTCTCTTGAAGAAACCTTCTATTCTTCAGCCCAGTCAGCTTATCTGTATTAGATAACTCTACTAAAACGGCATTCATCTCCAGCAGCTCGGCTTGTTTCTGTTCAATTTCTAAATGAATTCGCTTGAGCTCGGCAAGCGCCTGATCCTTTTCCCAATAAGCCACTTCTATTTGCTTCTTGGCAGACCGAAGCTCCAGCTCATAGTCAATACGTTTTCCCATCTGTACCAGGATACAATCAATGACCTCTACACCTTCACACTCGAGCCTTCTGCCATTCAATAAATAGGGAACCGCTTTACCATCACTATCTTTCAGATTTATAAATAACTCTTCCACCTGTCCATTAAGATTAATAAAAGGATAGAAGTATGAATGAAAAATAAGCTTGTTTGCCGTAGACATGATAGATTCAAAATGCTTATGCACCAAATCAACCTGTTTATACCCCATACGGTCCAAAAACGTCTGATTTACATCCTTGATTATTCCTTCATGGGTAATAGAAACATAGCCACAAGGCGCATATCTTAATCGGTCATCCATGATCTAAATATCCTTTCAACACAGCATAATCTCATCTAGCTTACGTAAGATATTCATTAATTAAAGTGATGGTCTCCTCAGGATGGCTAATGTGTGGGTAATGCCCTTTAGCCTCCATTAAACGGAAGGTACTATTATTCAAGTGTTTATGTAGATATTCTCCAGCCGCTATAGGTACGATACTGTCATCCGAGCATTGTAGAATAAGTGTAGGGATTGTAGCCTTAGGTAGATCTTCCCTATGATCTGAAAAGAACGTAACTTCTGCAAATTCCCTTGCAATAACAGGATCTGCCGAGATAAAGCTGCGCTCCAGCTCTTTCGTTAACACCGGGTCAGGGTTGTTCATAGCAAGAGGTGCCATAAAGCTAGCCCAGCCAGCGAAATTCATCTCCATCATCTCCAGAAGCTCAGTAATATCACTTTTCTCGAAGCCTCCGAAATAAGTATTCCCCTCATTTAAATAACATGAAGAAGGACCTATCATAATCATTTTATCAAAATAATCCGGCCGCTCAATCGAAGCAAGCATCCCGATCATTGAGCTAATCGAATGACCTATAAAAATAATATCTTTGAGTTTCAACGTTTCGATGACATCCAATACATCCTGTACATAGCCGTGGAGCGATTGATATTTATCTGTTGTATATGCACTTAAATCAGAGTTACCTGAGCCTACATAATCAAATAGAACGATTCGATACTTCTTCTCAAAAGAGGGCGTAATAAACTGCCACATGCTCTGGTCACACCCAAATCCATGTGCAAAAACAATGGTTCGTTCTCCTTCTCCAATCACTTTCACGTGATTCCGCGCCCTAACATCGTTCATTTCATATAACTCCCTTTATAGTTAGCATTCTCTCTATTTTGAAGGGTTGGCCTGGAAATATCAAGCGCATAAAAAACTCCGCTAGAGTAATCTCTAGCGGAGTTTTTATGCTATCTAATTTTAGAATGCAGAAGTCCATCCCGCATCGGCAGCGAGGACCGCTCCGTTTACAAAACTGGAGTCATCGGAAGCCAGGAACAACGCAACTTGTGCGATTTCTTCAGGTGAACCTACCCGAGGAATTACAGCCTGTGTAAGTTGAGTACGGCTCATGCCGAACTCATTAATATTTTTCATAGAAGCACTAATGTTAGTGGCAGTAGCTCCTGGTGCGATGGCATTACAACGAATGCCTTTGTTGGCATACATAAAAGCTGTATTTTTTGTCAAGCCTACTACTGCATGTTTGGAGGCAGTATAAGTTGCTCCAGCATGAGCACCACTTACGCCACCTGTAGAAGCGGTATTCACAATAACGCCCTTTCCTTTTTCGAGGAAAATAGGTAGCGCTTTACGTGTGGACCGCATTACACTTTTGGTATTGATGTCAAAGATAAGATCCCATCTCTCATCATTAATATCACCAACTGGCTCAAATCCATCCATAATACCCGCATTATTCACTAGTATATCTAGCGTTCCATATTCATTTACTGCGGTATCAATCATGTTATTGATATCTTCGACTAGAGCAACATTTACTTTTAACGCCTTAGCTACTCCACCATTACTAACGATTCCTGCTGCGACTTGTTCCGCACCTTCCAAGTTAAGATCGGCTACTATTACTTTAGCACCTTCTTTAGCGTACAACTCTGCGATAGATTTCCCCATACCCGATGCTGCTCCGGTAACAACTGCAACTCTGTCTTGAAGTTTCATGTTGGAAGTCTCCTTTACGTTTATCTATAATGTAAGTATTAATATATAAAATCTCTAAAACGATTAAAATTTATTCTACTTAAGTTTAATCATCTGCAATTTAACTATCAATATACAAACGGGACACCAAATGTTCATAAATAAATATAAAGCAGGATTGTGTTGAAATAGGGTTAGAAAATAGACAGTTAGGTGGTCTTCTGTTGCTTAAAAATCGAAGAACAAGTAAATCGAGGAAAGAACTAAAAAATGCATTGATATTACTCATGGAAAAAAAGAATTTCCGCACCATTACGATAACCGATATTGTTACCCTAGCCGATTTAAACCGTGGAACCTTCTATAAGCATTATCAAACCAAAGAAGAACTTCTGAATGAGTTAATTGATGATGTGCTGGAGGATTTAATTAAGGCTTATAAAGATCCCTATCTCCATACCGATAAATTTATGGTGAGTGAGCTTACTACCTCTAGCATCAAAATTTTTGAGCATGTCGTTTCCTATTCTAATTTTTATACCATCATTGTAAATTCCAATGTTCTGCCTGGGTTTCAAAATAAGATTTGTGACATCTTAAAGGAGCTAACCAAGCAGGACTTAGTCGCGGTTAATCATACTAATAACAATATAAATATCGAATTATTTTCTAGCTATACGGCCTATGCTCTATTTGGATTAATCATGGAATGGGTAAAAGGAGGGTTCAAATATACTGCGAACCATATGGCCGAGCAGCTGATTCAAATTCTGTCTTTTAATTCACATAATGTGATCATAAAGACTTCAAATCAACCCATTAAGCAGAATTTGCTCTCTATTAATAGCGACTAATTATCTCAACCACCAAAAAACCACTCCAATGTGCTGGAGTGGCTTTTAATATGCATTTTATAGATTATGGTCTTCCTTTTCCACCACCACCGCCACCTGGGCCTTGATTGGTGTTCGCGGTGGTTACTCCGGATTCATTCAGCCAAGTTACACTACTGGTGATTTCAAACGCTACTACTTTCGTTCCTCCAGTATACTCGCCATCCGTATACATTCCATTTGCTTCACTGCCAGTCGAGGTACCTCCCGAGTAGAGGGTGTATGGTCCACCGTCGTTCAAATCAGGGGAACTCATCACGAGCGACTGATAATCTTTCGATGGAGCAAAGGTTAGGATTGTGTTTCCTTCGCTATCCTCCAGATGGACCAATGTTCCGGCCTTCTGGATCTGAGGGAACGTCATGCTGACTGCATGTTGGCTGGAGGTGTCAGACGTTGCCTGAGCCATACCCGAGCTTCCCGCGGCTATTAGAGTACCGCCACTCTGTTCAAAGCTGCCATCGTAATCGAGAGCGCCGTTTCCACCATTAGTAGGTCCGTTAACAATTACTGTACCACCGGACATCACGATAGAGCCGTTCGAATCCAATCCGTCACCTGTGGCATCGACCGTTAATGTTCCTCCGCTAATCGTGAGTACATTAGCTGCAGCATCGCTGAACTGATCCTGCTCCTGAGGGCCACCTCCTACAGTCACTTCATCATTACCTCCTGCAACATTCACTCCATCATCAGAAGAGACTACGTGAGCTTCGCCTCCGGACATCGCGATGTTCGCTCCTTCAATCCCTTCGTAGCTCTTCGTAATATCAATTTTGCCACCGGATATCGCCACCAAGGCATCCGCATGAATTCCATCGTCGCCAGTTTTGATGTTAAATTCTCCAGCGGCTATCGCAATGTTACTATTGCTGTGCACTGCATCATCAGCAGAATCAATGTTAAATGTTCCGTTGTTTACGCTAATATCTCCTCCAGCCTTCAACCCTTTAGTACTTACTGTTTCGGATTCTGCCGTTGTTGATGTAGTTGACGCTTCCTGCTGTGACGCCTCCGGCATTGTCTCTGGCTTTGCCTCTGATGTCGATGTATCTGTTGTTCCTGGTGCTTGGCCACCTGTTCCTTGTCCACGATTACCTCTCATGCCCATGCCTGTCCCTGGATCACCTGTCTTCACTTCACCATTCTCGTTGCCTCCGCCTGTAACCAAGGTGTACGTTCCGCCATCGATTACAAGTGCAGTTTCCGCCTGAATTCCGTCATTGCCAGCCTGAATATCAAACGTTCCTGCTGTGATACCAATAAAGCCTTTATCCGTTTCGGTATCATTGGTCGATTTGATTCCGTCACCTTCAGCTGTAATGCTGATACTTCCATCCTGCACAGCAACTAGATCTTTACCGACAATCCCGTCATCAGCAGCCTGAATTTCAAGGATGCCACTCATGATTTTGAGATCATCCTTGCTTGTAATCCCATCATTATAATTAGCAGAAACAGACAGCTTCCCTGTGCCATTGATTGTTAAGTCTGCTTTACTAAAGATAGCTGCACTAGGCTCATCTGTAGTGTCATCAGCATAGACATAAGTTGCCCCATCCGATACGGAGTTCTCTGTTCCGTCCTCCAAGGTAATGATCACTTTACCCGCTTCTTTAATATAAATTGCAGCGCTGTCACTGTCCGTAATGTTCACACCGTTCAGCACCAGATGTACAATTCCGTCATCCTGATTATTAATTACGATCTGCCCATCACTCAGCTTACCCGAAAGCACATAGGTTCCTGCTGCAGTAATCGCCACTGACCCATCTTTGGATTCAGCTCCCGCACCTTCGACAACAGCGCTCGTGCCAGCCAGGGCAATATCCGTGGATTGGTCCGCCGTCCAACTTGTATTAGAATCGTCTTCATCGAACGTTACCAAGTCCGACAGCTTAGCACCTGCCAATTGTACTTCAGTAGCAGCTCCACTCTGGCTCAACGTTAATTCACTCGACGTAGCTTCAGACTGTGCTGTTGTATTATTATTGCTGCAAGCCGACATGAGTCCCGCACACAATAACAAAATCCCTATTTTACTGACTGTTATATAATTTTTCATATTCCATCCATCCTTTCGGTCATTTTAATAGTCATTTACAGTGGGAGTCATGGTTAACGAGAGATCTAGATTCCCATTTCGAGTACGGATCGCATCCAGGAACTCCTTCTGGTTCACAGCCTCACTCAGCGTAACGGAGTAGACCAGTTCATATAAACTGCCAAGCTCAGTCGTTCTAATCTTCTTAAGCTCATACCCTACATTAAATGTATTGAAAACTTCTGCGAAGGCTTCTTCATACCCCAGACTCTCTGGAATAGTTACCTTTAGTGTTTTTTGCGATGTTGTTCTTACCCCAAAATTAGTCCGATTAAGAATAAACATCAGGGCGCACAGAATAAGGGTAAACAACACCGCGTATCCGAAAGAACCTACCCCGCAGGCAAGTCCTGATGCCATGGTGAACAATACAAAGGTGATATCCTTCGGATCGCCAGGCGCACTTCTGAACCGAATGATGGAGAATGCTCCGGCAAGACTGAAGGCTCTGGCAACATTACTGCCAATAAGCAGAATGATGATGGCCACAATTACGGGCAGCAGTACCATCGTGAGTGTGAAGCTTTGCGAATACCCGCCGGAATTTGTCTTCATATAGGTGTAGCTAATGATCCCGCCAAGGGCGATAGCTATAAAAATAGTTAGAATTGCGTTGGTAAACGTTAGCTCTGTACTCGTTGCTACGGTAAATAATGAATCAAGCATAAAGAGCACTCCCCCGATCTGTTTTACTGTTCTTCAGCATTTTTTTATATTCATTACCGTATTTGGAGAAGCTTGTACGGTACATTTGATGCTCTGAGAGCATTTTTGCTAACCAGACCGGAATCGTATTTTCAGCCTTTACTTCCATCAGCCACTGACCCGGCTCTAGTAATGGTTCGCCATAAACGCCATGCTCCATCTTGAGATCGTACCGCCGACTTCGGATATTCGTATCGAACGTGATTCTTAAATCACGATTATTTTTACAAAACAACGCTTTGCGGTCATAAGACAGATACACTTTAGGCTGCAATTCATATCGCGTTAAAAAGTATTTAATCTCTTCAATCACCTGTTTGTTCATGTAGTCCTCGAATTCTGGCTCCCTGCCTGTGGCAACAAAAGCATAAGCCTCGTCCAATTTGAGCGACGTTCTTCTTTTATTCACCAGCCCGAACACCTTCTTCTTGATTTCCAGATAAACCTTTGTATCTTGATTTGGAACACCGTAAGCTCTTAAACGCAGCTTCTCTTTGTACTTCGGCTTCGCAAGACTGTTACGAATCAGCGTATTGTGCGCAGTATCATAATATAAGTTGGTTATGGAATAAAACTCATGCTGCTTGTTGAAATCGTCTAGCTCCATGTATTCAAGTAATTGGTTATAAAATTTATAGTAGGCTTCGTTATCCAGTAAATATTTGTTCTCATAACGGTTGAATACCTCAATCGCCATATGGGATCATTCCTTTCTGTTTATCGTTGTCTCTTGTGCTTATGAATGTATCTTAGATCCCAAACCTTTAATGAATCTTAAATGGTTTTACATCCCACTAACAGAGGTGTAAATCGTAACTGCGGTGAATGTTGGACTTTCGCAGACAAAGGGGGACGCTATTGCTCCTACAGTTCCAAAATTCCCCTCCGTTACTTGCCACCTGTTCAATTTTCACAATACAGTTCTATACCAACCTTCATTAAGGTTCAGTAAAGGTAATACTGATATAATGACCTCAATAACAAATACTCGTTTTATGTAGGGGATGGCAGAACCATGAGAATATTAATCGTAGAAGACGAGCTTCATCTCGCCGAAGCCTTAACTCAAATATTAAAAAAACATAATTATTCGGTGGACGCAGTCCATGACGGTAGATCGGGTCTGGATTATGCACTGAGCGGAATTTATGATTTACTGCTGCTCGATATTATGCTGCCTGAGATGGATGGGGTTAGCGTCCTCAAGTCGCTGCGTAAGAAGGGGGTATCCACTCCCGTTATCTTGCTTACAGCAAAGGGTGAGATAACAGATATGGTCACTGGACTAGACTATGGGGCTGATGATTATATCGCCAAACCTTTTTCCTCGGAGATCCTACTGGCACGAATAAGGGCTGTACTAAGACGTAAAAACGAGGTTATTCCAGATGATGCTTTAAAGTTCGGGGATATTGAATTGAATACATCGACTCTGAAGCTTACCGTAGGTGGCAAAGAGATCAAGCTGAATCTTAAGGAAAGTGAATTATTGGAGCTTCTGATTCTGAGGAAACAAGCCGTAACCTCCAAGGAACAAATTATTGAGAAGTTATGGGGGTTTGATTCGGAGGCAGAGCACAACAATGTAGAAGTGTATATTTCTTTTTTGAGAAAAAAATTGACCTTCTTAAATTCCACTGTACGCATTAGTACGATCAGAAATGTAGGGTATGTATTAGAGGTGACAGCCTAATGTTCACGAAGCTCAGAAATCGATTTCTTATTGTTAACCTAGTAACTATATCCGTAATAATGCTGGTGGCTTTCATCTCGATTTATGTCATTACGTACCAAGATGTCCAAAACAATATTCAGATGGATCTTCACAGAATTATGGAGAACTACAAGTCTCCCGGCGGTGATGCAGGACGAATGGGCTCAACTAAGGGAAGTTCCCAGTTACCCCATGCTGATAATAAACGTATCGATAACGGAACTCCACCTCCGGAACGGTCTGTCTCATTTATGCTGAAGATAGATACAGCGTCGAACCTCATCGGGAAAGATTCCAAATTTACGATGGATGATGATTTTTATACTACAGCTCTGCAAGAGGCTCTAAGTGCTGATAAAGATACCGGAAGGTTCACCTTGGACAGCAGCAAATGGATCTTCAACATCCAGCATACGAATGATGGAGCGATGCTTGTATTTCTGGACATCACTGCCCAGCAGAAAATCCTCACCAATCTAATCTATACCTTCTCTGTAGTTGGCTCGGTGATGCTAATTATTTTATACTTCACAAGCCGGTTTTTCGCTAATCGGTCTATCGCACCGGTGAAGGAGGCTTTTAATAAACAGAAGCAGTTTATTGCCGATGCTTCCCATGAATTGAAGACGCCGTTGACCATTATTAACACCAATGCGGATGTTCTTCTCTCCAACAGTGATGATACTATTCACAATCAATCGAAGTGGCTGCACTATATCAAGTCGGAAACAGAGAGAATGACCCGTCTGACCAATGATCTGCTATACCTAACCGAGATGGACGATTCCAGATCGACCCTGATCTATTCGAAATTCAATTTGAGCGAAGCGGTTGAGAATATTATTTTAACAATGGAAGCTGTTATCTTCGAAAAGCATATTTCGCTTGAATATGACATTGAACCTAACCTGATCGTGCTAGGGAATAGTGAACAAATTAAACAAGTGATTATGATCCTTTTAGACAACGCTGTAAAATATACGAATCCTAAAGGCTCAGTCACTTTATCCCTTAAAAACCACCATAATGATATGGTGTTATCGGTCACCAATACGGGTGAGGGCATTGCATCGGAGCACTTAGCGAGAATCTTTGACCGTTTCTACCGTACGAATGCTTCCCGAGCGCGTACACAAGGGGGTTATGGCCTAGGGCTGGCGATTGCCAAATCCATCGTTGAACAACATAAAGGAAAAATTTACGCCAAAAGCACGGTCGGCGAATCCACCACCTTTTACGTTCATCTTTCATAACTAAAAGTAAAAAAAGACTCAATCCCTGTTATCATTAGGATTTGAGTCTTTTTAATATGCTGATCATATACTATACTTCGCCCCAATAGACCTCGGTCTCATATTCAAAAAATACTTTATCATCCTGTTTATTTCGTTCAAATAGGTTCCTCAGCTCCGTCATCATACTCTCGAAACGTGGATCTCCGGGGGCTGGAATGTAGGAAGATGATCTCGCCCGTCCGCTTAATCCCTCGAAATCAAACACCTGCTGATTGCTAAAGTGCGCTACTTGCATCTGCCCTGCCTTAAAAAAGGAGCTAAGGATTTCAGGGGTAATGTTCTTATGATTAACCCCAGTGTAGTCGGTGCCGAAGGTTTGCACAAGCTGCTCATATTCCTCCAGGAATGGGGTACCGTAAGTACGCCGAGAATTCCATATCAGAACTGCCTTTCCACCCGGTTTAAGAATCCGCTTGAATTCTAATTGCGCTGCGTCCCTATCAAACCAGTGAAACGCCTGGGCACATACGATAAAGTCTACAGACTGGTCTGGCAATTCTGTCTTCTCGGCAGACCCAGGCAATGCGCGAAAATGGTTATCCTTTGCGAGCATCTCCTCCGCAGCTGTACGCATTTCCGGATTTGGTTCAACGGCAGTCACACGACTCCCGCGCTCCAGAAGCAGTGCCGAAAATATTCCTGTTCCTGCGCCAATATCCGCAATATCACAATTCGGTTTTAGCCCAATCGTATTGTATAAATAATCAATGGCTTCTTTAGGGTAACTCGGGCGATATTTCACATACGAATCTACCCGATTTGAGAAACGTTCTTTGTTATTCATCCCAATACTCTCCCTTAGCTTTTAGGTTCGTACTCACTTAATTTGCCTCGATAAATCAGCTTCAGCCGATCGCTTTGCCGAAAATCATCCGGCGTTACGAGCGCGGGCAGCTTGTTCCATAGCTTAATGCCAGACCTCTCCAGAATTTCCGCTACAAACTGTGAGCAGAAGTAGGAGTTGCTGAATTCGACAGGTTCTTTCAGTGCGATACCAATCACGCCGAGAATATTATAGAGGTACTTTTGCCGGCTTCGGATAAAGACTTTGAGTACCCGCTCCATTTTCTCCACTTCACGGGCTGTAACTTGAAGTTCATATAGAACACACGTCGTATTTGGATATTTGCTGAACGTGCCCGTCTTAATATTCTCCTTCACGAACCCTCCGTTTAGAGGGTTGCTTGGGTGCTTTCTGCCAAAGCTATATAACTCGGAAAGCTCCCGATTAAAGGAGATCGAGGCATGATTATAAGGAGCTCTCGTGTAGCCTTGGATAAGCTTCGTAAAGAGCGTTCCGGTGTTCGTAAGCAAGATAAAGACCGATGGATCATCTGCCATTTACAATTTTCCCCTTATCAAGATTGAACGTTTCCTTCATAATAACATATGAACCCATTAATGGAATCTACTCTACGACAAGTTGGTGATTAGCTATCGACCGCTCTCTATTAACGGTAATCCTGATTTTTGCGGCCTTATCGGCCATTCACTTGATGTATGTAGTTATAGGCAAATTACAGCCCAGTAAAGACTATACGGGTATCGGCTTCCGCATCAAAACCTGGTGGGGCATGCTTTTTATCTTTTGTTTAGCTACTCTCTTTAATCCAGTCGTCTCACTGTTGGCACTAATGGTGCTGACCTTCTTCGCACTCAAAGAATATTTCTCCATGATAAAGTCACGAAAATCCGACCGCAGATTATTTCTGTGGGCGTACTTATCCATTCCTCTACAGTTCTACTGGATTTATATCGAATGGTACGGGATGTTTATTGTGTTTATTCCAGTCTATGTTTTCTTACTCCTACCGCTACCTAGGCTTATTAATAAAGGGACCGTTGGCTTCCTGCGTAGTGTTAGTTCAACCCAGTGGGGATTAATGCTGATGGTTTTCGGACTTAGTCACTTAGCCTATTTTCAATTTGCTACACCGGAGTATGGGGCGGGGCTTGTATTATTCCTAGTAGTGCTGACACAGCTGAATGATGTGGTCCACTATCTCGCATCCCTCTATATGGGAAAGCGCAAAGTGGTCCCAACTGCCAACCCGTATTTGACCTGGGAAGGTTTTGCCTGTGCATTTGTCGTAACAACCGGGGTCTCCTATTTGATCTATCCCTACCTGACGCCGCTCAACCCAATTTTCGGTTTCCTGTCAGGCATGTTAATCAGTTTGAGCGGCTTCTTGGGTAGCTTAACGGTTTCCGTGCTGAAGCGAGATTTGCTCATCGGTGATGGTGATAAATTCGTAGCTTTAAAAGAAAGCTATTTAAGCCGTGTAGACAGCTTGACCTACACCTCGCCGGTCTTTTTCCATGTCATCCGTTATTTCTTCGATTTCATGTAAATTAGTTTTCTACAACGATTTTGGTCGCTTGGCCGATAGGTGGCAAGCTCTTGGTTAACATCGGACCGTAGAACGCATACACTTTGTCACCTTTTTTCAGCTCACTTGTGGCAATCTTCTGATTATCTTTCGTGCCGAGAATAGTCGTAGTGTCTGTAGTATTTAGAACAATCGTCTCGAAGGAAGAATCACTGAGCTTATCGCCTTTAATTACAACGCGGGTCATGCCATTATCTGAAGAAGTAACCTCTTCGATCACGCCAACCGTTCCCAAGGTCTGCTGATCCGGAGCTTGGTCTTTCACAACAATCTTGATCGCGCCCGCCAATGGCGGCATGCTCATAGCCATGACCATACTGTGCTCAACCTCGATGGACATGCCTAGCTGCAGATCAGCAAAGGTTAGCTTCTTATTATCAGCAGATACGATTTCCGTTTCATCAGAAATGCCTAAGCGAACGCCATGAGCATAGCCGTTGAGGCCGATTTCAGCATTTTGCTCGCCCTTATAGATACTAGTGATTGATCCTTGCTTGATCGTGTCTGAGGCAGTCTCTCCATTTCCTTGTTCCTTGGAATTAATCGATATGGTTCCAGTTGGTCCTGCGACTACTTCAAGCTCCAATACTTTTTCGAAGAAAGATAATGGAACATAGGTTTTACCGTTCTTTAGCTCTGGTACAGCACCTAGCGAATGAATTGATGTGCCATTACGGTAAGCATCTTTTGCAATTTGAAAGGATATCGACTGGCTTTCTTTCTCAAGGCCTAGCGATTGAAGGCTTTGAGTCCATGTTAACTTATATCCAAGCGCTTCCGTTGCTGTACGGATAGGGATCATAACTTCCTTACTTGAACCTACGTATAGCGGAACATCGACTGGGGAGAAGCCGTTACCATCAATGACTAGCACATATTTTAGACCACCATAAGAATCCTGCGGCACTGAGGAATTAGCCGCTGGTGTGACTGGAGCTGGCTGGATTGGGGCAGCAGAGATGACGTTCGATGCTATGAGCGTGCCAGCCAGAACCGCTCCGATTACTTTGAATGTTTTCATAGTGAATTATACCTCCTGAGATGAATGAAATTGTGTTACTCTATCATTCTTGACGGGAGGTCCAGAACAAATGTTGCGATAAGATTGATCACTCAGCCGTTCCATAAATGATCTTGGAGCGTCTTTGTCATGTTATCTCGCTGGCTGGCAAACTGTTTAAATCTATGTCCGTTCGCTCCAGAAGGATGAGGAAATCCCCATAAACAGCGGTGATCATCGAGCTTATCCTCAGATACCAACAGCTGAAGCATTTCCTCCACCGTTTTTCCTAAAGGAATAATTAAAGCTTGGCTCAGGATGCCCAGCTCCTGCTCTAACGACAATAATGCACATTCTCTAAGGAATGAATCTGATCGCAGCTTAGGATGTGCCCCACTATAATTTTTCTTCTCTACAAATACAGGAAAACGCAGTAAAGAGGTGGTATGCAAATTCGTTTGCTGCTCCTGAAACAATTGGTCACAAGAGGTAAGGTTCAAATACTGATGAAGGCCAAGTATATCTAGCATGCGAATTAACGTCCTCCTCATGGAGCCTGCGAATCTCGCCGCTTCTTTTGCTTTTCTGCATACCTCTTCATCTGAAAACCCGGCTTTCAACCCAATGACTGCTTCTTGTATGGCTATTCTCATTTGTGTAAAACCGGGTGTTAGCCCGATAATAATCACCTTTGCAGAGGGATTGATGTATTCATTGTGGGGTGCATAGTACATTTCAAGCTTCCCGCTTCGCTTCATTAGAAGCTCATCCACCTGCAGATCGTCTTTCGATAGCGCGGTTCCCTTCGGAAGAGAGAGCATCGCAGCTTTATACTGTTGTAAATGGTTAGAGATGAGCATGTCATCCACCTCTCATATCCCTATAATGATCCACTCACGAGACGCCCTTCGAACCATACCGCTTGACGGTCCGCTCTTCTTGCTACTGCTTCGGCCGAGCAGCTGGCATGCAGTAACACAAAGCTTGCAGTGTTTCCTACTTTTGGCCATACCTGTTCACCCTTAAGATTAAGAGGCGTTATCCCTCCTGTTATGAATCTAAGGGATTGCGATAGTGACCGTTCATCACTACACCCATATAACTCTGCGTACCGTCCCGCCTTCTCCAATTGATCTCCATTTCCAAAAGGAGACCAGTGATCCGTAAGGCTGTCTGTTGCCAGTTTCACTTGTACACCTTGGCTGTGCAGCATCGGTAATGGCATCATCATTCTTCCAATAGGAACTGTGGATGCAATACCCATACCAAGTGATGCCATCCGTGTAGCCATTTCTTCTGTTTCCTGCTGCGGAGCACCTGCGAACCAGAATGCGTGACTAACGGTCACCTTGCCCTGTAAGCCAGCTTCTTCTGTGAGATCAGCCAAACGCGACAATGTCTGTTTTCCTGCTTCTTTTCCATCATGTAAGTGAAGATCAATGCCAGCATTATTCATTACCGCTAGCTCGACCATGGTCTGGAGTGACTTCTCGATATCTCCATCCACGGAGTATGGATCGACACCACCTACATAGGTTGCCCCCTCTGCCAGAGATTGCTTTACTAATTCAACAGAATTAGAGCGAAGCAGACCATGCTGCGGAAAAGCTACAATTTCAAATGAAATTTTTCCGGAGAAGGTATCCAAAGCTTGCAGGGTTGCTTCTAAACGCTTCAGACCGCTGACAGGCTCAATATTACAATGACTACGCACATGTGTCGCACCGAAACGCTGTATAAGCGTCAAGATGCTCTCCGCTTGTTGTCTCGCCATAGGCAGCAGCTTAGGCAATAATACCTTCTCTTCCTCAATGCGTTCGAAGACACCGGCCGCAGGCTTTACCGCTTTCCAGGGTCCAGCGAAATATGTTTTATCTAAATGGATATGCGCCTCCTCAAAAGAAGGAAGCATCAATAACCCTTTGCAGTCATATTTAGGTAGATGACTCTGAAGCTCTACGTCCGCTCCAACCACTTCTGAAATCTTATCTCCGTCAATTCGGATATGACAAACCTTCGTATCCGTACCAACCACTTGTCCATCCTCAATAACATAACCCTGCTCTAATCTTATATTGTTTAACCAGTAAGAAGCATTCAACATGCTACCCCATCCTTTTCTCAACGATTTAATATAGGTGCGAACCACTTTATCCTAAATGGTACCATAGCCCTTCCTATATAAAAATGTTTGAAAGGTTTTTAGCATAAGACTATATCGTAAATATCCCAACTTCTAACTTTAAAAATACAGATAACTCGCTGAGTTCTCTAAGTCTGGTCGTCATCTCATCGATAGTCGCAAGTTGCTCCTCCGTGGAAGCCGCTACTTCCTGTGAGGAAGATGCCGACTGATCAATGAGCTGCGAAGATTGCACTAGCGCCTTCAATGATTGATGTGACATGGTAGATAACTCACCAAATATGCCTTGAATGCGCAGCGTGCTTTGGGTCGTTAGATCAACCTTCTGTACGATCTCCTCTAGGGATTGTTGCCCTTGTAATACTAAGTCATTCTGTTGATTGACCACTTGTTGACTTGATTCCATCGTTTTGACCGCTGCATTCGTATCCGCTTGAATCGCGCCAACAAGCTTGGCAATCTGCTCGGCTGCTCTTTCGGAACCTTCAGCAAGCTTACGGATCTCTCCTGCAACTACTGCAAAACCTTTCCCTTGCTCTCCAGCGCGGGCCGCTTCAATGGCTGCATTAAGCGCGAGTAGATTCGTCTGACTGGCTAATTCGGAAATCACGAGAATAATCTCACCGATTTGGCTGGATCGGTTGTTCAGCTGTGCAATGGTTTCTGTTGAGTTTTCAATGGAACTAACCATAGTTTCCAAATGATCTACAGATGCCTGGTTTGCACGCTGGCCAGTTTGCACGGCTTTTATTAAATGATTGGAATCGTGAACTGTATTTACCGTCTCCTGCATAATTTCCTCGGAGATTTCAACTGTCCGTTCCATCATCGTGAGTACTTGCCGCACATGTTCTGCTTGCTCCGTCGACCTCACAGCCATATCCGTAATAATCGTTGTGATTTGCTTGGATGTCTCATTTGTCTGCTCTGCTGAAACTTGAAGTATCCCTGCATTTTCATTCAGATGATTGGCCTGTGACGTGACATTCCTGACGATGGCCCGAATGTTATCCAGAAACTGATTCATAGAATACGCCAACATCCCAATCTCATCATTTCGCTTCATGTCCAGCTTCTTAGTCAGATCGCCTCCGTGTTCAACGAGCTCCATTACATGCTCATTGATTCTGCGAAGCGGTCGTACAATAAGGCGGGTTAAGATAATGAAGAGTAAGACAATAAAAATAATCAGAGCGATAACAAAACCGCTTATAATTAAATATTGGTTATCCATCATAGGCTCCAAAATCTGTTTTACAGGCATCACCAGCACTAACTTATAATCTGTATCGCCGATTCTTGTAAAGGCATAGACATTCTTCGTGTTCTCCGTACCACTAGTTCCCGTAGATTGTGCTATGACCTGACCGACCTTTTGCAGCTGTATGTCCGGTTCATCAGATATAGCTTTGCCTATAACGTGCTTAGGGTTCTGGCTTGCTACATATCGACCAGCTTTATCTATGACAAAATAATAACCTGCATCCTCCCTCATTCCAGCCAAGCTCTTCTCGAAATCATTCGAGAATCGACTATTTAGTTTAGTAGAAGTAAGCTCCACCTTATAGTTAAGCTTTTGTTCAACTTCATGACTGAGAATTTCATTAAACTTAGAAAATGTATACATACATAGACCTGCAAAAATCAACACCATGTATACTACAGCAACGGTCATAACGATAGTTCGAACGGTTTTCTTTTTCAATGTCGGATTTCCCTTCCAATCTAGTGACATCATGTCATCCATAGCTACAGATTAATCTGACCGTGATGGTTGACTCTGGATCTAGCTTCTCCAATACGACTAGCTTCCTTGTTGAGCAGCTCATCCACCCGCAGGCCCTTTAACCCCCTTCTAGGAATCTCCTTTAAGACCTCTTCCAGTCCTGTGATCATGTTCAATGGCGCTTCTTCATCTGCCCAAGGCGTATCTCCACTGTCGTGAAGAACGATGATGGAGCCTGGTTTAATTTTTTTTAATAAGGCATGCTTTAATTGCTCTGCACTAACTGACGCTTTCCAGTCTCCGACCATAACAGACCACAACACGATCTGATAAGACTTCCTTATTAAAAAGAGATCCCCTAGATTCACAAGACCCCAGGGTGGCCGGTAAAAAATAGGACGTTCGCCTGTGATTCGTTCCACAATGTCAGCTGTTCGATCTACTTGCTTCCGTCTATTCGTCCATGGGGAGTAGATCCAATTAGGCGTATGCGTATAATTATGAATGCCTATCTGATGTCCTTCCCTGTGCATTCGCTCGATTATATCCGGGTATTGCTCAGCCTTTTTGCCTAATACGAAGAAGGTCGCTTTAACGTCATGCTCATGTAACAAGTCCAGCAGTTCAGGTGTATAACAAGGATCTGGGCCATCATCGAACGTAAAAGCAATTTCCTTCACGGCTCCTCCTTCCGTATGAACTCCCCATCCCCAAATGCGGGTAATCACAAAAGGAACGATCATAAAGAGAACAATTATATCTATAGCTAGAATAATGAACGTTAGCATCAGGAAACCGCCTCTTTCCTTCGAGGAGCAAACCGTGCTTTCAAAGACTGCTTACTAAGCACGAGCATCTTAGGAGACAACTTCTCCGTGCTGTCCTCAACGCGATGTTTCCCCTCAGGATGCAGAATCCGAAGTAAGAACCGAAGATAGATTCCGAACCATCGCCGCTGCCATTTGGACTTGATAGGATGCTGCTCAAACCCTATGCCATGAATGATTCCGCGGTGAAGTAGCGTAATCCCCGTTAACGCCTGCACTTTGCTTAGTTCTGGATTGTTGTCCAGATCACGACTGATCTCCTTCATAGCCTCACGGAGCATACGTGCAGTACGGATTCCCGCTCGATCTGCACCAAATGTACGTGTCAGCTGCACGACCTGACGATTATCCAGATGAAGCTCACCCACCCAATCACCGGGAAGTATCTGGTGCCCATCTTGGCAGACCACACTTTCCCCGTGATACTTCACCACTACCAATTTACATATCCCATATGTGCGCACAGACTGACTGCGAAATTTGGTTATGACAGCAAATACGCTCTCCCACATCATCCAAAGAGATTGCGAGAATAATTTTATAAATGAAACTGAAGCTACCATTATTCTTCCTTCTTCCCGTTTAAGTTTATCTTCTAGCAAAATCTTTTACTAAACGCCGCGTATACCTGCCGATCATCTTTACCAGACTGTTTCCAAGATAAGCACCTATCCATAGAAATAACGCACCTAACAGCATGAAAAAAAGTGAGATGCTCAGCGTATTATTTTCAATCCCGAATACCGATATAGAAGAGATGCCGAGTAAGTACAAGACAGGTGCGAACAAAAGAATAATAGGAGCCAAGTAAAAAAGGGTTGCACATATTAGACTGAGCATTCCGATAATACCCTGCAGCATCAGTCCTATAATCGCTCTCCAGTTATGTTCATTTAGAAACTCTGCCCTAACCCTTTCCCACATGCTGCCTTCTTCTTGAGATCGGGTTGGAAGCGTGCGAACGGAGATATCCGTATAGATTTTCGTTCGAATTCGCTCATGCTGTAAAAAGGTTTCGGTAGAACGCAAAACATAATAAAGGATCGGAATCCCTACTATGGTGAAGGACATTGCAACTCCAAAGGTGATGCCTACCAAATAAAAGCAAAGGTAAAACAGCCCTGTGGCAAAAGTAATTAATAAGAAACAGAAATTCCTCACATGTTTCCGGATCATTTGATTCATCTTCTTCTCTCCCTCTCTGCAATAAAAATTTGTTCATCTAAGCAACTCCCATGCTAGCGCTTCTGATGTAAAATCGACCAGTGCCGTAATGTCATATGACAGTTTTTCATACAAAAAAAGCACCCTATTGCCTACTCCCGTAAGGGAATATAGACAACAAGGTGCTCGCGCTTCAATTTCAGATCATTCGGTTTTAGTTATTCCAAAGTACCAAAGGCTTTCTCAACAGCCTCTTCGCGATTCCGTACACCTAGCTTAGCATAGATGGTAGAAGCGTAATTTCTCACCGTGCCATCGGACAAATACAATTTAGCTGCAATAGACTTATAACGCATGCCCTTTGACAGGCATTCTAGAATTTCCAGCTCGCGCGGAGTCAGCCCATACTCATTACTCTGCTCAGTCTGCGCTTCAGATGTTGGGTGCATCTCATAATGATCAATTAATACATTCGTAATAGCTGGTGTTATCATCTTCACACCCCGATGTACGAGACGTATCCCTTCGAATAGCTCCTGCGGTTCAGTAGACTTTAACAAGTAGCCATCTGCCCCGTTTTGCAGTGCTTCGACTGCCAAATCTGTTTCTTGAAAAGTAGTCAGGATCAGCACGCGTACCCCTGGCCACTTTTGCTTAATAAGCTTCGTTGCTTCCGCACCGTCCATGTCTGGCATATTTAAGTCCATTAGCACCACGTGAGGTTGATCCTGTTCGCAGAAGCTTACTGCTTGCTCACCATTCTCTGCTAAACCTATGATCTCAAAATCGGGTTCCTGCTCTAAAATAATTCGCAGACTATCCCGGATATAAGGCTGATCATCTACCAGTAGTAAGCGGACCGTTTCCTCCTGTATCTCTTCAAGCCTCGGCAAACTACAGGTCACTAAGGTCCCTTCTCCTAGCTTTGAATAAACATACACTTGCCCTTGCAAGTTAGAAGCTCGTTCCTTCATCGCGTTCAGACCAAACCCTGCTGTTAAATCCTCTGCGCCTAATCCATTATCCTGCACATCCAGCCGGATCAACTTCTCTTCGTAATGGAGACTAATGACAATTTCACTGGCTTGACCATGACGTACAGCGTTGGTTATTGACTCTTGGAGACATCTGTATAATGTCATTTGAGCCTGCTTGGATACTGTGTAGGCCTCTCCGAACGTTCTTAGGCGAATCTTAACCTTAGAGAAGGTTTGAAAATCATCCACTAATTTCTGCAGAGACTGTATAAGCGTCAACGAATCCTGCGAAGAACCCACTTGGTGCAAATATCTCCGAACGTCATCTAGGCCATGGCGAGTTAGTTTTAACAAGGCATCTATCTTTTGCGCCCCGTCCGAAGTGTTCACCTCCGTACGTAAAGTCTCTAGCCCCATAAGAATGGATGTATAAGAATGCCCCACCGTATCATGCAGATCTTTGGACAACCGATCTCGTTCTTCCAGAAGTGTCATACGCTCGACTTGTGAGATATACTGCTCCAAGACCGCATTCTGATCCTTAATGATTCCGCTCTGCTTGTGATTGACCATCAGTAAATGAAAGGCGAAGCCAAGCGTATACACCAAGCCAATATTCAAGATCATCGATACAGCATCCACTTGCTGTGACAACCTAGACAACAGAATTGGAATCAAAATAACCGTAATCGGTGCTGACCAACGATAAGACTTCTGTGCACTATTGCTAGCAATCATAAAGGCAGTAGGTAAAAAAGTTACATAGGATTCAGGAAATAGCGCAGCCAAATATAAACATAGACCACCCGAAAGAAGGATCTCCGCAATCAGATAATATTTATAATGCAGCTGCAAACAGAACCAAGGCACTGAAAAAGCGATCAAGCCCCAAACAAACGCGATCCAAAAAGGAATCGTAAAATTGTCCGAAAGATAACACATGGTAATCAATAAAGAAGTAGAAAAACAAATCCGAAACAGGAGGACGAGCCAATCGTACCAGAACCACTGTTTGACCAGATTAAACAAGACATTGCCCCCTATATACTGTGCTGACTTGACCTTTATTATAGTGTAACCCCCTGGGACCTTACTAGTTACAAAAGGTCATGAGTTGGAATGACATTTATGCTGATGCTACAAATTCCATAGAGGTCACTATCGACGTCTCTGAGATTCTAAACAAAACAATGTCACAAATCAACGACTTGAAATTGTTATATAAACGAAAAGCAAAGGAGGTGATCGCTTGGAAGAAGCTAGACCTAGTGGTGCTGCTACAGAGCAAATAGAGGCCGCTGTTTCACTGGTTAAGTCGGGAAATCATGAGGCTTATACATCTATCATCCACAGATTTGAAAAACCCATGTACATCTATTGCTATCATCTGCTCAAAAACCGGGAAGAAGCTCAAGATGCCGTTCAAGAAATATTCATCAAAGCTTATCAAGATATTCACCGTTATGAGCCTACTGTCTCCTTCTCTGCATGGTTGTACAAGCTTGCCTATCATCACAGCCTAAACCTGCTAAAGAAACAGCAGCGAAGGTTAAAGATTGTATCGTACTTCAAACAACAGGAGGAAGCCACGGAGCACATTCCAGAGCCGGAATCGCCTTTAACTGAGTTACTGACCTATCTCACTTCAGAGGAAAGGCACATTCTATTGCTGAAAGCAGTGGAGCAATACAATTTTGAAGAGATTGGTCAAATCATGGACTGTAAGGCAGCAACCGTACGAAAAAAATATCAGCGCTTGCGCCAGAAGCTCATGGAACAAGCCAATAAACAACGAAGGGCAGGCGGATTATTTGCGCAATCCAACGAATGACAGACAAATGGAACAAATTGAAAGCATGATCCGGGAAACCGGGACGCCACAGTATAGCCTTAGTACACAAATTATGAACCGGATAGGAGAGAATCCCATGAATAAAACCACTAAACGAGGACGTATGTTTAAGAAAACATTAATCGCCGCCACTACAGCAGCAGCACTTGGTCTAGGGATTATCAGCACTGGCTTTATCTCACCCGCTATGGCAGATACACTGGGAAAAATTCCTGTCATAGGCAGTCTGTTCAATAATAACGTGGATAATGGGCTGAAGTTGGCTGCAGAGAATGGCCTTATTACCAAGCTCGGCATCAGCGATACCCATGAAGGAGTAACACTGAAAGTCTCTGAGGCTTACCACGATGGAAGCCGCCTGTCGATTGCCCTTGAACGCGAGGGAGTAACCACGACGGACGATCAGTTAATTGGACACTGGGAAAATCGGGAAAGAGGTCTTCTGGTGACAGAAGAATTTATCGTTCTGGTGAACGGTGAGCGAAATTTAATGAGCGTGATGCCAATCATCAATTCTGATCATACTGTACAAAAGAATGCTGCTCTGGTAGATATAATTCCCGAGGAAGGTGAGCAGCTGCCGGATGAGTTCGAATTAACCCTTCAGGTCAAACTAGCAGGGATTGATGATACTTATGAAATCCAGGTGCCTGTAAGCAAGGCAGAAGCACAATAAATTCCAAAGAAAAATGTAGCCCTTTCCGCTGAACAAACTGCAGAAGGGGTTTTTCTTTGTCTATATCGCTTGAATCGCTCGATGACCTCTAAACAACTATTTTTTTATATGAATCATAAGCCGTACACCAAATCGTCGTATAATTAAGTCAAATTTACACCATAATGTACTAGAATTTTGACTTCTTGTTCGGAATGCTGTACATTACAAAGTGGACGAACAATAATCAAACCAAAATACTATAACGTTCGCATTTAGAGGTGTATATAATGAAAAAAGTATTCGATTATGAAGATATTCAGTTAATTCCTGCAAAATGTATCGTAAATAGCCGTTCTGAGTGTGATACAACAGTCACCTTAGGTGGTCATACTTTTAAATTACCTGTGGTACCCGCAAATATGCAAACCATCATAGATGAGAAGATCGCCAGCTTCTTAGCGGAAAATGGCTACTTCTACATTATGCATCGTTTTGAACCGGGGAAGCGTACGTCTTTCATCAAAGAAATGCACGCCCGCGGATTAATCGCATCCATTAGTGTCGGAGTCAAAGAAGAAGAATACGATTTTGTTGAACAATTAGCTAACGAACAGTTGATTCCGGAATTCATTACGATCGATATTGCACATGGTCATTCCGAGGCTGTCATTCGAATGATTAAACATATTAAACAGTATTTGCCTGCTAGTTTCGTTATTGCTGGAAACGTGGGAACTCCTGAAGGCGTTAGAGAATTAGAGAACGCTGGGGCCGACGCTACTAAAGTGGGAATTGGGCCAGGGAAAGTATGTATCACGAAGATTAAGACAGGATTTGGAACAGGTGGCTGGCAATTAGCGGCACTACGCTTGTGTGCCAAAGCTGCAAGTAAGCCTATTATCGCTGACGGAGGTATTCGGACACATGGGGATATCGCCAAATCCATTAGATTTGGTGCTTCCATGGTCATGATCGGGTCCCTATTTGCCGGGCATGAAGAATCTCCTGGTGATACCATCGAGATCGATGGAAAGCTGTATAAAGAGTACTTTGGCTCCGCTTCTGAATACCAAAAAGGTGAAAAGAAGAATGTTGAGGGCAAAAAAATAGTTGTCGAACACAAAGGCGCTTTAGCAGAAACCTTGAGAGAGATGGAGCAAGATCTTCAGTCCTCGATTTCTTATGCTGGGGGCAATAAATTAGAAGCCATTCGTAAAGTCGATTATGTTATCGTTAAGAATTCCATTTTTAATGGTGACAAGGTCTATTAATCCAGAAGAAATATAAGAATTATGTATATATAAAAAGGTGAGTAAGGCGACTTAGGTCGTTCTTGCTCACCTTTTTTAGGTTGTTATGATTTCTGCTATACCACTTTGGGGTAATCATCTAATAGGTATTAGATTGAATAAGAGAGGATAATCCCTATGCCGCAAGCTATGATTATTATTAACCCCTCATCTGGTAAAGAAGAAGCTGGCGAATATGTCAGATATGCAGAAAGAGTTCTAGCTGATCAAGGCTACTTGGTTACAATCAAGGAGACGGCAAAAGAACTAGATGCAACTCGTTATTGTATCACTGCCTGTGAGGAGTGTTACGATTTAGTCGTCTCCATTGGCGGGGATGGCACACTTCACGAGACCATTAATGGTCTTATGAATCAGAAACAACACCCAAAGTTAGGTGTAGTCCCTTTAGGAACAGTTAATGATTTTGCCCGCGCGTTACAGATTCCATTGAATCCAGAAATAGCCATTCAAACTCTTGCTTCCTCTAACGTAAAGACAGTAGATATTGGTTGCTTGAATGACCGCTTATTCGGAAATGTTGTTGCTGTAGGTTCAATCGCCGGATCCTTATCCTCTGTATCAATCGAAGAGAAAACTAAGCTCGGCTCATTGGCATATTTGAAAGAAGGCCTAAAACAACTTACAAGCACTTCTCCCCACCCTCTTGTTATTCATTATGACGAGAAAACATGGCAAGGCGATTCCCCGCTTTTTCTCGCCGTGTTAACCAACTCCGTTGGCGGATTCGAGAATCTGATCCCTGATGCTGCGGTTGACGATGGTCTGCTTCACTGTTTTATTATTCAAGACCTCAGTATACTCAATACCATTACAGCCAGTATTTCTTTATTACTTGGCAGTCTTAAGGATCATAAAGACGTTGTCTATTTCACGGCCCAAAATGTAACTGTAAGCTCTCCAGAAGCTGTAAGAACCAATGTGGATGGTGAAGAAGGTCCGATTTTACCAATTTCGCTAAGTGTTCTCCCTCGTCATATCCAAGTCATTGTGCCGGAAGTAGACTAACAAATAAAAAGCAGTCCGGAACTCAAAAGGTTCCAGACTGCCATTATTATATGGATGCCCCATTCCATACCTTCTCTTTGCAAATCACTTATAAAAATTCTATTCCGCTACAATAAACTTTCTACTTAATAACCACATTCCGCCGCTAATCCCTAAGAAATAGATGGGCATCGTCAGTAATGAACCATTATGCAGGGCGCTCATTCCCCATGTCGCCAAACTAACTAATAAGTAATATCCCAAGCTGAAGATCGCACCTGCTGTTCCCACAACATCCTGAAAATTGACAAGCGCAAGACTTAGACAATTAGGTAAGGCGATACCGGCCCCCATTAACATGACAAAAAGGGTTACCAAGATACATACGATCAGTATCATATCCGGCAACGTTCCAAGACTACATACTAATGTTAATAGTAAGGAACCGGTAGCCATGACTAGACAGCCGATGTGAATTATTTTTTCTGCGGCATAGAGACTCAATAATCTCTTGGACATCATTGCTCCCACTATCGATGCCAAAGCCACAACAATACCTAGAAAACCATATACTCCCGGTGAAATGTTAAAGTGTTCAATAAATATAAAGGGTGCTTCTGCATAGTAGCTAAATAAAACTCCATTGATGCCCCCGATCAGTAACCCAAACACCAGTACACGTGGCAATGAGAGCATTCTTTTAACGATAGGTAGAATAGCCACCTTTTTTCTCGCGGAAACATCAGTCGTTTCTGGCAGCTTCCAAAAAGCATATACAAATAACAACACACTCATCGTTACTAGTGTAAAGAAAACCGCCCGAAAGCCAAAAGCTTGATCCACGAATCCGCCAATAAGAGGCCCTACGGCTGGAGTAAACGCAATCACCGCCGAGATTTGGGCAAACATGGCATGCCGCTTATTTCCGGATACACTCTCACGAAGAATCGTTTGTGTAATGATTGAGCCTGTCGCTGCCCCAAACGCTTGAATGAAACGGCTGACCAGAAGTAGAGTAATGGATTCCGAGTAAAAACACATCAAGCATCCAATACCATATACAATGAGGCCAACCAGCATGGCAGGTCTCCGTCCGATGAAATCAGAGAGCCAACCCCAACACAAAACACCTAAAGCAAATCCGATAAAATAGATACTTAATGTTAATTGTACAGAACTATTAGAGACCCCAAGTGCTACCGCAATATCCGGCAACGATGGAGTGTAGATCGTCTCACTGATTTGCGGAAAAGCCACAAGAACAATCATTAGCAGTAAAGATGGTGCTGCATATTTTTTCATATTAAATTCGCCCTCCTACAAGCTTATATCCTAGAACAACAAGAATATGAGCCTAGCTAGGGAAATGGGGGCATCATTATGGCAAGACGACTATAGATCATCATGTTCGATATTACCTTTCATTGTTAAGCTTTCTTTGTTATAGGAGGGTTTCAATTATTCGACTAAAATATCATTATATACGGTAATAGAAAAGCTCTCAAACGAAACGCATCGCCTGAGAGCATATTTATGTTATGAGTTTTGTTCCGGTAATCCATTTACAGTTATACCAGCGGCGCTTGACTTCTTTTTATCCTGAGAAGCATGTAGCTTTACCATCACAAATCTTGCAAATGGCTGTATCAATATACTTTCTGCAAACAGTGCAATCAGGAAATTTCTTGGCCAATTCGCTAAGAAGTGATTGAACGTTTGAGAACTCAATCCGTTTCCGATAATGTCTCCAATAATCGTCATACAAAGTGACATTCCTAATACAGTGAACAAGATGCGGAATAGAATTTTAGCGTTGAAGCTATCGCTAGGTTGTGTGAATTTAGCTGTCAGCTTTTCTGCGATACGCCCAATAACAACAGGCTCAATAATCATAACAATGACCCAAATGATCGGAAACACCTTAAGAATCGATAAGGCAACCTCTCCATTAAATTCTCCAACCGCTAAAATGATATTTAATGAAGACATAAACAGTACGGTTAGTGTACAAATGATTGCGCCGTATAATGCGCCCTCCTTGCCGTTTCTCGGTAATCTTGCTTCTAAATTCATGATGTTCTTCCTTTCAAAATTGTCGGTAATAGTTTCGCGATAGTCTTTAAAGGTGCTGTAGATTGCTGCGTTTGACACAGCATGATCGCACCCTCAATCGAAGCTGTCATCAATAAAGCAATATCATTAGCTACTTCATTCGAGAAATCTTCAGTTGTAAGCTTCGTGTAGTAAATAGTCTGTAGGTTCTCATAAAGTGAGTTACATGCTTGGCGGACAGGCTCACTGACCGTAGCCATTTCACTGACAATACTGCTAAATGTATAGCCTGTAAGCTTGCCCTCGGTTTCTAAGTTATGAATTAATTTATTAACCAGGAATTGCGTAGCCTCTTGTGTAGAGGAATGCCTTTTGAAAATGTCCTCCATATCTATTGTTATGGCTTCCTTTAGGCCCATTAAACAAGCAATTAATAGTTCTTCTTTTCCATTTGGAAAATGATGATAGAGCGCTCCTTTGGTAACATCACAAGCTTTTAAAATTTCACTGACGCCTACACCCTTATAGCCCTTTTGTTGAAACAGGAGTGTCGCCTTATCAATCATTAGTAATTTTGTATCCATAATATTTTATCCCCCCTAACATACCAACCGGTCTGTTTGTCATTATAACAATATAAATCTCAATAATGTAAGTGTTTTTTTGCTGAAAGAGGCAAAGTTGCCGTCTTACGAGGATTAATGTTATCATTCTGATGAAGTTATCTTACTTTAAATACGAAGGAGGAATACCTGATGAAAAAGAGATCCCTAAAATATTTGTCTTTTGGTATTGGGTATTCTACTGCTGTTTTTTTCTAGAATTAATGATGGATAGGATAGGTCTGTCAAAAATTAAGAGAAACCAAAAAACAGCGGAGATATATAACCTAGCCCTCGTTATGTATCATCTATTTAAAGGAGACTTCATAAAATGAACTTAAACAATAATGTAGTTACAAGATATAATCCAGAAAATATTGCGAAACCCGTTGGTAACTATACTCATGTAACAAAAATAAGCAGAAACGCTGAAATGTATGTATTTTCTGGTCAAATAGGAATCGATCAAAACAGTAATATCCCTACAGATTTTAATCAACAAGTAACAAATACGATGAGTAATATAGTTGAAGTCCTTTCTTCTCAAAAGCTAACTCCCGATAACGTAATCAAAATCAACATTTGGGCCACAGAAGAAATTGATTGGGATCATTTCTATGAAATTTGGAATAAAGTATTCGGGATGACGCCTCCTTCCATGACCATTGCTTATGTTAAAGGATTAGGTTTACCTGAATTGAAAATTGAATTAGATGTTTGGGCTGCAGGATAAACCATACACAAAACGAGCCTTAGAAGCGATTCTAAAGGCTCTTTTTTTCTAATAGAACAACCTTTTTTATAACAGCAAAAAGAGCTCAGTCTCCTGAGCCCTTCAAATACATTTCTATCTTTTTATATCTGAAGAATTGTCCCAACCTTCAATATTCTCCAGCCCTGGAATACTGTCTTTATAGAAAACAGGGTCCTTCCCTTCACTTTTCTGCCGTTTATAATCCTTCAAGGCGGCAAAGGCCACTTTGGATAATAGCAGGATGGCAATCAAATTCACGATAACCATGAAGCCCATAAATAAGTCAGCCAAATCCCATACCAATTGAACCTTTGCTACGGAACCAAAAATAATCATCGCCAAGACACTGTATCTATAGAATAATAATACTTTTTTGTTGGAGTTCAAGAATTCTATATTAGTCTCACCGTAATAATAATTTCCAATTAATGTACTGAAGGCAAACAATAAAATCATGATCGCTAGTGATCCAGATGCCCACGAACCAATATGCTCGCTTAATGCGGCTTGTGTCAGCTTGATCCCATCTAGCCCAGGCTGCTTATAGGCATCAGACAGCAAAATAATAAATGCCGTACTCGAACAAATAAGTAACGTATCCGTGAGTACGCCCAGGGCTTGCATTAGCCCCTGTTTCACCGGATGACTTGTGGTTGCCGTTGCTGCAGCATTTGGCGCACTCCCCATACCCGCTTCGTTAGAGAACAAACCACGCTTCACGCCCTGTAGAATTACTGCACCAAGAGAGCCACCAGCAACTTGTTCAAATCCGAAGGCACTTTTCACAATGAGTGCGAGAACTCCTGGGAGTTCTGTAATATTAATCAGCATAATAATAAGAGCAGCCCCAATGTAGATTCCTGCCATTACCACTACAATATATTCGGACATTCTTGCGATACGCTTAACACCGCCGAAGATAACCAGAGCAAAGGCAGCAGCCATTACAAGCCCAAGAATAGCCCGATTGGTGCCAAATGAATTCTCAAAGGCCACTGTGACCGTATTCGATTGGACCGCGTTAAATACAAGCCCGAAGGATAATGTAATCAGAACTGCGAATATCGCTCCCATCCAGCGCTTGTTCAGGCCTTTCTCCATATAATAGGCAGGCCCACCGCGAAATCCGGTCTTATCCTTCACTTTATATACCTGTGCCAGAGTGCTTTCTATAAAACCGGACGCCGATCCAATAATGGCAATTACCCACATCCAGAAGATAGCCCCTGGACCACCTATCGCAATAGCAATTGCGATTCCCGTAATATTACCTGTCCCTACCCTCGCCGCCATACTGATGCAGAAGGCCTGGAAGGATGAAATACTATCTTTTGACCTTTCATTAGATCCTTTAAGAACCCGAAACATTTCTTTGAACATACCAAACTGTACAAATTTCGATCTTACCGTGAAATAAAGTCCACAAGCAATAAGAAGGATCACCAATATTTTCGACCATAAAAAATCATTTGTTACGCTAATCATACTATCTAAAAAATGTTGCATGTAATTCCGCCTCTCCATTCTGTCGATACCAGGTTGCTAAGCTTATAACACATAGTATTTTCAAATATAACAGTCATTATTTCAAATGCCAATAAAAATTGTAACTTTCTTAACATCTCTTGTCAGTGGTTTTCGCATACTTTTCAGAATTATGGTAGAAAATACTATACATATCAGATGAAAGGTGGAGCTCTGCCCTATGGACAAGGAAAAAGAAGATATGACTTTAACGGATCGACAAGGTCATCCAATTACAGATAATCAAAATATACGGACAGTAGGCAATCGCGGACCGTCGACGCTCGAAAACTACCACTTTATCGAGAAAATATCTCATTTTGATCGAGAGCGTATTCCGGAACGTGTTGTACATGCTAGGGGTGCAGGAGCCCATGGGTATTTTGAAGCTTATGGAAAAGTAGGCGATGAACCCGTCTCGAAGTATACGCGTGCTAAACTTTTTCAAGAAGCAGGCAAAAAAACACCTGTATTCGTAAGGTTTTCTACGGTAGTTCATGGTGTTTACTCTCCGGAGACCTTTCGGGACCCCCGTGGCTTCGCCACAAAATTCTATACAGAGGATGGCAACTGGGACTTGGTCGGCAACAATCTGAAGATTTTCTTTATCCGTGATCCGCTGAAATTTCCTGACATGGTTCATGCTTTCAAACCAGATCCCGTGACCAATCTGCAAAACCCGGAACGGATGTTTGATTTCGTATCGAACTCTCCTGAAGCTACTCACATGATTACGTTTCTGTTCTCTCCTTGGGGGATTCCAGCCAACTATCGGCAGATGCAGGGGTCTGGGGTCAATACCTACAAATGGGTGAATGAAAAAGGCGAAGCCGTCTTAATCAAATACCATTGGGAGCCGCTGAAACATGGCATTAAGAATCTCACTCAGCAAGCCGCTGAGGATATCCAAGCCAAAAACGTCAGCCATGCTACGCAGGATTTATATGAGGCTATTGCGCGCAAGGATTATCCCGAATGGGAACTTTGTGTGCAAATCCTGAGTGACGATGAGCATCCTGAGCTCGACTTTGATCCACTCGATCCTACTAAGCTTTGGGATCATGAACGTTTTCCATTTTTACCTGTAGGGAAGATGATTCTGGATCGAAATCCAGATAATTATTTTGCCGAGGTCGAACAGGTCGCTTTCGGGACTGGAGTTCTAGTAGACGGTCTGGATTTCTCGGATGACAAGCTGCTGCAAGGCCGGACGTTCTCCTATTCGGATACTCAGCGGCACCGGGTGGGCGCGAACTACATTCAGTTGCCGATTAATGCTCCAAAGACAAGGGTAGCGACGAATCAGCGGGATGGGCAAATGACTTATCATGTGGATAAGGCACCTGAGCAAAACCCACACGTGAATTACGAACCTTCCTCGCTTGGCGGGTTAAAGGAGGCAACCCCTTCTGGCAAAGAACATCAACCGATGTATAATGATCGACTCGTTCGCGACAAAATTAGTCGGGCAAATGACTTCGGGCAAGCTGGAGATACCTATCGCAAGTTCGAGGATTGGGAACGGGATGAATTGATTCATAACCTGGTCGATGCACTGAAAATATGTGCGCCTGTCATTCAGAATAATATGATCGAGCATTTCACAAAGGCCGATCCAGACTATGGCCGTCGAGTCGCTGAAGGTCTTGCTCAAGCCCAAGCCGACCACAAGCATATAGGTACCTCGGATAATCGAGCCGGCGCGGAAATTGCGGAGCAATCCGGTAAACAAACCGATGGCTATTAGATGTTAAAAGAAGGGTTAAGGGACCTGTTATACGGGTTCTTTAACCTTTTTTTGATTTTGGGAGCTTTCGCTTTGCCATATTCACGTAACATATGAACACTATGATTGTTGTGTAGCTAAGATCATAGGAGGAACAAACCGTGCAAAATACAACCATATTAATTACTGGGGGAACCGGATCTTGGGGAAGACAACTCGTGAAACGGTTATTGGAAAGTGACCCTAAAGAAATCAGAATATTTTCACGCAATGAGTCACTTCAAGTAGAACTACAACAGGAATATCATCATAATCCCAAACTAACGTTCATCATCGGTGATATACGTGATAAGCAAGAACTGATGCAGGCTTGCCATCAGGTAGATTATATCTATCATTTAGCGGCCTTGAAGCATGTCCCGATCTGCGAACAACAACCGGACAGTGCGATGAAGACTAACGTACTCGGAACTCAGCATGTGATTCAAGCCGCTATTAAACATGGCGTTAAAAAAGTGATCTACGTCTCCACTGATAAAGCAGCTCATCCATCGAGCACCTATGGAATGACAAAATCACTCGGCGAAAAGTTAATGGTTCATGCCAATCTCAGACAAACCAAAACACAGTTTGTATGTGTGAGAAGTGGCAACGTCCTCGGCTCAACCGGCAGTGTGGTTCCCATTTTCAAACAAAGTATTGCGGATGAGGTAGACATTTCCCTTACAGATGCTAGAATGACTCGCTTTTTCTTAACCATAGATGATGCAATTACCTTACTCCTTAAAGCGACAGAAGAAAGCAGGGGCGGAGAAGTCTTTGTGACCAAGATGCCTGCTTGCAATATTAAGGATCTTGCCCAAGTCTTAATTGATAACTTATCAACTAGCACGATCCAAATCAATGAAACGGGGATTCGCCCAGGAGAAAGCTTAAGCGAGGCCCTAATTTCGGAATTCGAGAGTGCTTCTTCCATTCATCTGGATGATCACTATTATGTGATTCTCCCTCCTTTTCCTATAGAAGGGTTACAAGAAGCTTATGCCTCTTGCCCGCCTGTGGACTTCCAAAGCTATGATTCCAATCATGTGTTGATGAGCCAACCCGCAATAAAAGAAATGCTACAACAAGGTGGGTTCCTATCATGAGGCCCTCGATCGTATTTACAGGCGGAGGCTCCGCAGGACATGTATCTGGTAATCAAGTGTTGATCTCTAAATGTCTTGCAGAGGATTGGGACGTCCATTATATAGGTTCTGAACAAGGGATTGAGCGCAAGCTTTTGTCTGAATACAAGGAGGATGTGACCTACCACCCCATTTCCACAGGAAAATTGAGACGCTACTTCGACTGGAAGAATGTAACTGATGTATTCAAAGTCATGAAGGGCATCTTTCAATCCTACCGGCTCCTACGAGCCATCAAACCAGGTGTAATTTTTTCTAAAGGTGGATTTGTTTCTGTACCGGTCGTGATTGGAGCCAAACTTAACAAAGTGCCCATCATTATTTATGAACCAGACTTAAATCTTGGACTAGCTAATAAAATATCACTTCCGTTTGCCACTCATCTGTGTACAAATTTTCTGGATACTGTAACCAAATCTGCTTCACTCAAGGCCGTTCATGTGGGACCGCTCTTGAAGGAGCAATTCAAATTAGCGGATAAACAACGTGGTTTAGCCTTTTGCGGATTCACCTCTGTTAAGCCTGTTCTTCTTATTATGGGAGGAAGCCAAGGGGCACACAGCATTAACCAAATGGTGAACAATGTACTCGCTGAGTTGATAGATAAATTTCAAGTGGTTCATATTTGCGGGGAGGGAAAGGTTGATTATCACCTCTCTATGTCAGGCTACAAATCGTATGAATTCATTACAAGCTGTGAGCTGCCGCATTTATTAGCTATGGCGGATGTTGTCGTATCGCGTGCAGGCTCAAATTCTATGATGGAGCTTCTTTCCATGCAAAAGCCAATGTTATTAATTCCTCACACGAATGGTGGCAGCCGCTCAGGTCAACTTGCCCAAGCGCAGTATTTTCAACAAACTGGACTCGCTGAAATGTTACTTGAAGAAGAGATGACTAATCAAACCTTTGTTCATTCGATTATGATGCTATACGAGAACCGCTCTACTTACAAAGATAAGATGAAGCCTTATGAGAACGGCAGAGGAGCCTATAAGGTAATGAATTTAATCAAACAAGTAAGCGGCGAGGACTTAACAATGTTCAAGGCAGGTCCGGTGTAGATGGGAATGAAGCTAGCGAATTGGTTACTCCTCTGCTTTATCGCTGTCGTCTGTATTTTGGTTTATTTTGGACAAAGGATCCTATAATAAACACCTCTAAATTGTACCGAACATTTTTGGAATGGGTATAATTAAAGCATCTATAATCTTAGGGGGAGAAACTCATGGAGAAACATCCGACGTTAGAAATGTATGACTACAATGTATGGGCTAATCAAACGATCATCCATCGCTTAAAGGAGTTGCCTAAAGACAGTTATCATAAGGATATCCAGAGTGGTTTTTCTTCAGTAGCAAAGGTTGTGACGCATATTTATGTCGTGGAGAACATTTGGTTTGACTTGATTTCAGGGCGAACTAGGAATGAAGCTATAGCATCAGCAGCACAACTAGAGCCCTTGTTAGCAATAAAAGATATTGAAGAAATGGATGTCCTCTATCGTGAGCTATCCAGTAAAAATAAAATGGTTCTGAATAGTCACATAGATAAGGACCCCACCGTTGTGTTAGATCATCCAACTATGGGATCGCTTGAGACATCTATTTCCGGAGCTATCTTTCACATCGCGAATCATGGCAGCTATCACCGCGGTAATATCGGGACTATGCTGCGACAAATGGACCACACCTCAGTGCTGCAGGATTATGTCGCCTATCTATACAACGAGCCGAAATAATCATAACGCTGCTTCATCTATCGTATTAATTAGCTACAGATTTGAAATATTGATACACCTGATTTAGCTTCTTTTCATGTTTACCTTTCGGGCTCTCCATGTTGCCAAACTCAAAAAACTTCACTTTCTTGATCCCACAATATTGAAACAATGCTTTTCTCATCAGCACTTTATGGGAATTATTTAACCAATATAAAGGATACAGGGTTGGACCCTTCATGCTGGAAATACAAACTACCGACTTCCCTTTCAGCAGCCCTTCAGGTATAAGCCCGCCCTTTTCTCTGTAAGCGAAATTAGAAGCAAACATTTGATCAATATAACCTAGCAGCATGGCCGGAGGCCGCCCCCACCAGATGGGATACACGAATACAATTTTGTCGGCCTGACGAATCTGCTCACGATATTTCTCTAACTGGGGATCGGTGTGCATGTCTCTTCTCCGTTTATGTTCATTAAAAACCAGCACCGGATCAAATTGCTCTTCATATAGATCAAGTACCTCTATCTTCGAGATCTGTTGATTCTCATTACTTCCTTGGATGACTTTATTGAAAAAAGAATAACTTAAACTTTTATGATTCGGATGTGTATAGATGACTAAGACGTTCATTGCTCCACCTCTTTAATTATCATTTGATAACAAAATCGTATCACAACCTATATTTAGTTGTCAAATGATAATTGTATTATGATAATTATTTTGTTAAAGTTTACACTAAGAGGTGATCGTAATGGACAAAGAAGCGTTTTTTCATAAATTAGTGACCTTTACGACGGCAGTCCATGAAGTAACATTCGACCTAACCAAAGATGTTAGACCGGAAGGTATTACGCCTGTTCAATATAGTATTCTGGAGTATATTGCCGTTAGCCAGCCTGTTACCCTCAGCCAAATCAGCGATTGTAAGAATATCTCTATGCCAAACACAAGCCGTGAACTTAAGAAATTAACGGAAAAGAACCTTTGTGAGAAGTTTGATGTCGCAGAAGATCGGCGTAAGCAATTTATCCGACTGTCTGAAGAGGGACAAGCGATGATGAATAAAGCTTTTGAGCAAATCGGCGAACGTTTTCTGGATCGAATTAAAGATTCTTCTACTGAAGAACTAGAAGAAATCAACCGAGCACTCGATGTGCTTCAGTCCAGGGTATTTAATAACGACAAGTGAATAGTTTAAAAAGACAACAGCTAAAGCCTAACAACTTCTAATCAGCTTCACCTTTCACCCTAGGTCCCGAGTCGCACTCTTCCATTGAGTCATTCGGACCCAGATGACGTTATATCGAATTGTCATACCGCTTTAGACTAGCCCTGGAAATTAAAACAGCGACAGCAAAGGACGAGAAAATAAAGTCCTAGACTGTCGCTGGTTTATTGAACTAACGTTTTTCTTTATGCTTGTATGAGCAAGCACGCGAAAAGGCTATGCGCTCTGGCTTGGTTTCTTGCGTATGCTCGTAAGTTCAAAAGCCTCTTTAGGAATACCCATTTCTTGAGCCTTCTTCTTTTTAATCACCATGGCTTGTTGTAGGCTAGTGGCTTGAAATTCAATTGTGGTACCCAGCGGATCTTCGAATGCATAGTAACTTTTTTTATTGGACATTACCTTAGCGCCCCCTCATCTTATTCTCGAATGATTTTGCCTGACCATGTTGTCTAAAAAACTCCTTTGACAAGAGGTACAAAACCGCAAAGGCCACATGTATATGATCTCGGTGTTCACCCAATTCTCGGGCCGCTGAAGCAGCATCCTCTTGCAATGACAGGATGCCGCATGTAACTGACATCGGGACTGTGAAGAGATCACCGGCGTAGAGTAGGCGAAATAAGTTCGGCAGATATGATAAATCCCCCTAATAGTATGTGTCTCATCCTAGAGAACTATGCGCAAAGACCGACATCAAAATGAACACCGAACTCCAGTCACGTCCTGCCAGTTGCAGAAAGACGAATGGACGGTAAAAAGGCACTCCTGTTAAGGAATGCCTCGGTAATCATATTCTTAGCCGGCAAAATCCATTATTTCACCAGTCCACCGATAAAGGACTCGAAATTGTCAGCCAAGCGAGTAATCTTGTATTTGTTATCACGATCTACATGGATAACCTCAGGTTCGCCATCATTTCCAAACTCGCGGTAATCCAGCATGATTACTTCATTCTCCGAAGGACAATCACAAATCACCACACCAACCTCTGGATATCGTCCATTTTCAATCACATTCCGGCTGCCAGAAGCTCCACAGAGCGACTTATTTTTATCTCGTCCAATGCCATGGATACCTGAAATCGTAATAAATTCTCCTGTTCCCGGAATTGGGTACCGATTGTTATGAGGAATTCCCCCATTATGTAACTTCATCATTGCAACATAGTATTTTGGCAACTTAAATACCAGCTCTTCTTCCACTGAAGCAATCAATGCATCTGTAGGCGGTTCAGAGATATATTCTTCGAACGCATACTCGCTGTCATCCCAAAAATTGGTGGAGTCGATTGCTACTACAGGCTTATTTGCGGGTTTACTCACAGGCTTTTTGGTAGCTTTCTTAGCCAATTTGCGTTTGATCCAACCCAAAAACTCCAAGGTGTCCTCATCATCAGGCTCTAGCTCGTCTGCAATTGTAAATGCTTTTAAAGCTTCGTCATAGCGCTTCAGATAATAGTAGGAAACTCCGATACGGTAATGCCAGAGCGGATCACCTTCGCCCTCTTCTTCAATGCTCAAATACTGCTCTAAGGCCTCTTCATATTGCCCGAGATTATTAAGTGCTCTGCCCAAATGACTAGTCAGAACATAATCTCTTTCCTCTTCAGGAATTTCCGTTATTGCATCCACGATTTCTTGAAATTCATCCTCTTCATGCCAAGTATCCAATTTTTCCAATAGCTCATCACTCATCATTAATACCTCCTAGTAACGATCACTCAAAATACCTATTAGAAATTATACCATTTATAGCCTATGCCCAGCCAATAACGCAAGTCCTCCTGCGTATTCATACCCTTGAGGGGGTTATTACATAGGAATAGTATGTCGCAAGAAGATTACAATCATCACAAAAAAAGCACCGTGTCAGCCACAGTCGCTCGTTGATTACTATTCTTTTCATCATTAACTACTCAGTCTTTAAATGATCCTCTAATTTCTGAAAGTATAATTTATTATTAAAAAAATAGGCCGCAGAATTGATCTGCGGTCTATTTGTGTAGACAGAGAAAAATTTATTTATAAACATCTTTTAGAGGGAACAAAGATAACTTACCATCCTCCATCCGGTATACTTTATCACAATATTTAAGCATACGTTCATCGTGAGTAACCATAATCGCTGCTTTCTGGCGTGACTTCACCTCTTGCGCGATTAGACTAACTACTTCATGGGCCCGTTTAGTATCCAAACTAGCTGTAGGCTCGTCCGCCAAGATGACATTAGGGTTATTTATTAAAGCGCGAGCGATGGCTGTCCGTTGCTTCTCCCCACCTGATAACTCTTCTGGAAGACTTGTTAGCTTCGCGCCAAGACCCAGCTCTTCGAGCAGCTTAGTGGCCAATTGCTTATCCTCTCTAGTTACTGTGCTCGACATCCTTTTTACTATTAGCAATTGATCCAAAACATTTAAATATGGAACCAAATTTGAAGATTGCATAATAAATCCGATTTCTTGTAGTCTTATATTCGACAGTTCTTTGGCAGTAAGCGTAGAAATAGTATGCCCATTCAGCTTAACTTCCCCTTCTGAAGCTTCAAGCATGGCTCCAGCAATAGACAAGAACGTACTTTTACCTGAACCCGACGGTCCAACTACAGCCACGAACTCACCCGGCTCGACCGATAGGGTTACATGATCAAGTGCGGCGATACGATTACTTCCTTCAGCATAGTATTTTGTGACATCATTCATTTGTAATCCCTTAGTCATTATTCAACCCTCCCCAATGCCTGTAGCGGATCAATCTTTGTAATCTTTCGAACGGATACCATCGAACTTAACACAGCGATGATTAGTAAGATTAAAGAATAAATTACGACAAGATTCGTTTCCAGCTTGAAAGGCATACCCTTCGGCATAATGGCGGCTGTCCCATAAGTCAGTAAGATTCCAATTACAATACTAGTCAAAGAAATTATAAATACTTGCGATATAATGGCTTTTCCAAGGAATTTGTTACTGGCACCTATAGCTTTCATAATGCCAAACTGGTTGCTCTTCTGCATCGTAATTACATAGAAGAACACTCCAAGCACGAATGCAGAGATCGCCAGCAAAAATGCTAGCATCATTAAAATAGTACCATTCTCTTCCTTGTAACCTGGCATCCCTTGAACAGCTTCTGCCCGGGTAACCGTATCCGTACCTGATAATTTGCTATTCATTACTTCTGGATCGATATCCTTGCCTTGCAGCATAATTGCATTAACCGGACCTGGAATTCCTTTATCTGAACCCGGAGCAGCAAAACTAATCTTCCGCCACTCCTCCATCGGAGTAAATACGGAAGCAACGTGGTTATAGGTCTGATCCTTCACAAACCCGATAATCGTTAATGATTCCGTTGTACCGTCTAACTGAAAAGTATCACCTAGGCTATAACCCTCATCCTTCATGGTCAAGTTCACTAGTACACCAGTAGAATTCTCAGAAGTTAAACTCTCCCCTTCCACGATAGTCGGCTCCAAGAAACTTCCTGGATTAATTCCAATAATCGCGATGTCTACCTTATCCTCATTCTTAGCACCTTGCTCTTTCAGCGCTGTTGCCATTGTACTTCCCATCGGTGCTGCAGCACTAACATTTGGCAATAACTCCACTTCGGTCAATAACTGCTCAGACAGAAGAGACTTGCTCATCGAAGACTGCGACCCTTCTTCAAAAACTACATAATCAGCCTTCATAGTCTTGAGTGTGGATGCAGCTAGTGTAGATAATCCAGTTCCTAAACCTGATAAAATGAATACCAACCAAGCAATTAATACAAAAATAATAGCAATCATTGAAAACTTCATTTTACTATGCATTATTTCCTTCATAGCTAAGAACATTATCTTTTTTCAGCTCCCTTTATATTAATTGACACATGTGTCAAATTAGATGACACCACCACATCTGTCTCATTTATTAAACAATATAAATGACACATGTGTCAAATTTTCTTCAAAATTAGATCAGCTCTTTGCACCCCCAATCCACATTTGAAATAACACCTTACCCCAATCAGGTGTTGGGATATTTAGCATATTAGGTGTATTAATTAGGTTAAAAAAAACACCAATAAGTACAGGAAGTGGGATATCCTGCCGTAGGCTTTTTTCCTGCTGTGCGCGTGCGAACAAACCAGATAACTGAATTTTAAGAGTCTTATGTGCTTCTTCAATAAATTCAAGATCCCTCGCCGCTGCAGCAGAATTCGCTGTGTTTATTTTGCTGGCATCTCCCAGGAGCTGATGGAGCGAAGATTCTTCTACGTAAATGAGAAGTAACTGCTCGAGAGCGTCCATGGGATTTGCCTCGTTAATTGTTAATGCCTTATCTAATACCGCTGCAATTACGCGCTTCATACAAGCGGCAACGATTTCTTCTTTATTAGCATAATATTGATAAATGGTACTTCGGGCACCGGACAGATGCTGCGAGAGCAGTTTGAGATGAAAGCCATCGTAGCCATGATCCAATACTAATTTTTTTGTCATATCAAGCAGCTCGGTTTCAGTAAAAGTTTGTTTTCTACCCATGGTCCATCCCCCTTTTCATTATTACAGTTTAGCATACGCAAAAAGTAATGCGTAGGTCATAATAAAAAGACAGACCGTCCATAAGCAGCACTCTCACCTGCGGACAGTCCTTTCAAAAGTACTTGGATATTCTATTTATCCATATGTTTTACCTTCACGACTGCATCCCGTTTTCAATCCTCTGCATAAACTCTTCAACGGCGCTATAGCCAAGCTGTTTCAGATACCAGTTGTTGGCGGCAGCTTCGATTAGGCCGGCTACGTCACGGCCGGGCTGAAGCTGGATTTCAATATGTGGAATTTGGACACCAAGATAGTCTGTGAACTTCGGCTCCAGCTCGAGCTCATTATTCAAGGAATTCTCTCGCCAAGGAGACAACTCAATGTCGAGTACAATTCGCGTCTCATCCTGAAAAGCTCTACGCCCGTACTGGCGTACAACATTGATCAGACCAATACTGCGCAGCGCTAGGAATTCGCGGGTCGTCTCATTATGTGTGCCGAGAAGCGTTGCCGGTCCCAGCTTCTTCAGCACCACGATATCATCCGCCACAAACCGGTGGCCTCTTCTAATAAGCGTATGCGCGGTTTCGCTTTTTCCAATCCCAGACTTGCCCCGGAGTAGGACACCTATACCAGACACATTTACACATACCCCATGAATTGAAAGCTCTGGCGCCAGCGCCTTCACCAGATAGGTGTCAATCTTTGCGATGATCTCTGTCGTCGTCTCCTGCGTCCGAAGCAACGGGATGCCCTCTTCTTCGCAGAATAGAGTTAAATAAGGAATCTCCTGCTGACCTGTCGTCACAATAAAGCATGGTGGATGATACTTGACGATATTACCAATATGTAACTTGCGCTCTTCAACGCTTAGGGTTAACAGATAATTGATTTCCTTGCAGCCCAATACTTGTACCCGCTTCGTTGGGAAAAAATCAAAGTAACCCACGAACTCCAGACCAGGTCTATGCGCCTTTGAACGAGTGATTTCACGTTCCATGCAGCTAGCACCTGCAAGTACTTCCAGCTTAAACGTCTCTGTAAGGCTTTGAACGGTAGTCGATTTCAAAGTTGTTCCCTCCTGTGGCTGCGTATCTTGAATACGCAATACGGTTAACGGGATATATTCAACGACAAATGTGATGATTCCTGCAACAACGCTACTATAGGCTTGTAATGTCATCATATCTAATACAATTGTTTCTATGAACGTCACACTGCTCCATACTTGGTATGACTTTTTTGGCAAAAAGCCATACTACTTCTCACAGACTATGACCGAAGGAGAATACTCATGAGCGAACACCAATGGCTAATTCCAGCAACCAAGGGATTGGGCTTCAAGTTGGACAAAGGGCAGATCGTCCGGGTAACCGATGTAGAAGGAGAGCAGGTAGCAGATTTTGCTGCTTATAACGCCGTTCGCCCTAATGAACGGATTGACCCCGGTGTAACGATAGATGCTCTAGGCAAGATGAATGTGCTCCCGGGGGACATCCTCTATTCCAACCAATACAGGCCACTGCTTACGATTATTAAGGATACTGTGGGCCGTCATGATTTCATTAACTCTGCCTGTCGTCCCGAGATGTATGAGGTGCTGTATAACAAAAAGGATCACGCCAGCTGCTACAATAACCTGAATGAGGCGCTATCGGAGTTTGGCCTGCCCGCTCCCGATCAGCATTATCCGTTTAATCTTTTTATGAATACTGTCATTGATCCTTCTGGAAAAGTCAGCGTGGAGCGACCGCTTTCTAAAGCCGGGGATTATATGGAGTTGCGGGCTGAGATGGATCTGATCATTGCCATATCAGCTTGTCCCTGCTCCGAAAGTGTCTGCAATGGGTACAAGTGTACACCGATTGCCGTAGAGATTCTTTAGAGTATGTTGCAAAAAGAATAGCGCCCACCAGGCTCGTCTTCTAACCGGCCCACTTCTTGAATAGAATGACTTGTACAAGTTAACATCTCATTCAAGGAGCGATGACCATGAATAGCTTTATCACCTATATAGTACTCGGCATCTCATTATCTGCACCTATTGGTCCCATCAATGCAGCCCAGCTTGACCGGGGAGCGCGGATGGGATTTTTCCAATCCTGGATGATTGGACTGGGGGCCATGTGTGCGGATTTAGTGTATATGCTACTCATTTACTTTGGATTAGCTCACTTTCTGAATACCCCGTTTATGAAAACCTTCCTATGGACATTCGGCAGCTTCGTTCTCCTGTATACCGGAATTGACACTTTGAAAAATATCAATGCCGTGCCTGGATCCGCCTCGCGTGGTGCACAGACCGGCACTAGCGCCTTCCGTTCTGGATTTCTAATGGCACTGATGAACCCACTCAGCATTCTGTTCTGGTTAGGCATTTACGGCTCCATTCTGGCCAAAAGCATAGAAAATCAACATTTCGATCAGGTGCTGTGGAACAGCATGGGTATTTTTGTCGGCATCCTACTCTGGGATGTGGTGATGGCGATGCTGTCTAGCTTCTTTCATCGGTTCACCGGCCCTTCTATGCTCCGGTTCATTTCCCTTGCCGCGGGGATTTGCCTTCTTGGTTTTGGCATCTACTTCGGCTCTCAGGCATTTATACAGTTGTTTGGCTAATAGGTTCAACCAGCAAGAGATTCCCTAGGCCTTCACCTATCTCCCTCCCTTCGCATAGGATGTTTTGAACTTAACGAGGAGGGTGTTTTTGGATGGCCCATTTGAACACAAAGGTCTGGCTGGATGAACATCTGGCTGAGCTGCCGTACTGGCAGCAGGATGCTTTTCGTCAATTTACATCTATGATTGCAGATCCTGAAGGCAAATATCCCTGTATCCCGGGACGGCAGGGGTTTCTATCCAATAATTTACGCTTTGGTTTCGTTGCTGATCCACGAAACGAAGACTCGACTACGGAAGTCGCTCATTTACTTCGCCAATATGGCCAATGCTCGCGGGATACCGGTAAATATGCCTCCCTTGTCCTGTTTTTTGAAACTCCGGCAGATCTGGCAGAAGGCTACTCCATCGAGGAATATGAGAATTTGTTCTGGTCCATTCTGGGCCGCGTCAGTGCGGTGGATACGGTGCCCTGGCCGGATGAAATTTCTACCGATCCCGCACATCCTTCGTGGGAGTTCTGCTATGATGGGCATCCGTATTTTGCGTTCTGCGCAACCCCGGCACATGAGCTGCGAAGAAGCCGCCATACCCCTTATTTTGTGATTGCCTTTCAGCCGCGTTGGGTATTCGAGAATATTAACGATTCTACCGCATTTGGTCGAAATATGAAAAAGCAGATCCGCAAGAAGCTCGCAGACTATGATAGTATACCTGCGCATCCTTCCCTTCAATGGTATGGGCAGGAGAGCAATTTGGAATGGAAGCAATATTTTCTGCGGGATGACGAAAGTGCGCCGTCTAAATGTCCATATACTTATATGAAGAACAAGTTCAAAGCTATAGGAATTAAATTTCACTCTTAAGCGCTTATGAGGTTTGTTCGCGTTTTTTCAAGAGGTGCTCCCTAAACCAGGTAATCAAAGCAACGACACAGATGATCAGAAGGCTGGACCAGAAGCCGGGACGGCCCCCTTTTTCAAAAAGTGTACCTGCCACGGCAGCAATGATCAGCGCCATAGCAACCATGGATCTAATCCAACCGCCCATCTTTAGTTTCAATAGCTTAAGGAAAGAGGCAAGGATAAATAGCCATGTGTACAAAATAACTAGACCGGCAGCTGTAGTGACATGCTCAAAAATTTGCTTTGGCAGAAACAAGCTCAGTACAATTGTCACGCAAAGGCCCAGCATATTGATACCAAGCGCGTAGAGCGGCATCTTTCTTTTTCCTTTTGTCACCGCCAACCAAGAAGGGGCATCTTTATCCTCGGCCAAGGTCACCAGCATAGTCGAGACCGCATACAATGAAGCCACTAGGATAGAGAACCCGGCCACGATCATTACCCCGTTCAGCACGTATACAAGAATAGGTAGTTCCATCGCTTCAAGAGCAGCAATAATTGAGCTTTGATCAGGTCTCACTTTCTCAGGGCTCACGAATAATAGGGCGAGTCCTATCGACAGTACATACAACAGGGTCACGCCCAGCAGCATAAACCTGCCTGCTTTCGGAGCTTCTTTTGGGTCGCGTAAGTCCATCGCCATAAAGCCCATAACCTCAATACCCCCAAAAGCATAGAACGCATAAAGTAACCCTTTTCAAGCGCCCATCCATCCTTTGTTCAACCATGCTGCCGAACTGTGAACCGTATCCCAATTCCCCCTCCCTCTCAAAAGGGCAACCACGGCGACCACGATGAACATCAGTACCGCGGCGATTTTGATCATGGCGAATACATTTTCCGCTTTGTTAATCCCCTGGCTACCTAGAATAATTACCAGCAGACCCAGCACGGCATAAATTGCGGTAAAAACCCAAAGCGGCCAACTCGCAAACCATACCCGCGAGAACAGTCCCAAAGCAGTCAAAGTACTGCCAAGTATTAAAATTTCTGAACACCAATAGATCCAGCCCATGCCAAATCCGGCCCAACGTCCAAAAGCCGCCTTAGCATAACTACGGAAAGAACCCTTTTGAGGATCCTGCATAGTCATTTGGGCCAGCGCCTCATAGACGAACAGAGTTGCCACAGCCGCTAACACAAAAATAACCAACACCAATAATCCGCTTTTACGGATAGCGATGCTGGAACCAAGAAAAAATCCCGTGCCAATTGTGCAGCCTACACCAAACAGAGTAAGCTGCCACCAAGGTAGCTTGCCAGTTGGAGTACCCATATGTATATCCCCCCGTCTGGTGTTACTATGCGTTTTCGGGAGCTATTTTATTCTGGTATAGGCTTAGGCAGACAAAAGAAGACCCGACTTCCTGTTCAACAACAAACGAGTCGGGTCTTCTACGGTTAGAATTGGTCAGTGCCTAGTTATTTACGGGCATCTGAGGAGATCCGGCAGCAGGAACATAGGCATCCAGCATCTGCTGTATTACTGAATCCTGAAGCTGCGGAACCTGATAATAGGCGTGTTTGTTCTGATAAAGAAACAACTCATAACCCATTTCAATAAACTGCTGCACCTGTGAAGCCAATACCCGGCGTAGCGCTGGGTTCGTCACTTCAGGTGATGACATAGCCAGCAAAGAGGCATGGGATTTGATTAGACCAAGCATATACCCGCTGACCCCTGCATCTTTCACATCTGTCAGTGACGTGTTAGGCTTCTTCGGCTGGGCAGGTTGGAGGCCATAAACTGGCTGTGTCATATTCGGGATGAGATAGGTAGCCGTTTCCTGGCTCGGCTTTTGCCCTGTCTTAAAGCATTGGCAGGTCAAGTTGTACTGATCCAGCATGAAACTGTACTGCCGATCCAAGATGGACAGAAGCTCTTGATCCTGAACAAAAGTTCTGAATATCATGAACTGGTCCAGTACATTGATCTGGCAGGACAATACCTCATGCACATCGAACATTTCATGTGCGCCGTGGTCTAGCTGCTGTCCCCTCATTGTCATGCTTCCTGGCTGTAGTTGCTGCTGCAAATTGTATTCTCCTTTGTTCTTAGATGAGTACCCTCAATAATATGAGGGATCAGGTAGCCAATTATGCATGCAACTTCTTATTATCAATCCGAAGCTTCCTTCTATGTGTCGTGAATAATCCGAAGTAACCTATCGTTACGAGGATACAGATTATAACATCAACAACAATCAAGTTCTGATAATCCCCAAAATAATCAAAGGATAGGCCTCCAATTAATGCACCTACTATACCGCCGCACTGGTGCATGAGAAGTAGAACACCAGTTTGTTTTCCTTTACCCTTTGCAATCTCATTAATAACAAGCATTCCACCTGGTAATGCGCTTAAGTAGGTAATTCCGAACGCTATAGCAAAAAGAATTGGTGAACTTCCTAAATGCATAAAAAGGAAAGCAAAACCTACAATACGTATGCCATACAATAGAGACATCATCATTAATTTATTGTATCGGTCCAGAAAATAGCCGCAAATGAGCGCCCCCGTAATTTCCATAATTCCAAGTATGCTCATAGATAGAGCGATCATGCTTGGTGATACATCTGCCAACTGATGTATGGCTACCAAATTCATCTCGACGGATCCCATATTGATACCGCAGGTGAACAGCGCAATGGCGACCACGACAAAGATAGGAAAAGAGATAAATCTCTTAGACGGTGCAATTACGCTAGATAATGTGTCTTGACCATCGACTTCTATTGAACGATCCGAAGGATACCTCTCCTTATTTTTCTGTTGTGAACTCTTAATTCCTAACCAAATTACGGGAAGTGTCACACAAACACCTAAGATAAAAGAAGCCATAAAGGCGTTCTTCCAAGTCAGCCAGTCTATGGTTACGAAAATAGGAGTAACAATCGCTAATCCTACAGAAGAAGCACTCGCCAGCAAAGCCATTGCTTTAGCCCGATGATGCCTAAACCATTCAAACATCAATATATAATTCGTCGTCGCCCCAATACCTGCCAAACCAGAGATAACACCGTATCCAATAAAAAAGACAATAGGATGGTGACCTAACACGACAATACCAGTACCCAAAGTACTCAAAATTGCACTTAACATTAGTATCTTCTTTGTACCATACCGATCCACGAGCCAGCCCCCCAAAGGTGCACATACGGCTACGATGAATAAATTGGTGGACCATGCCATTGAGATAAATCCCCTGCTAATCTGTAAATCCGTCGATATCTGCACCTGAAAGAAAGACAAGCTGAAGCGGGTCAATGCACCAATAAATCCAATAACCCAGAGAGATCCTAATCCAATCCATGCATACCTGGATTCCTTAAACCATGTCGTTTCCATTATGGTTTCCACCCTTGTCTAATATAAAAGATACCGATCGGTATCTTTTATATTAGCATAAATGCTTTTTTTTGCAACAGAATAATTTCATTTGATATACTACGTGTACATATACAATTAAGGACGGAGGATGATAATGGAAAAGGGGGAGAAGACTCGCAATTACATCATAGCTAAAGCCGCTGAACTGTTTAACCAGAAGGGATATTCGGGCTCCTCGTTATCTGATATAACAGATTTGACAGGCATTAAGAAAGGTGGCATTTATCGCCATTTTTCCAGTAAAGATGAGATTGCATATGAAGCCTTTAGCTATGCGGGTAGTATTGTGGGGGCCCAACTAGCTAATGCCATTAGTCAGCAAGAAACGGCCTCTGGCAAGCTGTTAGCATATTTACATGTGTACGAGAAAGTAGTTGAAGCGCCACCTTTTATTGGGGGGTGCCCGCTCCTCAACACGGCTATTGAAAGCGACGACAGTCATCCAGGCTTACGTGAAAAAGCCCAGCAAGCCCTAATAGGCACACTAGAATCCAAAAAGAAAATCATTTCTGAGGGTGTACAAAGTGGTGAATTCAAAGCAGACCTCGATATTGAGGCACTAGCTACCTTCTCCCTTTCCATCATGGAGGGCGGTATCATGATGAGCAAGCTCGAAGGTAATAATCGGCACATACGGATGAATATCAAGAGCTTTGCTGCTTATTTAAAAAATGAGTGCCTACGCAAGCCCGGTTAGTTCATTCAAAACTTTGTTAACATACAAAAATTTTAAAATAAAAAGGAGCCTCGTCATTACTCACGAGGCTCCTTTAGCTTAATCTTAGTTCCATAACTTTATTTATGTTCCAACCACTGGCATTCTGTGATTTCTATTTCTGTAAATGTTGCTTTAAATGATGAATCTTCTGGGCTACAAGCATATAAACCAAAATTGATATGCTCGCTCCCTTCAAACAAATGAAAAATACGCATCTGCTTAAATGTAATCCCATCAAGAGAATTTTCAACACAGAAGTCACTCTCACGCCGACTTAATCTGTAATACATTGTTTTTATTGTTGCATCGATATCTGTTGTAGCCCAATCCGAATATCCGTGATTCGTAACCACACTACCCAATCTTTGATATTCTTCATTCTCATATTCAATCGATGCCTTGAACCAATTGTCACTGTCCTGATAGACAATTACTCCACACTGATCAAATCTATGAGCACTATCAAAATCAGTCTTCACTATAAAAGAAAAATATTTCTCATCAGTCTTCATCAGTAGTGCAGGTGCATTATCATTCCTAAACCCATAATAGGTGCGTTGCCAAAAATCAGTATTAGGCTCAGTCACAATTTCAATCTTGTTATCTGTAATAGAAGAAGTGCTTGTTGGATGTTGCCAAAAGAGATTTTCTTTTATAAAGTTCATTTCACTGCTCCTTATCTAGGTCCCTCTTTACCCTTGAATGTCCCTCCTGGCATCTTGCTCGGCGAGAATCTCTTTATCCTCCGCGTTATCTCTCGTCACTTTCTGAACGCCAACGGCGCTATATGAAATCAACAGAATAACAGCTATATAATACCCCTTTACATTCAATTGAAATGGAGCATTGTACAGACCAATAAAGAACATTACATACCCAATAACCAAGCCTGCAAAAGCCATAATTGTGAAAGCCCCTGTATTTCTCATCCTGTGTTTCGGATTTTCTAGCTTAATTTCCTTATCCTCTGAATTGTCTCTAACAACCTTTTGCACAACGATACAGCTAATCGTAATTAACACCATGCAAAGCAAATAATACCCTTTAACGTTCAATTCCCAATCGTCGTTGTACACCCCCAAACAGAATAGAAAAAGACCTGCAGCCAATGCAAAATACGATACCCCTGTGAAAGCAGCTGTGTTGCGTTTACGATACCTCTGATTCATCCGACGATTCCTCTCCCAATACAGAATTGAATGGTGTTATAACCTTCTTCACTATACCGTGGAACATCGGTAAAATTCTACCATTAATTAGGTTGTTTTGGGAAAACGCAAAGAAAACGGTCTCAGTCCCAGGTAATTCAGGACTAAAGCCGCCTCCTACATTTTCTGCAACTTTATGATTTAGAAAAAATGCTACTCCCTCTCCTGATCCACCAATTGCTGCTGTGCGAGCCGAATCATCTCGCGGACCATCGATCCACCAATTTTTCCGCCAATCTGACCCACTGATTCTGTACTCAAATGTCCATTCTCACCGTGTTCCAATGGAATACCAAGTTCTTTTGCGACTTCATATTTCACATCATCAGGCCGCTCCGGATCTACATCATAACCCTCGCGCCGCATCACCTCGGCTTTAAATGTTTGCATTCCGCGATTAACTCCCGGCACTGCATATTTCCTGTTTCTTCTGGACATCCCTTATCCCCTCCTAAACATGTTTTAAGTAACATGCCCGGAAATCGGAACCTCCACCCCTGTTGATTTGCTCCGATTATTTCCAAGAGGGTGCTAAACTTCCGTTAATTTGATAATTTGATGTAAATTTAAAGATAAATCCTGTGTCCGATAGCGACCTTATATTCGGACGATCCCCACAACAGGGAGGCCCAACAGTCATTTCATGACTGTTGGGCCTCCCTTATCCTGTATATTACTTGTTCGCTAAGAAAGCATCGATTTGCGCTTGCAGCTCAGCCTGGATTTTATCAATGCCAGCTGATTTCAGCTGTTTGTTCAAATCTGCAAGGCCTTTGTCGATATCTTTAATTACGCCGTACTCGAGCGGAATGGCATAGCGGAGCATTACATTGCCCACATTGGCAATTTCCGTCTTCACTTTGCTATTGTCGAATACAAAGGTTTCAAGGGCATAGTGGTAGACGTTAGCTTCCCATCCCTTAGCCAGATCGTTAGCTTCTTGAGGGAATGCTTCATTATCAAGGTTGAGTGGTGAGTTGAAGTTCCAATTAGAGAATCCAGTAAAGTTTGGATTTTTGTCGAGTGCTTTATATTTGGTGTCGCCAACCGGTTCATAGTGCACGCCACTAATTCCGTACATTATCAGGTCGTGCAGTTCTTTATCATTCTGCATCAGATCAATCAGCATCAAGGAACGTTCTACATTTTTGGAAGTCGCATGAATCGACGTACCGTTTTGTGTAGAAATCGCCACTGATTTTTTCTTCCCTTGGTTGATATCAGCCAACGCCACTTCATAAGGAGAATTTTCTTGGCGCATCAAGGCCATGAGTGCTCCAAGTGTTCCGTTATTATGCGTAATCGAGGCCGTTTTGCCTGCTTTAAAATCCGCCTGATGATCATTTTTGCTATTCAGAACGTTTTTCGACCAGGCATTGTTATCAGCGAGATCTTTGTAATACACGAGTAGATCCTTGAACTCTTGCGTTTCATAGACGTTAAAGACTTTGCCTGTTTCATCGGTCAATTTGAAGGCAAACGGAAGATCCAGGTCAAACATATTCCATTCGTTTTGCTGCTTCAGTAATACACGGTCCAAGTTATGATACTTCCAGTCTCCTGTTTCCGGAGTGAAAGGTGTAATTCCTTTTTCCTTCTCAGCTATCGTCTTCAAATAGGTAGCATATGCTTCCGGGCTGTTGATTTCAGGAAGATTGTATTTCTTGCGCAAATCTTCACGATATAGAATCAGCTTTTCAACAGACTCTCCTCTGTTTTGCGGAACCATATACAGCTTACCGTTTACTTTTGCCTGATCCCAGCTCACATCTGACATAGCTTCCTTAGTTTGCGGCATATATTTGGTAAGCAGCTCGTCGGTTAATTCTAGAAATCCGCCTTTCAGCGCCTGGTCATTATAACCAGCCCAGTTTGCCGAATAGATGAGGTCAAAATCTTCATTTGCCGCCAGCTTCAGTGGATATTTTTGAGCCCAGTCAGACCAGTCCAAGAACTCTCCCTCAAGGGTCGCATTAATTTTTTCTTTCAGTTTCTTGTTAATTTCAGCAAAAACACTATCATAGTCTATCGGTTTAGGCCCAACGAAGATCATTTTCAGCTTTACTTCTTTAGAGGTGTCTATGGTATCTGAAGTTTCGGCTGCATTCGTTGCACTCGCTGTTTCGGTAGGCTCACTTGTTACCTCAGCGGCATTATTGGTAGCCTTAGCCGGTGTATTGGCGTTGTTGTTGCCACCACCACATGCGCTCAAGATCATTACGAAGGTTAAAACGAGTGCGAGCATAATGAATCTATTTTTTCTCAGCATTTCAAGCCTTCCCCCTTGTATTCATTATATTGATAAACCGGATTTCCCCGGGTTCATCCTTTCACAGCGCCAATCGTCAAGCCTTGAACGAAATATCTCTGAACGAATGGATAAGCGAGCAGAATAGGACCTGTAGCTACAACCGTCATTGCCATCTTCAAGCTCTCGCTTGGAATCGATGTGGTTACGACTGCTCCTGCACCCATCATGGCTTTTCGCATGCCGTCCATATTACCAAGCATTTTGTACAAATAATATTGAAGCGGCATCAGCTTCTCATCGGAAATAAATAGAAGGGCATTGTACCAGTCGTTCCAATAGGCAAGAGCCAGAAACAAACCAATTGTAGCTAGAGCCGGCTTAGAGAGAGGCAGGATTAAACGGGCGTAAATCTTAAAATCGCCTGCACCGTCAATTTTAGCCGATTCTACTATTGCTTCCGGAATGCTGCCCATAAACGACTTCATAACAATGATGTAAAAGACGTTGAGCATCATCGGAATCACTAAAGCCATCAGTGTATCTTTGATATGGAGGTAATTGACCATAAGCAGATACCATGGAACCAGACCACCATTAAATAAAGTTGTAAAGAAAAAGAAGAACGAAAATTTATTGCGCCATTTAAAATCTTTTCTGGATAGCGCATAAGCCGTCATCGAAGTCAGAAACAAGCCAAGCAATGTGCCTATTATAGTAACGCCTATGGTCACCATATAGGCTTGAATCATCTGGTCGGGATACTTAAACAAAATGCTGTAGGCTTCTGTTGAGAAGGCCGTAGGTATAAATTGATAGCCCTCTGTTAATATTTTCGACTCTTCCGTCAGTGATGAAGAGACGACAAGTACAAACGGGAATATACATAAAATTGCGAGAACGATTAGGGATACATAACCAATACCCGAGAATATTTTACGATCGAGCTGCTTCATATCGTTACCTCCATTATGAAAACTGTACCTCTGATGCGGTTAGAATAAAGCGCGGTCTTTATCGTATTTACGAACAGCATAGTTCACAGTCATGATCGTTGCGAAGCCAAGAACGGACTGGAAAACGCCAGCTGCAGCCGACATGCCGATATCATTCGAAGTAATCAGCGATCGGAAGACGAAAGTATCGATAACGTCCGTCGAAGAGAACAACAAACCATTATTGCCGATCATATTATAGAACATCCCGAAATCACCGCGGAAAATATTCCCGACCGCCAGCAGCACCAAAATAATAATCGTCGGGTAAAGATTTGGAATCGTCACTTTCCGGATTCGCTGAAAAATATTAGCGCCATCAATTTCAGCTGCCTCATACTGTTCAGTATCTATGCCCGTAATCGCAGCTAAGTACATTACCGTTCCGTATCCAAGGCCTTTCCAGGCGGACACGAGAACTAGGATATATGGCCAGTAAGCCGGCGTATTGTAAATATCAATAGGTTCTAGCCCGAGTCCTCTAAGGAGTGCGTTCACAGTACCAATATCATAATTGAGCAGATTATAGGCGATCGCGCCGACAACGACCCATGAAATAAAGTAGGGAAGGAACAACGCCGATTGCGTAATTTTGCGGAACCATTTGCCACCAACCTCAAACAACATAATGGCTGCAAAAATCTGCAAAGAGTTATTTACTACGATAAATGCAATATTGTACAAGGCTGTATTCCGTGTTACCCGCCAGGCATCTCCTGATTCAAAGAAAAAACGGAAGTTATCTAGCCCGTTCCAGGCACTTCCGAAAATACCGCCCGCGTAATCATAATGCTTGAAGGCAATAATAATGCCCGCCATTGGGACATAGGCAAACAAAAGAAAAAAAGCAACCGCCGGAGCCAGCATCAGCAACAGAACCCTATAGTTTTTTAAATCGCTCCAAAATGTATGCCCTTTCATCTTTGCACCCCTTTCTTCTCTATATCTCTCATTATAAAAGGACGGCGGCGGTGAGATAATTCAGCGAAACAACTAAACATAATACTAATTCAACGATTCATAACAATTTCGATAAAAAAGAAGACCCTGTTCCATATAGAACACGAGCCTCCTCAATAAGCAATCGATTCAGATTTTATTTTTCTTCCGGTACTCGCCGGGCGACATGCCCATATATTGCTTGAACTGCCTATTGAAATAAATAATGTTCTTATATCCGGCTTGTTCCGCAATCTCATATACTTTTTTTGTTGGATCCTCGAGTAGCTCGCATACCCGCTTCATACGTAATTCACTTAGAAAATCGCTGAAGAGACTATTGGTTTCGACCTTGAACAGATGCCCCAGATAGTTAGGGGTAAAGTCGAAATGTGCGGCGACCTCGTTTAGCGTTATTTTTTGATCTAATCTTTCTTTCACATACTCCGTGATTTCATCAATTAACTTACGTTTTTGCCTTTGGCGTTTCAAATAAAGCAGCTCAGACAGTTCAAAGAATCTTCTTCTCAGCCATGATAGGATATCATGCACCGTTTCGAACTGAAACAGTACAAAAGGATGATGCGAATCCCAATTCAAAATCTCGTACAAATGCTCATTCATTTGCTGCAGATCAGCATGAAGCTTAGAGGTGATCCGGATAATGATATCGTAGATGTCGTTTTTCTGGGAGATCGGACTGTCTCCGGCAAATAGTTGAAGCAAGCAATCATCAATAGTGGTAAGGTCGTAGTCGAGCATAGCTTTAAGCATACGATCCACAATAACCTCTAAGTCCGAAGCCATCTTTTCCTTTGGAGACCATTCCGAGGCATCTTGGATTAACCTATTCTTCCCTACGATCCATTTAATGCTTAAAGCGGCCTGCGCCTGCCGATAGGAATCATGTAGCTTGACCGGGTCGGTTGTGTACATTCCTCTTCCGATCGTAATCGAACAGGAGAACTCCTGATAGAACGCCCGAATCAACTCTTCCAGCAAAGCTGTAAAATATTGTTCCTGAACCGCAGCAAGGATCACAAAGTGATCGTCATAGGTCGTAATTACCATGCCCAAATTTTGATCCTGAGCAAACTTTCGGATAAACTGATTGGCAGTGCTGCTCCATAAACTCCGCTCTTCTTCCGTCCAGGTTTGGATTTTTCGCGCCATGTCGTCGATCTCAATGATGGCAACCGCCGATGCACCTTGTAAGTATGGCGTGAGGACGTTGTGAATGTGCGTTTCAACCTGTCCCGGTGCCGCCTCGTTAAACCAACGCAGGAGTAGTTCCTGATTAACAAGCGTCAGCGTTTCCGACAAGGAAATACGCTGCGTCCTCTCCTTCTCAATCTTGGCGCAGAGTTCGGTCAGCGTCTCGTTCAGCTCGTCATCATCCACAGGCTTAAGCAGATAACTGTATGCATTCAATTGAATCGCTTCCTTGGCATAATTGAAATCCTGGTGTCCGCTAATAAAAAGAATATGGACCTCAGGGTTAATCTCCTTCGCTTTCCGCGCAAATTCCACGCCCGACATAATCGGCATGCCGATATCAGAAAGAATGATATCAATAGGATGCTGCTCCATCATTTTCAGAGCGGCAAACCCGCTCGTTGCCGTTCTCACGCTATGCAAAGACAAATGATCACTGCCGGCTACACGCCGTCTAAGCCATTCCAAATCGATTACTTCATCATCCACCAGCAGAACATTGATCTCCATCGCCATACTCCTCACTCCCCCATCACTTCCCTGATTTCTGCATTTTCCACCGGTAAAATAATTTGAACTGTCGTTCCCGCTCCAAAATAGCTGCCGATTTGAATGCCGAAATCGCTCCCGTATCGCAGTTTAATTCGTTCTTCCACATTTCTCAGACCGTAGCTGCCTGGTTGATATGCGCTTGATCGCATGTTTTGAAGTGTCTCCGGCCGCATGCCGATCCCGTTATCAATGACCTTGAGTTCGATGCGGTCACCCAGCCGCTTTCCAGTAATACGAATCGCAATGGTCTCCCCGAACCAGGCGTGCTTGAATATATTCTCCACAAATGGCTGCAAAATCAGCTTAATAATAGGTACCTGTAAAATTTCCGGATCGACATCATAATAAACCTCAAAGGCGTCCGCATACTTCACTCTCTGAATTTCCAGATACATCCTCACCTGCTCCAGCTCATTTTCAAGAGAAATATATACATGCCCGTCGTTTAATGTGAGTCGATAAAACTTGGAGAGGCCTTGCACCATCTGCGTAACCTTCTCCACTTCCCCCATATTGGCCAGACTGCCGATGGTCGACAGCGTATTGTACAGGAAATGCGGACTGATCTGGGCTTGAAGCACATCCAGCTCCGCTTGCTTTTTCTGAATGCCCTGCACATAGACGTTCCGGATGAGTTCCTGAATGCTGGTCGCCATTTGGTTGAAGCTATTAGCGATATAGACAAATTCATCGTTCCCCGGAAATCCGATTCTTTTATAAAAATTACCCTCCTGAAACGATCGGACCAAATACACAATCCGCTTGATCTTCTTGCCAGATATACGTGCGACTAGAAAACCGATCATAGCCATCACCAAAAAACTGATGGAACAAACGGTACTAATCACCTTCCGCATTCTACTAGCATCTTTGTTCAAATAAGAGTGAGGTACGCGCGCCTCAATGACATAGCTTGATACCGGAATATCTTCACTAATAACTAAATAAGCATCTTGTTTCGTATCTTCAGCAGCAACACCCTGCTCATACAAAGTCATTCCTGTAGCCCTATCCAACAGACGAAGTTCAATCCCCTGTTCAATCGGAAAAGTATCAAAATTACCAAATAGCTCATCAATCCTCGCCGTAACGCGAATATATCCGATAATAGCAGGTGCTGCCTTGGAAGAAACAAGCTTGCGGAAATATGAAATATTACCCAGCTCCCGGTCGGTATCCGCTTGAAGCCACAAACTGTCTTGATTATTCGTAACAATCGACTTAAACCACTCCGTTTTCTCGATCACCTGGTCAGAAAGAACATAATAATCACTTCGACCGATGGGTGTCGACATATCATCCCCGGTAATTTCAAGCATCGTCTCATTGACGGTAAAAAGAGCAAGTCTCAGCTTGTTCCCATACAATTGCAGAGGGGCTTTCATATAAGGAACGATATCATCTCTCATTTTGAGCATATTTTCCAAAGGATCTCCCCTGAACTGAAGGGCATTCTGAAAATTCGTATTTAGAAACAGCGAGTTGGTCATACGTTTGATTTCATCTGTCTGGTATTCGATGTTGTTCCTCGTCTGCTTTAATGCGGTCCGGACATTCGTTTCCGCCATTTCAGTCCTGGACTCCACGAGCATTGTATAGGCTATATAGCCTACCAGCATATCTGTCAGCAATACAAGAATGAGATACGGAATCATCATCTTGTATGTGAATGGAATATACTTTTTACTAGACAGTTTTCTCTCCATGCGCATGCTCCCTTATATACGTATCCATACGACTGCTATTTCGACCCATTCTACAACGAAAAGAAAGCGGTTACTATATCTTGTATTTGGAAACTTTGCTTTAGAGTAGCACTCTGTTCTCCAAAATATTTTTCAAGCTAATATGCGATTTGGAAGGCCCGAACTTTATAAGGTGATCTTGAAATTCAACAAGCGCCTCAATCGTTGAGGTCTGTACCTTAATGAGATAATTATATTCTCCACTAATGCGGAACAAATCGGTAACTTCCATAGCATTGTTACAAAAATCGGTGAGCTCTTGGCAATGTTCTGTTTTAATTAGAATAAAAGTAGTCGTACCCCGGTTCAGATCCCGCAAATTAAAAGCTGTATGATACCCCGATATGATGTTCCTTTCCTCCAACTTAATGATTCTTTCTTTAACGGATGGTTGTGACATCGAAACCTCTTTACTGATTTGTGAAATGGGCATTCGGGCATTGTACTGTAATAATTGCATAATCTTTTTATCAATATCATCCATAAGATGCTCCATATCAAGCGCCTCCTAACGTTATTTAATAAAATAAACTCTTTCGTCTAAAACACCTTATATTCAATAACCATGTTAATATAAAACACTTATCTTATATATGTATCTCCTATTTTAATCCAACTATAATAAATAGTACATTAGATATAGGAGCGATTAAAGATGAGCGTAAAAGGCCTTGCACATATAGCGATTCAAGCCAAAGATTATAAAGCAACAATTTCATTTTATATCGACGTTTTAGGGTTCAAGTTAGGTCATCATTGGAGTCTGCCCTCCTTTCAAATCAAAGAAGCTTCGATGCTTATTTCACCTGATCAAAGAACTTGCTTAGAGATTTTTGATAACGATGCAGTCATTGCCGCCCAAGGAAAAAAAGCCTTGTCTGAAGAGGAAGTAGCACACGGAGCGTTACTACATTTTGCTTTTTACGTAGACAATGTGGATGAGATATACCAAAAAGCCCTTGCTCATGGAGCAAAGGCTTTTATAGAACCAGATTCGCTTTCCCTTGGTGAACCGCCTCTTCTGATCAAGAACGCGATCGTTCACAGCCCCAATGGGGAAGTTATCGAATTTCTTGAAGAAGTTGATTTTGATATGTCTAATTACACTACTTCATACAAAGATGCATCCAAGGCTTGAATAAAGTACGACCAATCACCTGTCGTGTACAGTAGAAGCCGATGCATCGCGCGTGTACAAGCTGTATAAAAGAGTTTACGTTCACTCTCCCGATGATAAGTCTGCGTAGAAGCATCGTAAATTAGCACGGCGTCGAATTCTACGCCCTTAGCAAGGTATGCAGGGATAATTAGCGTTCCCTTCTCAAAGGTGAGCGTCTCCTTCGTAATAAGCCGCAGATTCTCGCCCCCCTGTGCAAGCAATGCTTCATAGGCTTCGCGGCTTTCCGCAGCAGTCTTAGTAATAATGGCGATGGAGTCTAGACCTTCAGCCATAAGCGCCGCAAGATCCTCTTTTATCCGCACCGCCCGCTCCACATCATTGCTAGCCTTCAATAGGTGCGGCTTCTTGCCTCCCCTATCAAAAGGTACGATCTCTTCATTAGGTAGCAGCGCCATCGTAAACTCCACAATCTCACGAGTCGAACGATAGCTTCGGATTAAACGAAATAGGTTCGTTTCCTCTTCACCATAAAGCCGGATCAAAGGAGAATCCACCTCTTGCAAATTCGTCGCTTGCGGGAATATCGCTTGACTGAAATCGCCGAGTACTGTCATGCTGGCGCGGGGAAACAGTTGCTTGAGAAACGCGAATTGGAACGGCGAATAATCCTGTCCTTCATCAATAAATAAATGCCGCACCATTGTATTCGTGCGTGAACCCTCGATAAGCTCTTTTAAATACAGGAATGGGGTCTCATCCTCATAAAAAAGTTCGGTATGGCTCAACTTTTCTTTCGTTTGCATACAGATTTCTGGCCATTGATCAGGTACTTCGGTCTCACCCGTCATATTCCGATAAGTGGCTTCATCCCTAAATAACTGCTCGTATAATCCCATCATATCTATGAATTTTAACCGTTTGACATCCCGTCTCAGCGGTTTGAAGTGCTCCTTCACGATCATGCCCCGCAGCAGCTCATCTTCCTGCGAACTAAAATCAAAGACATTCTCTTCCCCGTCCTTCTGAGTACGAAAATCGCCATAGATTTCAAGATACTGCTCCGTAAAATCGAAGACAGCCTCTTCTCGCCGGTACTTCTTAAGCACCTCACTGTATGCTTCGGCATATTGATCATTGTCGAGGTAATCGACCTCATCTTGAACCCAGGGTGCCTCCATTTCCTGACGCTGTAGCTTAGTCAACTCACGCAGCAGCCACTCACGTAGTAAAGCGACGCGGTTAGCCAATCGTATAGAGCTGTCATAGCTATAAAATTGCGACTTCATTTGCTCCGCAGTAATCAACTCGCGGTCCCGGAAACGGATACTGTGGAACAGCATTCCATCTTTGCCTAACCATAAAGCGTAGCTTTGAAGAGAATGCAGGAAAGCCTCAGAAGCCTTATATTGCATCCCCGTTAACCGTGCTTCATACCCCTGTGAGGATTGTGATGTCAGTACATATTCAATCTGCTCGAAGGGACCCTCTAAATTCATCGTGGATCCGAGCCAATAGGCAAGGTACTCCTGAAAGGTCGTTTGCTGCATATTCTCTTCGCCGAGCTCAGGAAGCACCGTCGATACATAACTGTTAAACATCGGATTTGGCGAAAAAAGAACGATCTGATCCGCCTTGAGCCTATCGCGGTGTTTGTATAATAAATAGGCTACCCGTTGCAGCGCTGCGGACGTTTTGCCGCTGCCAGCCGCTCCCTGCACAATAAGCATACGGCTTTTGTCATTACGGATGATGGCGTTCTGTTCCTTCTGGATGGTCGCCACAATGCTCTTCATTTGTGAATCTGCGCCTTTACCAAGCACCTGCTGCAGCAATTCGTCCCCTATCGTTAAGCTCGTATCGAACACATTCTGGAGCTGACCGGAACGGATCTGATATTGTCGCTTCAGCATCATCTTACCAGTAATCTGTCCTCCCGGCGTTTCGTAAGTAGATGGCCCTGGGGAATGATCATAGTACATGCTTGCAATAGGCGTTCGCCAGTCATACACCAGAAAGTCCACACCGTCTGCATCAACGAAAGAAGCCACTCCGATATAAATTTTCTCACTCAAGCTCAAACCGTCTTCTTGAAAATCCATTCGTCCAAAATAGGGAGACGGCAGTAGCCGTTGCATATTCTTAAAACGCTGCACCCGTTGCCGGTGGCTGCGCTCCCGCTCGGATAACAACGCTTCTTGCTGCTTTATACTGTAGAAGGTCTCTTCGAAATCTTCATCGGTGCTCGTATTGACCGTGACTTCTTCCCAAAACCGCTTGCGAATGTCCACCACTTGATCACGTAACCCAGTCACTTCTGGTTCTAGTGCTGCGATTCTTGATCGCAGCTTTTCCGTAACCAAATCAAGCCGATCTTGTTCTTGCTGCCAATCCATTACGTTTACCATCTTCACGAACACGCTCCTTTTCAGTCTTGTTATAAAGAAGCAAAAATTAAAATTTGACAAACTGTTAATCTACATGGTATTATAATATTGTAGATAAGATGTTACATTTATGCTCAAAAAAGCGAAATAAACAGTGATTATCTTATAATATCATGAACTTTTCTTGCATGCAAATTATATATAAGTTAGAAGAACCAGCAGACTCTGCTGGTTCTTCTTTTTGAATGCCTAGCTTGGGCGTACATAGAAAATAGACCGTCCCTCGGACGGTCTATTTTCTTACTCAAGTAAGCTTACTATTTAGTTTGCAATAAATTCATGATGATGGTCACTGCCTCTGCTCTTGTTGCTGTCTCATTTGGTGCAAATACATTGCCGTTACGTCCGCTCACAATGCCTGATTTCTTCACGGCTGCAACTGCATCCTTTGCCCATGCAGGAATTTGGCTATCATCAGCAAAGCCCGTTGATGCCGCCGTTGTTAAATCTACTCCTGCTGCTCTAGCGATCATAACTGCTAGCTCCGAACGTGTTATGCTCGCTGCCGGACGGAAGGTAACATCCTCATAGCCGCGTATAATCTTCGCCTCTAAGGCTTGTGCAATGGACTTCTCGGCCCAAGCAGGGATTGTATCTGTGAAGCCCAGTTCCACACCGTTTCCAGTAGGCTTCAGCACATTCATCAGCATCACCGCAAATTCAGCGCGTGTCACCGCAGCATTCGGCTTGAACGTTCCGTCGGTATAACCCTTGACGATCCCTTCGCTCACCGCTCGCTTAATATTGGCCTCCGCCCAATGTCCGGAGATATCACTTAACCCAGCTTCTGTTGTCGGTTCAGATGCATTTGTTACTGGTAATCCAGTCGCTTGATCCACTACGAGTACAGCAAACTTCGTAAAGTGCTCCACATCTGCAGCAATACGATTTCCATCTATTTTGCCGCCATTAACTTTCACCCAGCTCTTCTTCACTTCATCATAATAAAAGATCGCTACAGTTTGACCGCTCTTCACTTGTCCTGAATCGAACACAAAGGTTATCGTGACTGGTTTACTAAAGTTCTCCGCGAAGTTTTTTAGAACTTCATAGATCGGGCTTACGAAAATCTCATGATTGCTGAGAAGACTCTCTGTTTGGAGCACTTTCTCAATCGTTAATACCAACTGCTTGCCTGAAGCATTAGCTGGAATAGAAATAACAAGCCCATTATCCAGTCTGACTTCGCCCGCTTGACCTGCAGGAAGCGTCAGTTTCCCATTGGAGGAGATAACCGGAAGTAATAGATTAGAGGTACTACCACCATCATTACCACCGTTTCCATTGCCATCAGAACCGTTATCTTGCACAGCTCTCGTTATCATTGCTGTATATCTCGTACCTGTACCATCTTGGGCAATTACGAATAACTCCAATTTATTACTACCGACTTCAAGAGGAAGCTCTATGCTGGTAGCCCCACTTGCCAAACTTATCGGACCCGCCACAAGCGTATTGGCACTATTATACATATTCGCTGTCAAGGTGCCATAAACCGCATCACTGGCCGTTGCCGTTACTGTGAAGTTAGATAAGGAATACGGTACATTCGCTGTATAATCGTATACACTTCCGCTCACTGTTTGATCCAATATTATCCCACTCAAATTCAAGCTGTTCAAGCTTGCACTGGAACTTAATGTTGTAAACGTAATCTCTTGTCCGTAGCTTACTCCGACTCCATTCACAGCATAGGCACGTACATGATAGGTAGATCCAGACTGAAGTCCTGTAAGACTTACTAAAAAGGCTCCTGTTCCACCTGATTCAGCTATAGCCTTACCATCCTCAATTGTCGGATTGGCACTAGTAGAATATACCATTCCGCGCTCTGTAACCGTAGCACCACCGTCCGAAGTGATGTTTCCTCCAACTGTAGCTGTCATAGATGTGATATTTTGTACTTCTGCATTCGTATCAACAATAGCAGATTCCTCAATACCTTTGACAAAGCTTAGATAGAAATCATCAATCGATCCCCATGCGCCGCCATCTGCTTTGATATTAGCTCCGATTGTAAGGGTTCCATCGGTAACGAGAATATCCTGGATCTCAGGATTATTCCACTGTGCCCATCCTTTCACACCGGTGTTTACTTTCACTTCCTTACCATCCGTTACAGCAAATAGATTCATATTGGGGTTGGCAGCATCTCCCCCTTGAATAAACATCGAAAGATTATAATATCCCGGCTTCAGACCAGAAATAGTCTGCTCTACTCTAAAATCCACTGCTTTCGCAGAGTAGAAATGTAGTGAATAGTTGCCTGTTTTGGCATCAGTAACTTTATTTTGGTAGTCTGTATGTGGAGCATTAACGTCAGCATAGGTGATTTTCCACATGCTTCTATCACTATTTTCAAAGCCTGCGTTGACGATAAAGTTCTCTTTTTTAATAACTAGAAAAGCCTTTACCACCTGACCGCCTTCCACCGTTCCACCGATCACATAGCTGCCCGCGCCCTTACTAATGGCTTGCTCAAGCGCAACTTGATCCCAAACGACTGACATCTTGCCGGAACTTCCATCATTGTAAGTAACACTTACCTCTGTTGGCAGATGAATGGGCTCCCCAGCAATCGCCGTTATCGAAACATCCTTAATTTCATCTACAGCAATAGGGGCCACTGCGCCTGTATTCACATATTTGAACACATTCAGCGAGGCAAGCGGATGTCCGTTAAAATCAAACAAAGCCTGGTTATCAACGGCACTTCCGCCATACCATTCCCCTGCATCATCAGGGTCATATTCCTTCGCGTAGCTGGATGCCCAACCGGAACCGTACTGTTCCCAAATCAACTTATTCTGCTCCAGATTGTCTTTCGAACCTACCGGAAGCCATGCAGGCTCCCAATAAAACACGCCAATTCCCGCTTTACCCACATTCGCAACCGCTGCAATTACATCTCTAACCGAAGTGGCCTGACCTTGAACGCTTATAGGATAGTTTAAGGTTTGACCTGAGCTTTGCGGTGCTGTATTTCCGTGTCCATCCCCATCCTCAGCGGTATACGCGTAAGAGGTTTCTGCTACCATTACTTTTTTTCCATAAGTATCAGCCACTTGCTTCAACACAGCTGTCAAATTGCTTAATGTACCGTGCCAGAATGGATAATAAGAACTTGCAAACACATCATAGTCTACATTGTTATCTTGCAAATTCTTCGCTATAGTGGCATATCTGCCTGCCGACTCCGGATTTGTAAAATGCAGAGCAACCAGAATATTCGGATTGATCTCCCGAATGGCTTTACTTCCCTCATTGAACAATTGGCTCATCTTCGTCCAATTAGATTCACCAACGAATTGTCCATTCGTTTCATTGCCTACCTGAACCATACCAATATCAATTCCTGCATTAAGCAGGGCTTGCAGACTTACTTTGGTATATTCGTAAAGTGCAGTCTTCTTATCTTCAAAACTCAAATTGGCCCATGCCTTCGGCGTATGCTGCTTGGCCGGATCGGCCCAAAAGTCGGAATAATGGAAGTCCACTAGCAGCTTCATGCCGTTTGCGGTCGCCCTTTTACCAATTTCAATCGCGGTTGCCAGATCATTATTGCCCCCACCATAACCTTTTCCAGCTGTATCAAAAGGATTATTCCATATCCGTACCCGAACGTAATTAACCCCGGCTTCATGTACGGTTTGAAATATATCCTGCTCAGCTCCGCCTTCATTATAAAATTTGACTCCGCTATTCTCTAAAGAAATAATACTGGAGATGTCCACGCCCTTAATAAAATCAGGCTGAAGTCCTTCCACCTTCTTCACAAAAATATCTGCCGGCACCGGCAGGGTCGTATCCGTACTCACTTGTTTCAACTCAAAGCTGTCCAAAAATCCATATGCGCTTGGAGCGCCGCTTATATTCGCACCGACCTCAAGACTCGGAGTAGCCTGCTTCAGGATAAATTTCAGGTTGAGTGTTCCCCAAGCATTATAGCCAGTGGTAGCAACAGCGGATGCCTTCTCGTCACCCGCAAACAATTCAACATTCCCCGTTTCATTCTCAGCACCGCCCATCGACTTGACTGAGAGCTCATAACTTCCCGCAGGGAGGTTCGTTATAGTCTGCTTAAGCGAGATGGTCTGGTTTCCAGTAGCAACTTTGTTAATCCAATATTTAAAAGCATGAGCACCTTCAGCTGGATTTAGCCAAGTATCATCGGCATATGCAAAATGCTTAATTTCTACCTGATCCCAATCTGCCGCATCGACACTCCATGATCCATCTTCCCAGAAATTGTCCTCGAAACCGCCATTTACTATTAAAGAACTGTTCGAATCTGCAGCCAAAGCACTCCTCATGTTGAATGAGAATGAACTTAGCAGCAACAACACTGCTAAAAATGCAGAGATACCCTTTTGATTAACTCTCACGTTCTGATCACCTTCCATTCTAAATTTTTAGATGCATATGTGCGCGTTCTGATTTATGTAAGCACTTACAAATCAATATACCAATAGTTAAAATATTTAGTAACGGATGAAAAGATAACATTTTGTATGCTTAAGCAAGCTTTATAGGCTTTAATCTTCATTTTCCATTATTCTGGAATAGATGATATTAAATAGATTTTAGATTTTTTTATCCAAATATAACTTTTTGTATGCCTTCTCCATCTAATCATACAGAGGGCCCTCAAGGAGGAACAATCATTTGCTGGAAAACGAACTGGATATCAAAAAAGCGCAGAAAGGCGACCATGAGGCGTTTACCCGTCTTTTCAGGCAACTGGAATCCCAGTTGTACAGATTAGCCAAAACCATTCTGCTAAAAGATGAAGATTGCGCGGATGCTCTTCAGGAAACGACACTGAAGGTGTATAAAGGGCTCACCAACCTTAAACAGCCTAAGTTTTTTAAAACGTGGGTTATACGCATCCTGATTAATGAATGCAATCAGTTACTTCGTATGCGAGAGCGAACTATCGCTGTGGCGGAGATTCCCGAAGAACCGGTCGATTCCTATGTGCATTTTGAAGATTCAGGCAACGTAGACCTGCAAAGCTTCATTAATCAGTTGGACGAATCCCTGCGGCTTGCTATCGTGCTTTTTTATTATGACGATTTATCCATTAAGCAGATTGCAGATGTGCTCGACATCTCCGAGGGAGCGGTCAGAGCACGACTTCATCGCGCACGGAGATTGTTGTCCAAACAGATACATCCTGTGCGGGAGGAGGGTCTTGCTAATGAATAATAACCATTTAGAGAAGCAGATCAGGGAGCTAGGAAAGGCTAATACACAGGAGCTTCCTCCTTTACTGCGGTCGCGGCAGGATTCCATTTATGCATCGCTCGCCACAATTGTCCAGGATCCTGTGAAAAAGGAAAAGAAAAAACGGATATATCCAAAAATCGCAGCTGCTGTATCTGCAGCGATAGTGCTAAGTGTTATGCTAACGGCCGTCTATCCGCCAACATTGGCCAATGCGCTCAAGCAGCTTCCATTGATTGGTGGGATTTTTGAAAGGGCAGATGATATAGGATTGCAGGCCGCTCAGCGTCTGGGTCTGATCACCCGACCGAATAGCAGTGATACGCATGATGGAATCACCTTGTCTGCCGAAGAAGCAGTATTTGATGGCAACCGATTGGCATTCTCAGTGAAACGTGAGGGAGAAGGGCTGGACGGTAAGCTTGCCGGGGTGACGATTGGAGCAGATGGCAAACCTTTTCTAGGGAAAGGTTCGATAATGTCAGCAGAAGTATTGATCGATGGGGTTTCAATGGAGCAATTCTCAGATGGTCGTTGGGAAGCTGTTCCTTTTCTATCCTGGATGGAAGGCAAGGAGCAGAATACAGCTATTTTTGAACTGGTGGATGCTTCGAATTTGGGGATCACCAAGCCTTTTCCTGATCAATTTGTACTGACTGTAACCCTTCTCTTAAACGGTATAGATACACCATATATTCTAGAGATTCCTGCACGGAAGGTCACAGAAAATAGTATTGCCGTACCTGATATACGTGCACAAGCAAAGGAATGGAGTCTGACGCTGCAAAAGCTGGAATATAGCCCATTAACCACACGTCTGTTGCTTAAGCTTGAACAAGAGACTGGCGGCGATTACGCAGATTTTAATACATTTGGCTTTGAAGTGATGGACGAACAGGGGATGGTTCTGCAAAATATATCACAAAAAGCACTCCTGTCTTCCAATAGATCGCGGGATCTGAATCTGCTTGTAGAGCCGTTCGAGAAACATCCCAATATGCTCACAATCCGTGGCTATCTTTATGAGTTCGAGGACCCAAAAAGTAAGAGTGGCGCATTCAAAATAGACCATGCTGGAAATCCTATGAAGCATTATATCGACGGTCTGGAAATAAACGTGCTAGTTAAATAAAAACTAAGGAGATGGATTTCATGAAGAAAATGACTACGAAACTGTCTGTAATTTTAAGTGCTGCTGTATGCCTTGGAGCGTTGGGAATGCCGGCGCTAACCCAAGCAGCCAGTGTTCAAACCGCCGCTGAAGCTTCCCTGAATACAACAAAAGTCGCCGATTCACACGATCAGCTTACTTTAAAGGGCAGTGCACAGTTTGACGGTAATTATATTAAGATCGATCTGAACCGTGAGGGATCCCTGTGCTCAGGAATGCTCGCAGGAGTAACCTTGAATGAGAAAGGTGAAACTTATCTGGCAGAAGGAACCATTGTGGGGATAGACGCCAAGATCTCTGGACCAGGAGGGATTGATTTACAATCACCACGCTGGATCAGTGATGCTGACGCCAACAAGGCGGTTGTTGTATTGCAGACCGGATGGCTAACTGAACAGCAAAAGGCAAGCCTAGCTTCCTCTGAATTGAGCATCCATGTGAAGCTTAACGGAATCGAAGATCCGTATGTACTAAAGTTTTCTCTCAAGCAAGCAGGAGTAGCGCGTAACATTCAGCTACCCGCTTTAAAGAAAGACAACCAATTTGAAATCAAAACCAATCATGTTGCTGTGGGAGAGACTTCTGTGCGCATTGCTTTAGCAGTGAAAGGTGTTGCTACCCAAGCACAGGCTTTAGGATATGATATTTATGATAATCTGGGAAACGAATTAGAATATATTGCACGGGAATCTGTTGCAACAACCCAGAATACTGTTTCTGAAGATTTATTGTTCGAGGCGCTTCGCCCGGCCGCAGAATATCTCATTATCAGACCTTATCAAGCGGTATTTGAAAAAGGCACTACCGGGGCTTATAAAGTAGATGCCAAAGGCAATGTAGTTAAGAATTACAACAAACAACTGGAGATCAAAATTCCTTTGAAATAATAATCGTTATCGCAGCAACAGATCCATATTTAGGAGGAAAAGGGGAGTACCTGTTGGCCGTAAGGCCTGAGGTACTCCCCTTTTGCATGGATAAAACGTAATTGTACTACTAGTCATCCATAGACAAATCCAGTGTATTCCCTTTTCGAATGAAGACCTTGTAATTAGCAATTTTGTCGTTCAGCATCTTCTCTGTCTCTGTTAAATGTCTGATTTGATCCTGAACTGAGCTTCTATGATCTTCCAGAAGATTCAAGCGGGCTTGGCTTGTATGTTCTCCTTCTAAATATAACTGGGCATATTGCCTGATTTGTGAGATGGGCATTTGGGTTTGCTTTAACCTCAGCACAAATCGCAGCCAAGCAAGATGAGTATCATCATATACCCTTTCCCCATTGGCATTTCGTATCGGAGCAACGATCTCTTCTTTTTCATAATATCTCAGTGTATATGTGGTTATCCCCAATAACTTGGATACCTCGCTAATCGTGTACATGCATATCCTCTACTCTATTTTATTTTGAAAGTCACCCTGATTATAAAAAACATTTGCCTTAGAGTAAACTCTAACCTATATAATCAAATCGCTTTAAGATCGAATTACATTCTCGTAGAAAAAATAGGAGGCATTCACATGAAATACACTGTAATTACCGGCGCTAGTTCAGGGATAGGTTATGAAACAGCCCTAGCTTTTGCTTCTCGTGGAAAAAACTTAATCCTTGTGGCCCGCAGAAAGGAACAGCTGGAGGAATTACAGTCTGAAATTGCCCGGATTCAACCGAATATAGAGGTCGTCATTCAAACGGCTGACTTATCCGTTATCGAGAATGCTTATACGTTGTATGAGAGCCTGCAAGGATATGCCATCGAAACCTGGATCAACAATGCCGGATTTGGGAACTTCGCTTCAGTAGCCGAGCAAGACTTAAATAAAATAACTACAATGCTACATCTGAACATAGAAGCGTTAACCATACTCTCCTCTCTTTTCGTTCGTGACTATTCTACTGTTGAAGGAACGCAATTAATCAACGTTTCATCTGGTGGCGGCTACACCCTTGTGGGCAATGCTATAACCTACTGCGCGACCAAGTTTTATGTAAGTGCATTTACCGAAGGACTCTCTCATGAATTAAAGAGTCAAGGTGCACCTATGCAGGCTAAAGTGTTGGCACCTGCCGCAACAGAAACAGAATTCGCGAAGCGTGCTTTTGATGTCACGAACTTCGAATATCACGGCGCTGTGCGGAAATTCCATACCGCGAAGGAAATGGCTGGCTTCATGCTTGATCTGTATGACAGCAATCATATGGTAGGACTTGTGAATGGTTTGACGTATGAGTTTGAGTTGAGAGACGCTATTTTTAATTATGTGGAGAGTACGCGATAGGCTTGTCTCGAAAGTTAAACAAATATGGCCATCCTTCAACGGATGGCCATGCACACTAACCAAGATATTGACACTTCCATTCGAAAATCTCATCAACAGCTTGATGAGCTCCACCCGATGTTCGAAAAGAATCTTTAGTCGTTGCAACAGCTTTTGGGAATGACGGAAGGGTGAGCACACGCTCTACAGCTTCACGCAGTTCAGTTGCAGTTAATCCTTGCATTTGTAATTTAATGCCCGCTCCAAGATTGACGACTTGCTCCGCAATGATCGGCTGATCCGCACTTTGTGGGATTACAATTAGCGGAACCCCATAGTAGAGACCTTCATGCGCACTATTCATTCCACCATGCGTAATGAATATTTTTGTGTACTGTAATATATCCGTCTGTGGAACATAGTTTTTAACTATGAAGTTGTGAGGAATTTCTCCCAAATCATAGATTTGCACTTTGTTCCCAATGGACATAACAATCGTATGATCCGTATTCCCGAATGCCTCAAAACAAAGCTTATAGAAATCACTTGCTTGGTTGAAGACCGTACCCATTGAAATGTAAATTAGGTCCTTCCCCTTGATTGCAGAAAATTCAAAATGATCTGACGTTAATCGTGCAGAGATGGAAGGACCAACGAATTTATATGATGGGTCGAAGGCTTCTCCATAAGGTTGAAACTCCCTTGTCGTATACACGATGGTAAGTGGTGCAGGATTACAGAACACTTCATAAGGAGAGTGAATCTGTACACCGTATTGTTCCTTTATTTTTAAGGTCAGACTTTGAAATCTATCGTCTACAGCTTTTACTATTTCTGCAGGGGCTTCTGTGTAGAATCGTTCCATGATTTGATCAAATGATTCCTTAGTCTGTGCAAAAGAAGTACAAGAGTTGATTGCAGGAAGATTAAGAATTTGAGCCAGTAAACGTCCACAACCAAACATCGAATCATGGATGATGTAATCGAAATGCTCCCCTTTGATCTGTTCAAGAACGCTTGGTATAACGATATCCGCCGTAAGTAAAAGCCCATTGACTCTTTCAAGCAGATAATCCCTTCCACCTGAAATAAAGGCCTTTACAAATTGTTGAGCGTCCAATGTCCGTACTATAGCACCTGTCTCCTCCATACGCTCCCGAAAAGCTTCTATAGTGAAGTACATTACCTCTTCTCCACGAGAAATAAGCTCCTGTACAACACCAATCGTTGGATTGATATGTCCCTCTGATCCAGCATTAATAAATAAGACACGTGCCATGCCTACCACTCCTCAGTTATGACCTTAGTTACGATGTATGTAGCTCCCTCTTTTGTCCTTTTCAATGTACCCATTATATGTTTATCTAAGAACCGACTTCTACTTATCAAAATCTCCAAATAATATTCTAATCTAATTTTATCGAATCTTACTATAATAATGAAAACATATTTAGCGAAGAATGGAGAGTGATGAAAACATGGACAAGATTCTGATCGTCGATGATGAACCCGACATTCGTGAGCTTATTCGCTTACATCTGGAACGTGCGGGATGGGACATCTCCGAAGCGGAGTCTGGGCGGCAGGCAATCCTACAGCTACAAACGCAGCCTTTCTCACTGATCGTTCTGGACATCATGATGGACGACGGTAACGGTTTCGAAGTTCTACGCTACTTGCGGGAACATCGTCCGGAAACGCTGGTTATTGCGCTTAGTGCGAGAAGAGAGGTGGAGGACAGAATTGATGCGCTTGGACTGGGAGCCGACGATTATATGACCAAGCCTTTCAGTCCAATGGAACTGCTGGCGCGGATACAGGCCCATTTCCGCAGGCGCCATCCCGAGACATTTAGCCGGCCCCATGTGATTCAATTGAATAAGCTTATTCTGGATATCGACAATTATGTACTACATAATGATGGGCAACAACATGGACTGACTCCAGTCGAATGCCATCTACTGCAAGTGTTCATGCTCAATCCTGACCGTGTACTAACAAAAGGAGAAATATACAAGCAAGTTTGGCAGCATGAAAACTATGACGCCAACAACCTCAGCGTCTTCATCAGCCGCATCCGAAAAATACTTGAAAGCGCACCCGGGTCCCAATCTAATCTTCATACTATTCGCGGCATCGGCTACCGCCTCTCAGGTGACGGACGATGAAGAGACGAACTAAGCTATGGCTGATGATGCTATCCAGTGCCGCAGGAAGCATCGTCTTGTTTATTACGATTACCCTAATGACCGGGAAGACTTGGACCCCAGGATATGATCTGAAGACGTTAAACGCCATCTCACATGAAGCACTTGCGGCTATAGAACGGCAAGACGCCTACTCGGGACCAGAGGTTCAACCCCTTCTGGAAGAAGTACTACGCCCGCATTCCAAGATCCGCCTAGAGTGGCTGGCTGAGGACGGGTCGACGCTGTATGATTCCGCCGGCGAGAATAATTCCTACGACTTCCGCAAATTAGCCGACCGTGTTGACCATATGCCAAATAATCTTTGGGGTGAAAATACTCCGATCACTCTCACTTATTCCGTTGCCCATGATCATCGATCCTATTACATGTTATTGAGTTTATCCAGCGAAGACATGACATCTGGACAAATATATTTTTTTCTCCGAACGTATAAGGCTTTATTAACATTTATTTTACCTCTGTTACTGGCGTTGTTGCTACCCTATCTCCTTTCCTTATGGTTTTTCTCTTCCACCGATCGTCGCATTACAAAACTGAACAACGCGCTGAACCAAGTTGGAATCCGACGCGATATCATCGTGCTGGAGGATAAGTCGAGGGACGAGATTGCTCAGCTGACTCAGCACTACAATTCAATGGCAAAGCGTATCCAGAGCCAGTCTGCCCACATCGAACAGTTAGAACATCGGCGAAGACTGCTCTTATCGGACCTGTCTCACGATTTGCGAACGCCATTAACTATGATTTTGGGTTATGCCGAGATGATCCGAACCGGTGCGTACAAGAATGAGAACGAGCTTCAGTCCGGGGCCAAAATCATCCTGCAGCGCTCTCGCTACATGGATAAGCTGCTTGATCAATTACTTGACATTACCCGTCAAGAAGAGCATCTACTTCGGCTTCAGCTCGCTCCGCATAATCTGTCGGAATTAATGCGAAGGATCGCAGCCGAGTACCTCTTATTCCTGGACGATAAGAACATCGTGGTGGAGGCAGACATCCAAGATACAGATGTCGAGGTCATGATCGACGCACCGCTAATCGAACGTGCTTTGCGCAACTTGCTGGACAATGCCGTTCGTTACGGTGAAGAGGGACATTATCTGGGAATTGGACTAACGGAGGAACAAGAGGAAGTGGCTCTCACGGTCAAAAACCGGGGTAAAGGTATCGCCCTGAAGGATCGCGAGCATATCTTCGAGCGTTTCTACCGCGCCGACGGTGGAAGAAAAGGCGAAGGGCTCGGCCTCGGGCTCTCGATCGTCAAGGAAATCGCGGAATTGCACCATGGCAGCGTGCAATTGCTGGACGAAGCCGTGACGGAAACCATTTTTCAGATTAGAATTCCTAAGAAGTCTCCTAGTGAACGTGAAAATTAACGTTGATCAAAGCTACGTTTTTCTGCGTGCTTTTACGAATAAATAGAAGGAAGCGACGAGAGCGCCCAATGTTCCGCAAATCATATCCATCATCGTATCGGTCAAACTACCATTTTGCGAATGAAGCTCAAAGAGATGATCCACCGTAAACTCATAAATCTCCCACATTCCAGCCATTGCAACAGCAAACAGGAACGCGAACCAAGTGATGATGTTAGAAGGCAGACCGCCCAGCTCTTTACGCTTAGCCAACTTGAACAAGATGAATCGTCCTACGAAGAATAAAATAATTCCAGACAGCAGATGTTCAATCTTATCTAAGTAAGGGATGACACCATACAAATTGAATAAATTGGCGAGCATCATCGTGATTGTGATAAAGACCAGCACCGAAAATTGAAGTACGGGAGGCAGTTCGCTGTTGGTCCTTGTGATTAAGCCCTTAAAGAGTAACAGGACCAGAATGATAAGGGCCGCTTGAAATGTTTTATCATAATTTCCATTCAGGCCAAAATAAACAATTGATACTCCGCAAATGAGGTAGAGAATCATTTCAAAAAAATAATTAAATCTATGGTTTCTAGAAGTCTCTTGCATAGCAGTTCCTTTCTGACTAGACTCGTTTAATTAATTATCGCCCGTTCAAAGCCACCCCATACGACAATCATATCATTAGTTACAAAAAGACTCCCGTGACTTTCCCTTAGGCGGGAATACACGGAAGCCTTGAGCGATCCACAGCCCGGATGTGTGTTTACTTTTATGTGCTTTGACCTTACATCGCTTTTTCAGCCAAATCGTTAACTAAATTCCTCATCCACTTCCGGGAGTAAATCCGGGCGTAACCGAACCCAAAACGGACAACCTCCTCAAGTGATATGACGAGATATACAAGGTAGACAGGCTGCTTCCAGACGTATGATAGCAACAACCCGGAGGGGACACCTATCAGCCATGTCGCGGTCGATTCCATGCTAAACACGAACTTGCTGTCTCCCCCACTGTTTAGAATACCGCCTGCTATGATCATATTGGAAACTTTGGCCCAAAGAAATCCAGCGAATACGATAACGATATATACGCTCATCTGTTTAGCATCCTCGGAGATATTGAATGCGGAGACATACAGCTTCGAGCCTGCCGCAATGATAACCCCGACAATTAGAGAGATGATAATGCCAAGACGAATGAATTTTTTCGCATGATCGAGTGCGATGTCCGTTTCGTTCGCGCCCAAACGGTTGCCAACCAATACCCCAGCCGCACTAGCCAGACCGGACAATAAGCCGATGCAAAGCCCTTGCAATGGGAAGGTAATGGTCATCGCCGTCATCTCCATCGTCCCCATGCGGCTATAGATAATCGCATATGCCGTTTCACCCAATACCCAGATCAGTTCAGTCAGCAGCAGCGGATACGTCGTTCCAAAAAACTTGCGGATGAGCGGTTTAGGAATGATGAACAAGTTCTTTAGCCCAACAGCGCCCGGTAAACGATATTGGTACACGGCACCAATAATCAACAAACATTCTACCACCCTGGAAATAAGGGTAGCCATAGCCGCGCCCTTCAGACCAAGCGCTGGAGCACCGAAGTTCCCGAAAATAAGTACGTAATTCAGTATAATATTCAAAACAACAGCAATTAAGCTTACATACATCGGCCATTTGGCATGCCCCGTACTACGCAAAATCGCGGAATACATCATCGTGAGCATGACAGGTACAAAGCCGATCGACATGATCTGAAGGAAAATATACCCATTATCTATTACATTCGCATCTGTCGTGAACATGCTCAGAAAAAGCGGCGAATCGATGAAGACCGCTGCAGAGAATAAGAACGAGAACGCGAAGCCGACGATCAGTCCAAGGCCAAGCACCTGGGAGACACTTTTGGAATCTTTGTTCCCCCAAAACTGGGCTGCATAAATGGATACACCCGTCGATAAACCAGCCAAGACAACCGCGATGATCCCATATATTTTGGTGGACATCCCCACCGAGGCAATCGCCACATCTCCAAGCTGCCCGACCATCAATTGATCCGTCAAATTGAGCAATGCCATCAGTAAGCTTTGAAGCGTAACGGGCACAGCGATTTTATACACACTTTTGTAGAAGTTCTCTTTCTCTGACATGAATCGTTCACAACCCCCATATTCTCGATTTTACAGCGTCCATAGCCATTCGCAGTCTATGACTTTGTGTGAGGTTATATCACTTTTTTGTAGCGCATGAGCGTATAATTATCTTTTGGCTGAATTTCTACAACCTTGAACTTTTTCGCAAAGCATAATTGCTGATACCCGTCTCCATCCACTAAAGTAATGTTCGTGGAACCGCCTATGATGATCGGGAGCTGCATCAGAATAATTTCATCGACGATGTCTTGATTGAAGATATGCCAGTTCAAAAAGCCGCCGCCCTCGACCATCAAACTGGTAATGCCAAAGTTGTCTTCCAACTGACGTTCAAGCTCCACGAAATCGACTTTATCCTCACCGCAGATGAGGCACTCCTTCCCTCTTTCCCGGATTTGCTTGATTTTATATTCATCCCTCCCTTTCTCGGTTGTGACAATAATCGTCCTCCCCTCATCCGAGAGCACATTGCTATCCAGCGGAATATCCAAGGTGGTCGTCGGAATGATCCGGATTGGATTTTTGTTCTCCTCATACCGATTAGTAAGAAAGGGATTGTCCGTCAGAATAGTATTTTTGCCGACCATAATGCCCTGCACATTCCCCCGGAATAGATGAATGAATTCCATATCCTTACTGGAAAACAAAGAAAAAAGCTCCTTACTCGAATTACCAGCTCCCATAGTGAGCTTACCGTCAATCGAAATTTGGCTGAATATCGTTGTTTTCATGTTTCTTCTCCCCGTCTCTTTTTAGCTTTTATATACGCCCCAGGATGCTTGGATGGCCTGTTCTATTTTTTTCAATGCTTGTTCAGGATTGCTTAAGGGCAGCTCGGTTAGACCCGTATTTAGCGCCTCCCATACTTGAATCATGAAGGGGTACGTCGGCATCGGCCGTGCGTGATCCAACAGCGATAAAATCATCTTTTTGTTAGGCATAGCAGAGGCACCTAGACGGTTCAGCACCTCTTCCTGAGCCGGGATCCGCTGCACGCCTAGCGTCCACATGGTTTGGCACTCGTCACTCAACATAAAATGCGTGAAGGATAAAATATTTTCCCGCTCCTCAGACGTTAACGAATGATTGGGGTAGATAAGGCCGATGGAAGAAGACATAGATAGTGATTGTCGCCCTTCGATGACCGGAAGCTGGCAAACCGCAAGCCTGTTGTTCATCTGCTTATCCAAATGGTTATAAATCCACTCGCCACAAATAATAGCGCCGATCTTACCCTCAATGAATTGCTCTAGCAGTCCTGTAGAGCCATCGAGACTAACGATCACACCTTGATCCATTTTGTCGCGGATGAACTGAAGCGCCTGCCTCATTTCAGGGGTAACGATATTCGGCTTTCCATCCTGAACAGGCCAACCACCGAAAGCTGTAAGAAACGGAATAAACCAATAACCCTGCTGTAAATCTGCTCCAATCGGTATGATGCCTTGAGCGGACAACCTCTCTGCTGCCTCTTCGAACATGTCCCATGTCGTCGGCGCACTGGCGTATATCTCCGGATTGTAATACAGAACCAGATGATTGCCCCGTAATACCGGGATACCATACTGAACACCATCCAGTTGCATCGTTGAAAGTGCCCCTTCAGTCAGTGCATCTGCGAATTGCCAGCCTGGCACTTCAGAGTAAAGGCCATTCTCAACATAGGAGGACATATCCGCAGGAACCATCGCCAGATGCGGACCTTGATGAGTGTCCTTAATTTGGTTCAGGCGCGCAGTCAACTCCGTAATGTTCATCACTTGTGGCGTAATTCGTACGCCGAAGCGCTCTGTATACAGCTTGCAAATTCCCTCCAACACCTCAATCGAGGTATCTCCCGGACCGTCAAACTCATGCCATAACATGATTTCTTTGTTTATCTTTTCCATCGCTGCCTCTCCCCCTTAACTAACTTGTCTATGGTTGTTCACGAGCACTAAAGCCTGATTTGGTGCTAGCAGTATACTGTCTATCGTCTGACCTACGATACTGCCCGTTAAGGAACTATCCAGCGTTACGGTCATTGGGCACCGCCCAGGTACCGCAGCCTTCAAATCAACTTGGCAGGAAGCATCAGCACTCAAGTTAAAGCAGCAGAGCAGCGTCTGTTCGCCATGCATATACCCGTACAGAACTGTACCTTCCGGGGACTGCGCCACGAAAAAGTTTTCTGGCTTTACTAGCTGGGGCCAATCTTTCTTAAGTTCACTTAGCTCTGTCAGCAGTGGCAGCATCGGTGCAGGATTAGTCCAATTAATTTTCATGACGTTAAAAAAAGCGCGGGAAATCTCCTCTCCGTTCGTGTTGTCACCAAGACCACAGTTGAGGGGCTGCTCCTCATTCATTTCATAACCAGTCGTCACGTATGGAATTGCATTCGGAAGAAATTGATTAAATACCGCGATCATCCGAGCTACCTCAACACCGCCACGGCTCGTGATCCGAGGCGTATCTGCCGTTTCTGCACAGGCGAACACATGAATATTTAATTCAGGCAGCTCCTCTAAGAATGAAACGAGATTGTCCTTATTCATATGCGTCATGACATTCCATCCGCTGCCAAGCATAATGTTGTAGCCGGTGCTCGCCGCCTTCTTGTGATTACGATTGAACAAATCTTCGCTGATCAAGATCGCATTCGGATTCAACGCTTTAATCGTGTCAAAAATTCGAGTCAACAGCGGAATAGGAAGTACATGTCCGATGTCGATACGGAAACCATCAATCCCATACTTTTCGAGATTAAACCGTACGGCCTCCTCCAACACATCCCACAGCTTCAGATTCGGCTCCTCACCTGGATAGTCATTACATTTAATCGTATCAAAAAGAACATATGGTGCCTGATCCGAACTTATAAGATGTCTCACTTGCGGAGAGACGTCCTTGTAAAGGCGCAAGAACGTAATGTCTGTCCAAATCGGCTGCACATCGTTAATCCAATCCGAATGCGCGGGAGCGGTCGTTATCCCCATCTCTTGCTCCACCAGAGTTAATAGCTCATCTCCATTTTTAGCAGCTCTTTCTTTTAACTGCTGCCAAAGGAGTGGATGAAGTTCATTGGGCGGCGGCGAGAACTTCCGCAGAAATGCTGCGGTTTCCTGGCTGTGGTAGACCGTTTCCAATTTGTCAGGGGTACACTCCTCAAAGAATCCAAGCTCAGGAATCGATGGCGGTGCAAAGCCTTCTAATTCCTGCATTTTGATCCAATACACCCATTCAGGATGTTCGGTAATGAACACACTGTTTTTCGCCGTTACACGGGGAATGAAATCAACAACAGTCTTAATATCAAGTAAATGACAAGCTTCTACCAAAGCGCTGAGCTCATCGTGGATCGTAAACTGCTCCATACCATCCAGCAGGCTATCGTGTAGGTTCTGATCCAAGTGGAATAACGATTGCACAGCGTAAGGTGACCCGATATCTCCCTTCAGATTCAACCTGCTGTACTGGTTCACTGGAAGCATATACAGAATATTGATGCCCATTTTCTTTAACAGCGGCAGAAGAATAAGGAATCTTAAAAAAGTACCAGATTGGATTGTCCCATCATGGTTGTAATCCCAAGCCGTCGAATAACGAATTAACGAAGAATAGATTGCGCTGTCGTCTAAATTCGTGCGTTCCTTAAGCGAATATCTCCACGAAAGCTTGTCTATATACTTCAAATGCTCTGTTAAAAAATCATACGGATGCACACAAATTTCCTCGTCTTTTTCGAAAAGAACACACTCATATTTGCACTCATTCCACACAGCAGGTATCCAAATTGGCGCGACGTCTTTATCTTTGTGTATAGACAAGTAATCCTGAACAAGTCTAAATTTGCTTTCTTTGCTCATTAACAGATCCACCTCTCGTTGATTGCAGTTCTACGTTTAGGGAACAAAAACCGTCTTTACGGTGTCACTCCCAACCACCTTCAAAGAGTTCAATTCATAGCCGATCAACTCGTTTATTGCTGCTTCGTGCTGATTGAGCTTAACTTTTCTCGTCACCAGTTTCTCTAGTTCAGGCCTCTCAGCGGCAAATTGCAAAGCTTCCTCGAACATGTAGCGGTATTCGCCCGCTGCGATAATTTTGATTGCCTGCTGTACGAATTTGGTAGGGGAAAAGGTGTACCGATACTTCGCATTAATTCCAAAAGGAATGATGCGCCCTCCACGCTCAATCCATTTCTCCGCCACTTCGAGCTGAGTGCCCACCGTATCGATAATCACATCAAACTTATGTCCCGCACAGATTTCATCTACGGTAGCTTGATTTAATTGGGATGGTGTTAGAGCAAAATCCGAGATTTCTCTAGCAAATGCCAACCGATAGGGATTAATTTCCGTCGCTACCGTGAGCGCAGCTTTTGATTTGCTCACCCTTTGACTTAACAGTCCCATTGGACCCGATCCAAGAATGAGCACCTTATCGTCAGCTATGACATTAGCTTCTTTGAAATTGTGCAGCACACAGGCAAGCGGCTCAATTAATACCCCCGTTTCCCAGCTCATATGATCAGGCAGAAGGTGTGCAAACGTTTGTGCAGTAGTGTAAAAAAAAGTGAATGTCCCATTTCTATTCAAACCAGCAATCGGCATCCCATTTCCATCCGGTCCTATACATAAGTGCGGCTGCTCTTTCAAGCAAAAATAACATTCATTGCAGCTTTGATTCGGATCGATAACTACACGGTCCCCCACCTTAACACGATCAACATTACTGCCAATTCCGATTACGGTCCCTACAGCCTCATGACCGCGAATGATTCCTGGAACTCCTTCCTCTTTACCGGTGATGACCGCTAGATCTGTTCCGCAAATGCCTGTCATCTCAATCCGGATCTTAACTTCATCCGGGGCTGCAATCTGTGGTTCTTCCCGTTCATAGCGCTCCAGCTTATGATTGGATGTCCACACCAGCGCTTCCATACGCATTCTTCCTCTCATCTTTTGAATTATCCATATTCAACCAAAACATATCATAACTCCCATGTAAAAGTAAGGTGAATAATGTCGTAAAATGTTATTACTTACATTTTCATATAATCATCACATAAGTAAACGCTTTAAATATTAAAAACACCTCTCTCGAAAATCAGAAAAGGTGTGCCTTTAAATAGGCCTATTTTGCAGGCTCCTGTTTTAAAATGATTTTTAAGATAAGGTAGAAATCTTCAAATACACACAAAATATGTTACTCTTACTGAGTATGTGACCAGTTTGTTCATAATTATTGATTATCAACGATTGCTCTCTGAAATCTAAAAAAATAGGACGGTGCATCATATGGTATTTGCATTTTTGTTTATATTCGCTATGTACGCGGCAAGTAACTATTACATCGCGAGAAAGATTTTTAAATGGTTACAACATGTATTTCCAAATATTAATGGGATTATATACGGAGTCATCTACAGCTTGTGTGCGGTAACAATCATTATTAATCTACTATTGCCCTCTTCAGCTATGACGACCGATTCAAGTATTGTTAATTTTATTGGTCAATCCGGGGACTATTGGATGGGGATCTATTTCTATTTGTTCTTGCTGTTACTCCTTTCCGATGTCATCTTACTTATTAGTAAATGGATCAAAATCATCCCCTCCCCCGCCCCAAAACGTGTTATTTTCCATACAAGATCAGTAGTTTTTATTTTAGTCATAGGGTTGGTGTCCTATGGGATTTATAACGCCAATCAGATAAAAGAAGTATCGTATCCCATCCAAATACACAAAAGCACCTCATTAGAGCATTTAAATATTGTTCTAATCAGTGACTTACACTTAGGCTACATAAATGATGTGAAGTTTCTTGCAGAGGTTGTTGATCGCATTAATGATATGCAGCCGGATATTGTGTTGATGTCAGGAGATATATTTAATGGAAACTACTATGCCCTCTCTAATCCTTCCAAAGGAATAGAGTTATTAAATACTATTCAGTCCACCTATGGGGTTTATGCTTGTTTAGGTAACCATGATGCAGGACGATCCTACGATGAAATTGTGAACTTTATAGACAAGAGTAACATTAAACTTCTAAATGATGAGCATGTCGTTATTGATAATCAATTCGTTGTAGTTGGTAGGAGAGATTCATCCCCGATTGGTGATCAAGGAAATGCTAGAGCAGTTAATTCTGAAGTGATGAGTAACATTGATACCACTATGCCCGTTATCGTAATGGATCATCAACCAACGAATATGATTGAATACGGAGATGACGTCGATTTGATACTTAGTGGACATACACATCAAGGACAAGTATTTCCTGCAAATCTAATCACCAATGCTATGTTCACAGTAGATTACGGACACTATCAGAAGAATCCAAACAGCCCTCACGTCATCGTTACATCTGGTGTTGGGACTTGGGGACCGCCATTACGCATTGGTACGAACAGTGAGATAGCACAAATTAAAGTTGATTTTAAATAATATGATTTTAAAAAAAGCGGACAGCCTTTGGACGAGAATTAACGTCCTAGACTGCCGCTTTTTTTTGGTCAATAATATAAAAAACATGGAAGAATATCCCGATATTATGGATATAAGAGAATAAATGGAATAAAAAAACAGATAGGGGCGCGTTAATAATGAAGATTCAAGGCTCAACCCAGCTTGATTTAAATGCCTACATAAGTTCGAAAAAGCTCGCGGATAAACCGTCCTTAGTCAATGGCACAATACCCGAACTGTCGCATGAGACCGACACTGTGGAAATCAGTTCGGCTTCCAGACAGTTGGCAGCATCCGATATTGTAAATCATTCGGCTACATATTTCGGAACTACCCAAATCAACGATTCACTTACCCGCCTGCTGGCAGATCAACCCTCGGAAGTGAAGGAAGCTGTCTACGGCATCATTCAATCCAACTTCATTACAGACGTAACCGGAGACGAGGAAAGATCAGCGTTATTAGAATTGGGACTAACTCAAGCGAAGTATATCGCTGACAATTATATTAAGGATGATAAAGCAGCAGAATTTATGAATACGATCCGTCAGATCGGAGCGATCTCTACAACAAGAACGGTAGATCCTGAAACGAAACAAATCCAATACGATACACCACCGCAAAGACCTGTTGGAGCTCCAGAGGATTATATGGATTTAAACTATATGATGAAAAAATTCGAGCCAAAAACGCTGGAAAAGCTACAGGAAGCTATTGTGAACGGAAAAGACTGGAGTAGCATCTTACTGAACTTCGCCAAAAATGCAGCAACTCGTAAGGATTGGATACAGGAATATAAAGAAGATGTAAACAAACAGATCGGCAGTATCCCCAGCGAGAACAGATTCCAAAATACTTCCACTTCCAGCCTGAGTGGGTTTGTGGGAGATATCCAGGATCTGATTACCCAGGCAGGATTTCAAAACAGTGGATTTCTAACAAACAATATAGAAGCTTTTATGCGTACATTGGGAAAGACGCTCTAGAGCATTGACCACAATAATGATAGAAATCCACCACCCCATGAGGTGGTGGATTTCTATGCAAACAAGGCCTGAACAACATAATTCACAAAGGGTATAAACGGTGCTTTAAATTTTAGATAAGCTTATAAATACTTTCTTTTATACATCAAGGTAATTTGCCCTGCTATGTATTCTGCGCTATATTGGCTTCCATCCTTAATCCACCACATAATAATCCCCAGTAGTGATGCCGCAATAATATCAACGGAGACTACCTCTTTAGTGGGATCTATGTTTCTCGCTTTTCTTCGTTTTTCGATCGTATTTTTTAACAGGCTGGTCAAGTGCTGTTTAAAACCTTTGTGCTCAATTAATACAGCAAACACTTTCCGGTATTCATAAAAGTAATTTAAAAATGTGACCAGCTGCTCCTGTTCGTTGTTACTCTTCACATGTAATAGCGGTTCAACCTTCATAGACAGGTCATCAAAGATTTCATGTACGATCTGCCGCAATAAATCGTTAATATCCTCATAATGCAAATAAAACGTTGCACGATTCAGCTCGGCAGTGTTAGCGATTTTTTGGACGGTTAATTGCGAAATCTCTACATTGTCAGCCAATAATGAAAAAACAGCATTCTTCAGCATCTTTTTTGAACGAACAGCTCGTGGGTCAACCTTTTTGTGTACAGTCATTTCATCCCTCTATTATCGTTTTTATGGCATTTCATCAACTAATTTACCGAATCTGTTGATTAGTCGACAGTTTAAATAAAATTGCAAATAGGAATACAGTTTAAATCCTGATATGATTCATTTTATCGACACTATGTCGAAAAAGCAATGAAGAGAGGCCTGCACCATGCAAGAAGATATTAAGAAAATAAATAAAGGAATCCTATTAACCATCCTAATTTTTGGTTGTTTCTTATCTACACTCAATCAGACGCTTTTAAATGTCGCCTTAAGTAGGCTGATGGATGTATTTGATGTCACGGCAACAACTGTACAATGGATTTCAACGGGTTTTATGCTGGTCAACGGGATATTGATTCCGATTACAGCCTATTTAATGAAACGTTTTACAACACGTCAATTATTTCTAAGTGCCATGTCATTTTTATTACTTGGCTCAATCATTTGTGCAGCAGCGCCGAGCTTTAGTCTACTCTTAGTCGGACGGATGATCCAAGCTGCTGGTGCAGGCATTATAATGCCGCTCATGATGAGCGTTGTACTCGCGATCTTCCCTATTGAGAAACGTGGCAGTGCTATGGGACTGCTTGGACTCGCAATGATATTTGCTCCTGCCATTGGACCGACGCTCGCGGGATTTGTTGTCGAATATCACTCTTGGCGCTGGTTATTTATCGGCCTTATCCCACTTGTCATCCTTGTTATAGCGTTGGCGTTCAAATATTTAGTGAATGTATCTGAGACCTCTAAGTCGAAACTGGATGTAGTAAGTGTTCTTTTATCGACCGTCGGATTTGGTTTGATTTTATACGGCTTCAGTAGTGCAGGCAGTAAAGGCTGGGACGACGTAATAGTGATCCTGACATTAGGCATTGGAATCGCTGTAACGGCCGTATTTTGTATTCGACAAATCAAGTCAGATGATCCGCTGCTAAACCTGTCTGTCTTCAAAAATAAAGTATTTACGCTGACATCTCTTATTAATGTATTAATCACCATGATGATGTACGCAGATATGATTCTATTGCCTATTTACCTGCAAAATGGCCGTGGTTTTACAGCATTTGATGCAGGACTGCTCTTGTTGCCGGGGGCGCTCGTAAATGCGTTCATGTCACCCGTCACCGGTAAATTATACGACCGTTTCGGTGCCAAACCGCTGTTCATCATTGGTCTGCTATTTATTATTCCATCTATGTGGGCGGTAACTGATCTATCTGAATCTACAACGTATACGTATCTAATGATTCGTACCATTGGCTTGCGAATTGGATTAAGCTTTATTACGATGCCACTCAATACAGCCGGACTAAATGCGTTGCCAAAACAATTAGGAACGCATGGCACAGCAGTGAACAATACCGTTCGCCAGATTGCCGGAGCCATCGGAACTGCTGTCGTAATTACGATTTACACTGTGCAGGCTACAAGTCATGCGGCCACAGTGATGCAGAGCAATCCCTCTACTACTCCTGAGATCCTTAAATCCCTTGCATCCATTCTTGGGGCAAGTGACGCCTATTACTTTATGATGATTTTATCCGTCGCCGCGTTTGTTATAACCTTATTTATGCCTATAAAAAGCAAGATCACGATTGAAAAGAAAGCAAACCTAGTTAACAAGGAATAACCTTGGTTGTAACTAGCAATTGCAGTATATGAAGAAAAGCCATTCCGTATAGGAATGGCTTTTTGTGTGAATCCCTCACTCAAGCTTAATTACTTTTCCCCTTTTTGCTTCTAATCGAATACAAGATGAATAATAAAATAAACCATAACGGAGTACACAATAAAGCCGGGCGTGTTTCTCCAGCGAACAGCATGATGATCAGTATTCCAGCGAACAAGGTTAAGACAATATAATTAATAGCCGGTGTGAACGGTGCTTTGAATTTGGATTTCTCCTGTAAGTCTGGCCGGGTTTTCTTATACTTAATATGGCAGATAAGAACAATGCCCCACACCCATATAAAACAAATGGCGCTAATCGTTGTCACGATTCCAAAAGCCTGCTCTGGAATAAGTTTACTCAAAAGAGCACCCACAGATATAACAATTGTAGAAATGAATAACGAGTTACCTGGGACATGGTTTTTATTCAGTTTGCCCAAATGAGGTGACGCCTGGTTATTTCTACTCAAATTATAGAGAATTCGGCTTGTCGAGAACATCCCACTATTACAAGCGGAAGCCGCTGAGGTTAGTACAACAAAATTAATAATCCCTGCGGCAATTGGAATTCCTACTAAAGTAAAGGTTTTTACAAAAGGACTCTCTGCCGGACTTAGCTCCGTCCAAGGGTTAATGCATAACAGGACGAAAAGCGCACCGACATAGAAAAATAGAATCCGTAAAGGAATTTTATTAATCGCAGATGGGATATTTTTCTCCGGATCCGCTGTTTCCGCTGCCGACACCCCAACCAATTCCACACCCACGTAAGCAAATACAACCATTTGAAAAGAAAATAAGAAGCCTGATATACCGTTCGGAAAAAAGCCCCCATACTCCCATAGGTTTCGTATCGTCACCGATCCTGCATCCGTCTTAAACCCAATGATCAGTAAAATGACCCCAAGACCAATCAAGGCGAGAATCGTAATTACCTTAATTAAAGCAAACCAAAATTCGAGTTCCCCAAAGCTCTTTACAGTTAATAGATTAAGTCCTAATAACACGACTAGACAGGCGATGGCAGGAACCCACTGCGGGATATCAAACCAGTACTGTACATATACGCCAACAGCAATGACATCAGCCATAGCCGTCATAATCCAGCAAAACCAATAGGTCCAACCGGTAATGAATGCGACCCGTGATCCAAGGTAGTCTTCAGCAATATCCGTAAACGATTGATAGCCCGCTTTAGATAATAGGAGTTCTCCCAGTGCTCTCATCACAAAAAACACAGCAATACCCACGATTAAATACGTGATCATAATGGATGGGCCTGCCTTCTCTATCGCCTTACCTGATCCCAAAAATAATCCTGTACCAATGGTGCCGCCAATAGCAATAAGTTGAACATGCCGATTAGCCAGTTCTCTCTTTAATTCTGGTTGTGCCATACCTAGTTCCCCCTTGTGAGTACAATAAATTAGAATAAAAAAAAGAGAGATTGGATGTCATCCAATCTCCCAGATCGTAAGAATATCAAATAATATTTGCCCTGCTGATAGCGATCAGCATGACAAATACATATTCAGTACTCTTCTGTCCTTTTGCCTGAGATTGTGAACCCTTCGGCGCCGCGGAATTTCCGCAGTCTCTCCAGAAGCTGCTCCAGCTAAAGTGTAATCCTTAGCCATCATAGCTCGTGAATTATAAAGTTGATAAAGCGGTAACGCAGTAAAGCTGTTCTGATATTCTAACATATTACTTGTGATGTGAGTGTTAATCAGTGATAAAAGTCTCAAGAATTTAAAGTTAGCCTCATGAACATACTACTTTTTGAAAAGCAAAAAACTAAAGGAGTATGCTAATGAAAGCCGCTGTAGTAAAGAAATTCAAAGAAAAGTTAGAGCTACAAGACGTACCTAAACCAAAACCCGGACACAAAGAAATCCTTGTCCACATTCAGGCCTGCGGAGTGTGTCATACTGATTTGCATGCTGCTCATGGCGATTGGCCCGTCAAACCGAAACTCCCTCTTATTCCCGGACATGAAGGCGTTGGGATTATTGAAGAAATAGGTGAAGGAGTTACACACTTAAAGGTAGGAGACCGTGTAGGAATTCCATGGCTGTACTCAGCCTGCGGTCATTGTGAATATTGTCTTACTGGAAGAGAGACTCTTTGTCTGGATCAGCAAAATTCCGGATATTCCGTAGATGGCGGATATGCAGAATATTGTGTGGCAGCTGCCGATTATGTAGTTAAGGTTCCTGATAATCTAAGCTTTATCGAAGCGGCACCTTTATTTTGCGCAGGCGTTACTACCTATAAAGCGTTGAAAGTATCGGGTGTAAAGCCAGGTGAGTGGGTAGCCATTTTCGGTGTCGGAGGATTAGGGCATCTTGGTGTACAATATGCAAAAGTGATGGGAATGAACGTAGTGGCCATCGACACGTCGGATGAAAAGATGGAGCTTGCCAAACAACTTGGCGCAGACAAAACCGTAAACGCATTAAAAGAAGATGCGGCAGACTGGATTCAAAAAGAAATCGGCGGAGTACACGGTGTCGTTTGTACAGCGGTTGCGAAAAAAGCATTCGACCAAGCCTACCGTGCCATTCGCCGCGGCGGTACCTGCGTCATGGTTGGGCTGCCTCCTGAATCCATGGATGTTCCCATTTTTGATACCGTATTAAATGGAACAAAGGTAGTTGGTTCGATTGTCGGCACTCGCAAAGATTTGCAAGAAGCATTACAATTCGCTGCAGAAGGAAAAATCAAAACCATTATTGAGACACGTAAACTAGAAGATATTAATGAGATCTACGATCTTATGTTAGAAGGCAAAATCAATGGCCGAATCGTCCTTGATATGACGAAATGACCCTAAAGAAAACACGCTCGAAAAGTGCTACTTTTCGGGCTTTTTTATGACTAATAATTTTGCACAGTCGCACCAAACGTATTAGACTGTAATTTTAAAGCATAGAAGCTTGAGTCAATGACTACAGAGTGATTGATCTAACCATACGATCACACTAAGAAAGAGAGAAATATGTACACGATCAATAGATTTTCTCAGCTTTGCAAAATGAGTGCACGTATGTTGCGACACTATGATAAAGAAGAACTTTTGAAACCAGCGCATGTAGAGGCTACAAACGGCTATAGATATTATGAAAAAAGCCAACTAGAAACAGCGTTACTTATTAAGAGACTGAAAGAATATCGATTCTCCCTACCCGAGATTAGAACTATCCTTCAGACATCAGATAGAGAACTGCTGACTGAATGGATGCATTCAAAAATACTTGAGTTATCCAGTGAGATGAATCGAAATAGACAAATCATTGCAGAAATGCAAGAGATGATTGAAATCAAAGTGGATTTGATTCAAGGCGAACGAAGATCTTTTGATATATCGCTCGGAATGAGAAACGAGAAAGAGGTCCTAAGTCAAAGATTGCAAATTAACATTGCTGACATGGACAAGTATGTTGATTCCTTATATGAACAAGCGGAAAAAAGTAATATTAAGTTGCTTGGTGTTCCGTCTGTCATTTTTCTTGATGAGGCGTTTACCCCTGACCAAAGCGATATTGAATTGATGATCCCAATCCTTCATAAGAATGACGGCGATGCATCGAGGAAATGGCAAATAAAAAAACTTCCGCCAACTTTGGTTGCCACTACCTTGTATATTGGGAGTTATGACTATATCGGTTACGCTCATATGGCACTTGAAGAATGGATAGATGGCGGCGGCTATAAAAAGGATGGTCCACCTTATGAAACCTACTTAAAAGGTCCAGAATGTGACTGCCCTGAAGAAGAGTTCGTGACGCAGATCTGTTTTCCTGTGATCAAAAAAAGCCAGACAATAGATGCTTGACCTTGACACTATGTCAACGCTTATTCTACTTCCAGAGAACGAATCAGAACATAAGGAGATTTCATAATGAATAAGTTAGTTGTATTGTGCTCAGGGGTTATATTATCGGCTGTTTTCTTAATGGGATGTAATCAAATTAAAGCAGAAGAAGGTCGGCAAGTAGGCAAATACACAATGCCTGACGAAAGCAGCAAACATGAAGGTACATGGTTGCAGTGGCCCCATAACTTCACTTACGGTAAAGATTATAGGGACAAGGTTGAGCCTATTTGGATAGAAATGACTGATGCCTTAAGCGATGGGGAAAATATTCATATTATTGCATTTGATAAATACGAAAAGAACTATATTTATGATCTTCTGTATGACGAAGGTATAGATATGGATAAAATCGACTTCTACATTGTTCCTACTGACGACGTATGGGCAAGAGATACTGCACCGATTTTTGTATACGACAAAGACAACAATATTAAACTCATGGACTGGGGATTTAATGGATGGGGTAAGAAAACGCCATATAAAAATGATGCATTAATCTCGAAGAGACTTAGTAAACAGCTTGGCACGGAAACCATTGATCTAAATGATGTTGTCCTTGAGGGTGGAGCATTTGAACTGGATGGTAATGGTACATTTTTATCGACACGTAGTGCGGTTACTAATAACAATAGAAACCCCAAATTAGCAGAAGCTGATATTGAGGAATATATAACCGAGTATCTTGGGGCTACTAATTTTATTTGGTTAGATGGTGTGCCAGATCTTGATATTACGGATTTTCATATTGATGGATTCGTTAAAATTCATGAAAAATCTACAATAATCACAATGAAAAAGAATGACTTAGCAGAATGGGGTGTCACTAATAAGGATATCCAAACCTTAATGAGCGCTAAAAATGCCTTCGACAAGCCTTATCAGTATGTGTATCTACCAATTAGTAAAAACAATGTAGTGCTAGATAATGGTGAAAACTTGGGGTACAAGGGTTCATATATTAATTACTACATTGGGAATACAGTTGTATTAGTCCCGAATTACAATGATCCTAATGACAAGACAGCAAACGATATTATCCAAAAACTATACCCTGACCGCAAAGTTATTGGAATTGATGTAAGGGAGCTCTATAAAGAAGGCGGTATGATTCATTGTGTCACACAACAACAGCCCGTCCGTTTAAAGTGATTGCTTAAACTGGCAAGGATCTGCGCCAGTATTAGCAATAAAAAATTTTCTAATACAGTTTTTTCCCTCCCTCGCCTTATCCTGCTTAGCTTCATCCAACGACCCTTTCTATCCAAAGTATCTCCGTCAATTTTGATACAGTTCACTGCGCTATTTGTAATGGAAAGTTTACAAAAAATTTACCAATGAGAATGGCTAGTTGCTCTAGAAACCAAACCTTTTTCGCATAAAACCAATTACAATGTATATATAAAATAATATATATTGTCAGGAGAAGCTAAGTGTTACTATTCATATGGGACGAAGAAAACATGGCAACATATTGCTCGTCATAATGTTGAACCATCTGAAGCGGAGGATGCTCTGATGGACCCACAACGTATAAAATTTTCAGCTCATAGTGGCAACATGGGTATTATAGGTTTAACAGAAGACGGAAGACGATTGGTCGTGATTTATATAAAGAAAGTAATGGCAAAAATAAGAGTTATAACAGCACGGGATGCCACCGAAACTGAGAGCAGAGCTTATAGAAGGAGGAATCAATAATTATGAAAATTATCACTTCAAGCGACCAGATTCCGGAACATATGAGCGATACGGAAGCAGCGGACTTCTGGTCAAACCACACTTTGAGCGATGAACTGATGGAAGCTTGTATTCTCGAAGAAGAGGATCACGATTTGCCAAAAAGAAAATGCGCAACTATTTCTATTCGTCTCGACGTGGACTTGCTCCAGCTCATCCGCACTTTGGCTAAGCAGAGAAATAAGAGTTATCAGACACTTATGAAAGAATTTTTGATTGAGCGCACCTACGAGGAGGAAATGAAGGGCCCTACTTTTAGAAAGGAGAACCCGTTTCCCACTACGACTGTCGATCAGCTGTATTTGGAACGACAATTAGAGATAGTGTTTGTAGAATTACAGGAGGAGCTGTCCAAATTGGGATTCGGTACCATTTTCGTGCAAATCCGGAACAATCGTATCGGCAAATTTGGTATTCGACCCCTACCTTCGGAGGAGACGTACGACAAAATCGAGGTAAAGATGGAAGGATTGACGAAATCACAGCAGCGATCATTATTGAAACATGCAATAGAAACTCTGAAGCACAAAACGAATTGGGCGAACGGCGAGATTCTTTTTAACTTTGCATTGCATTACAACGAGTTGCGCGCAAGTATTCAATTTGAGTTAAACTACAACACATCCAAACAGCTAAATTCGGGTCGACACCTTGGGAAAGCAGATACGTGACGATTTCGTCGTTGCCCTTTAAGTGCTGCTGCCATCAGAGGTGTCCGGTTTTGGGGTAGAGCGTTAGCATCGACATGGTTTTTCCGACTATACGCTGTACTTCGCTAAGCACTCCGTCCTCAGCCGCCTGCACGAGACCTATCTCGCCTGTGTAACTCGTCACTGTTCCTTTATCTAGACGCGACTGTGCCTCATCGTCAAACTCAATGGCCTTACCTTTGCCGCGATTGGCCTGTAACTGATACTCTTCTAAAGCAGTAAAGATATTACCAGCTACGAAAACTGTTACAGGGGCATCGTACTGAACGCCAAGACGATTGAGCACACAGATTTGCGACTTTCCTGCGGAGATTCCCACCATTTCGATGACATCTTCTTTAACAAGCTTCTTAGAACCGGCGTAGAAAATATAGTTAGGGCATTGTACCCACACTAAAAGATGTAATTTGTACCATATTTATTATCTATGGATATTTTAATTTAGTTTAAATACCATTTGTAGTGTGTTAAGTCTGAGAAGGCCCTCAGGTAAGCTTTTCTTGAGGTGGTATTTGTGTCTGATGTGGTAAAGAGAGTCGGAGATAGGATACGTTGGCTGCGTAAGAATAAAGGTTTATCCCAAGAGCAGTTAGCCGAGTTATCCGGTTTACATACGAATTATGTGGGTCAGGTGGAGCGCGGGGAGAAGAACCTGACGATCGAGACATTGCAGAAAGTTGTTGGTGGGTTAGGTGTGTCGTTAGAAGAGTTCTTTCGATACCTTGATCCGATGAAGCGTAAGGATACTTTGGGACAGATTGTGGAGATGCTGTCGGAGCGTTCTGCGCAAGACCAGGTAATGGCCTTGAGAGTGCTACAAACCGTATTAGATTGGGAGAAATCAAAGAATTAGAGTTAGACATTGGGTTCCTCGGTATACTAAGACAACAGGAGATGATATTAATGACAACTGAAAACGATATGCACGGTGAAAAGCCTTATATTGATATTAATGAATTGAGCAGCTTCGTGTCTCAAAAAACGGGTCATGATGCTGACTTGATTGAAACTGTTATAGGTTACTCAGACGAGTACATTAACAACAAAGAAGAAGATGAGAATGGCGAAGTTCAAATAGATAATGACGAGCTCATAGTCCATATTTTAAAACAGCAAGCCATTGTTTTAACTCAGAAAGAAGTGGAGGAAATACTGGAGGCAGAGATGGAGTTTTTAGAGATAAAGGGCATTGCTGTTTTTCCAGAGGAATAGAATAGTCCGTCATCTAGTCGACTATAGGCTTGCTGTCCATGTATCGGGCTGCGAGTCTTTTTTCTATTCGAACAAGAAGCAGTTCACGTTCCAACTTGACTTGAACCTCGTGCATCGCAGCAGCGATCTCTCGTACGGTCGGGAGGTGAATCGGCCCGTCCTTTTTGAAGAGCATCTGAAGCACAGCGTCTATGGTCTCGGAGCAGGTCTCGATACGGTTAACCAGCGTATCCTCACTTTTTACGAGTGATTCGTAATTGGATCTATTCTGCATTAGATTTCACCCCCTTTCCTTATGTGCGGCTTCATGAGCTTCAGAAGAAACATAGAACGGTACATTTAATTGAGAAACCCAGCCTAGCGCTAGTTCAATCGGGCTCCCCTCCATTAATGGAGGTCCATCTGCCCACTCTTCCTCTCGGATAAATTGAATTTCGGTCGGGGTCATCAAGAAATACATATCGGTTCCGTCAAAATATGGGTTTACAGATTGATCCTCTTTGTAGGTTAGAGCTACTCTTACTTTGATGGTGATGGAATGGAGATGTTCAATCTTCTCTTGCTCCATTGCTGCTACTGCCAAAAAGTGAATCGTGCCTTCAGGATCTAATGATGTTATGAGAAAATTCAAGATCTTTTTTTGTTGCTTGTCCATAATCAGCCTCCATTTTTTTGATTGATAATTTCCTTAGAAAAACTAAAATGAAAAATACCCCTCATCATAATTAGAAGGGCAGTCCACTATTATGTTTGGCACTACAACATTTTCGTCTACGACTGCTTTTGTATTCATAGTTCTCGTAAAACACAAAATCCTCCAGCTCGTCTTTAAACGAACTAGAGGATCTAATTTATTTCATTTTATTCATGTATATAGAACATTCGGATAGCAATAGACTAATGTCTTATTGCTAAATAGAATACTTAAGTCTGTTTTCTTTTAGCTCATCAATAGCTAGTACATTTTTGTTGCCATTGTGATAATAATACCCAAAACCGCCACCTCCTTGCCAATTTATTTCTTTAGATACTCCCCCGTTTTCCCCTTCGATAACTTTCTTCATTCTAGGAATAACTAAATCCAAGCTATGTTGCCCTACTTCAATCCCAATATATCTTCTGTTCATTTTATGTGCTACTGCTGTTGTTGTTCCTGAGCCCAAATATGCATCCATTACTAAGTCTCCCTCAGTTGTTGCAATCTCAAGAATCCTTCTTATCAGATGTTCAGGCTTTGGAGTATCAAATACAGGACTGCCTGGGAAAAGACTCAAAAGATGTTTCTTTGCTCTGTCACTTGTTCCAACATCATTACCCATCCACAATGTTTCCGGTGTTATTCCAACGGTTTTTGACAGAAATTTTTTAATCCTTGGGACTCCATTCCCGTCCTTACCAAACCAGATGTTGTTATTAATTATTTCTTGTTCCATTCGCTCTTTGTTATACGACCAACATCTTCCATTAGGTAAAGAATGTTTTTTTCCATTTGGAGATATTACTTCGTAAAACTGACTTTTAACTGCATGTCCAGCTTGTACATGTGCCGTTACTGATTGCCACGGGCCTCTTGGGTCATTATCTTGATTTTTGTATCTTGAAAGCATTTCTGAAGAGGGTGGTAGTAAATTTCTCGATAGCTTAAACTTTTGAGGGTTCCTTGCGTAAACCAATATATATTCATGATTATTAGAAAATACTTTTCGATTTTCTCGGGTGGTTCGTTGTTGCCATATTACTGTTGTAATGAAATTTTTTCTCCCAAAAATCTTATCTGCAGCAACTTTTAGATAGTGGACCTCACTATCATCAATAGATATCCAAATGCTACCATCCTCAGTCAGGAAACATTTCAACTTCTCAAGAGTTTTAGAAATCTCATTTAGCCATATCGCATGTTTTTTATCATCATCGTAATGAGTATATTTTTCACCGTTATTATATGGCGGATCTATATAGATACATTTTACCTTATTAATAAAATTATCTTTTAATGAGTCAAGGACACTACAATTTTCTCCTTGTATGATCATATTCCCAGAATTTTCAGTACCAAAACTTTGCTCTTTTACATACTTCAAATGATTTCGATCATTGATTTTAATCACCAACCTTCATACTTAAAATTAATTATTTGGAGTAGCCTTTGTTTAGCGAACTACTCTAGAACTTGAAATTATCATAGCAAACAAGCGTTCCCTTGAATAGACTACAACGAGAAATTTGATAACACTTTTTTTATAACTGACATACTATTAGTAACTCTGCATCATATGAAATATCAAAGTTATTGTTAGAATGATTAAGCTTGCTATGCGAGAATTGACCAGCTGAAACAGTCTCCACCCTTGCAAAATAATTTTTGGCCATTTCTTCAAGTTTACTTATAGTGTGTACCCTAGGAGTAGCTTTCTTAGTTTCATCAAATGGAGAATACGACATTACAAGTGGAACATTTAGATTACTTACTTTATTAAATAGATCATTAAATGCAGCTGCAGCTTGAGTTTTTATAGAAAAAGGGGATTGATGCCTGTCCTCTCTATATATCCCTCTACTCAAGTTTGTTCCTCCATTTAGGTTTGTTTTTGATATTTTTGGATTGTCTCGAAGACAGATTGTTTCAAGTACATGATAGTACCGACTATAATGATATCTAGTGTAAGGTGGGTCTGCGTAGACAACTTTAATATCACTAGTCTTAGTGTGGTAAATATCATCTAAAGCATTTGAGTAATCCATCTTGTATACGTAATGATCGTACTCTGACCTCTCTTGCGATAGATAAAGTTCTAACCATCCCTTTAAGAGTGAAAATACATCTTTAGTTCTATCTTTTTGAACTCTAATAACTAGATTTTTCTTTGGAGTTCCATCAGCATTGCGAGGTTTAAGCGGTTGCGCAAACTGTTTCCCGACAGTATTTACTATATCACTTGCTGTGCTTAAAACCGCGGCAAGAAAAGTATCTTTACTTTCTAAAGGAAGTTTGTGAATTTCCTCAAGAATCGCATCAATTTGTATAGCTTGAAGATATGAAAAATAAAGGCCACCAAAATAACGGACAACTAAAGCCTCGGGTCCTAATATAAAATCAGACTTCTCAAGACGAGAAATAGCATTTTTTAAAGCCTCTGACAGATCAGAGGAATAATCTAAATTCAAACCTTGCTCAAAGGTTAAAATAGATCCCTTTTCTATTAGCTCACACAATGGAATTGGATCTCCATGTAAAGCTTTATCAACGCAATGAGTTTCATAATCAATCATAGGTTGCATACAGAAAATTAGTTCAGTATAGTGTAAGGAACTTATACATCTTTCTAAAAATTCATTAACATTGATATCCTTAGTAGTAGGTCTAAGTAAAGCTGAACAAATGACCCTAGAATACTCCTGAATATCTACAGAGGTTACTGATCTTGATTTAGACAAATACTTCGAGACAGTTCCCGATCCAGCAAATAAATCACAAACACCTCCACCGGAGGGATCTACTTGATCGATTGTATTTTTAACAAAGTCAAGGATTCTTAACTTACTACCGAGATAATGTATAGGTCTAAATTGTTCTTGAGAGACTGAGGTTAATTCAGGAAATAAATCTAATTGTTTATAATTAATCTCATTTTTATCCTTAGAACCAAATTGTTGATTATTTTCAAGTTCTAACCTTTTCATTTGAAATCACACCTAACTTATACAGAAATATGCCATATTGGTAAATGAGTACATCTTGTTCTGAGTTCGTTAACAGAAGTAATATGCCGCTTCATTTGATTGTTTGTAGTAACGGGAATTTCAGTATCGAGATATTGCCTAACTTCGTTATAGAAAGGGTCTGTTGGCATAGCTAGTACATACAGAAAATCGCGAGTAGATACTCGTACAAATATACCAATCGGTCTATCAGAACGAGGATAAACTAGTCCAGCCGCTGCTCCAAGCTCAATTCGCCAATTATGGCTTGCAACTGATACACTTGGTCTAATCTCCGTTTCACCAATCCTTCCGGTTGCAGAAACGTTTCGAAGTAGCATACGATAATGCCCGTTAACGCCTGCTTGAGCACCAAAAAAGTTCTCAAAAGTGTACTTGCTAAAGTTAGCTTGTTTCCACCTAACGTTATTATTTGGTATCTCTGCAACCAGTGCACGATCGCTATCATCAAATCTCCATGCCTCTAAATCTTCTTCTTCAATAGATTCGGAAATCTGGGGAATAATTTCTTCTGAATCTTCATCTTTTTGCGCTTGGCTTTCTGGAGTATGAATGGTTGTGTCATTAGTAGTCCCATCTAAATCAGATAAAGCTCTTTTATCCTTGAGTCTTAAAAAGACCTTTGTGTTTTCTCTAGCCTTCTTTAAAACTTCTTCGTCATCAATCGGCTTTATAAATTGGCTATTAATCTTAAGCCAACTATTCCAATAATCTTCTATTTCCTCAATCTTGGCTCGATCAACTTCAATAATACTAAAAGCCTCTCTATTCCGTCTTAGTCCTTTTTCTGTTAAATTACCAGAACCTAAGACCAAAACACCACCGTGGTCATTTTTAAACCAACTAAACTTAGGGTGAAACAAAGAACCCTTTGTATTATGATGAAAAGCAAAAACTTCTAAGCCGTTTGGATACTTATTCCTTATTTCACTTACCTTTTCAAGTGCCTTCTCACTAGTTATTTCGTCAATACCAACTATTAACTTAAAACTACCCTTAGTGATTAGTTGTGAGAACGTATTGTCTTCAAGAAGTAGTTTAGCACCACCTGCTGTTACAAATGCGTATGCTCCTCCACCTTGTTGTGCACCCTCACAAGCCTTAAGTAATGCTTCATGTATAGAATACCCATCCTGAAACATTGGATCCTGTATGTGAAATTCCATTTTTTATTCCCCTCACCGTAAGATTAGTTTAATTATATCTTATTTTCTTACAGCAAAGGTGGGAAACTTCATTTACGTGTATTTAAGGTTACTACGTGAACTCGTGATGAAACCTAGTAAAACCAGCCTTTATTTTATTAGAATACCAACCAGCTTCAGAATTACTTTAATTTCCGCACCCTACTCATACCAACCTTTTTCAGCGCCAACACACTCTTTCCCACCAATAATTTAGCCGTCATTTATGATAAGGTTCCCCCCGATTTATCTTCACCGCGCGATAAATCTGCTCCACCAGCACCAGGCGCATGAGCTGATGAGGCAGCGTCATGCGCCCGAAGCTCATGCGCTGCTGCGCGCGGCGCATGACCTCGTCGGAGAGCCCGTGGCTCCCTCCGATGACGAACACGACATGGCTCGTCCCATAGGTGCCGAGCCGGTCGATTTCTGCGGCAAGCTCTTCCGAGCTCCACAGCTTGCCGTCAATCGCGAGCGCAATGACATGCGCCTCGCTCTTAATGTGCGCGAGGATGCGTTCCCCCTCGCGCGCCTTAACAATACCGACCTCTGCTTCGCTTAGAGAGTCGGGTGCTTTTTCATCTGCCACCTCAATCACCTGAAATTTCAGGTACGGTGTCAGTCGTTTAGCATACTCTGCGATGCCACTAATCAAGTACTTTTCCTTCAATTTTCCTACGCCAATAAGTTGAATAAGCATAAATGCCTCCTATTATAGTCCTCTATAGAAATAGCAAAAGGACGCGCTCTAGGCGTCCCTTATAGTTTTAGTAACTACCTTCTCTCGCCCAATCCTTATATATCTTGTATTTCATGTATTCCCTGTCCTCATAGGGCTCAATCCGTTACTTCCCTTCCTCCCGCTCCTCCATCGCAAAATCCGGTTTTTCTCCAGCTTCATAAGCACTTAATATAGAATCCAGCAAACCTGGGAACCTTGCGTTAAGATCTTCCGTCCGCAGCGACAGAATGCGCTGTGTTCCTTGCACCCGCGTAAAAACTACCCCTGACTCACGCAAAGTACGGGCATGGTGAGACATGGTCGACTTTGCAATTGGAACGTTGAAGCCGTTGCAAGCCTGCTCTCCATTTAAGTTAATATCCGAGACGATATGAAGGCGAATTGGATCGCTGAGCGCATACAATATGGAAGCAAGCTGAATGTCCTTGCGGTCCGGATGAAATAGTATTTTCATGGATGATTATCCCCTTTGTCCTACAATTCATGCGAAAAAAACATTGTTGTTCCTAATTGCATTTTATATCAACGCATGCTATATTTCAATTGTTCGTAAGTAATCGAACTATTAAACAATAATAAAAGGAGTGCTTCACACATGACTTCTGTAAATAACCTTTCCGCAAACGCGGATCATGAAGCCTCCGCTCCGGAAGCGACTCTTCCACGGGAAGGCTTGCTGACTCTGCTGTTCAGCATCGCTGTAGTTCTCGTCATCATGAATACGGCCATGTTCAATCTGGCACTGCCTGATGTAACTGAAACCTTCGGAATTACGGCTGCATCCGCTTCTTGGATTGTTACCGGGTATTCCATTATGTTCTCAATTTCCTCCATCACGTACAGTCGTCTCTCTGACTTTCTGCCGATTCGCCGCCTGTTAGTAATCGGGCTGTTGACGCTAGGTTTTGCGGCTGTTGCTGGATTTTTCAGCACCAACTTTGTCTTTCTGCTAATCGTACGCATTCTACAAGCGTCGGGCGCGGGCGCAGTCATGTCCTTATCGCTTGTCCTGTTTACCCGCTATATTCCACAAGCCCGTCGGGGAAAAGCGATGGCGACGATTATGTCAGCCGTTTCACTCGGTCTAGGGCTTGGGCCGGTAGCGGGCGGAGCCATCGTCGAATATCTCGGCTGGATCTGGTTGTTCGCTGTTACAGCAGCTATTTTGCTTCTCGTGCCGCTGTTCCTTATCCTGCTGCCCAAAGAGGTACCCACACGTGGCTCCTTCGATGTCCTTGGTGGGCTGCTCTTGGGCGTCGGCACCACTGGGCTGCTGCTGTTCCTAACCAGTGGGCTGTGGGTGGCCTTGGTCGCCGGAATTGTAGCCATTGCTTTATTTGTTGGGCGCATCCGCAGCACGCCAGACCCTTTTGTGCTGCCCGCGCTTTTCCGCAACCGCTCCTATCTCGTCCTGGCGCTGGTCGGAATCGCCTCCTATCTGTGCAGCTTCGCCACCCTGTTCCTGCTGCCACAGATTCTGACTCATCGCTTTGGCTTCAGCGCAAGCCATGCTGGACTTGTGATCTTTCCGGGCTCGCTGCTCGCCATTTTCGTATCCCGTTCCGTCGGAAGAATCATCGACCGTTATGGTAATGCAGGGATTTTACGCTTTGCTCCACTGCTAGTGCTGACCGCTACTGTACTGTTCGCTTTTTTTGCCGGGCGATCCTGGGTTGCCGTCATGCTCATCTATATGATTATGAGTCTTGCCTTCACGACGTTGTCCAGTAGTGTCTCCAATGAAATCTCTCGGATTCTGCCATCTTCGCAGATCGGCTCCGGGATGGGACTGTTCCAACTGCTGCAATTCTTTAGCGGTGCCTTCAGCGTAGCTATGGCCGCAAGCGCACTCGAATGGCAGCGCGGGTTGCCGCACTGCTTGCCATCATCTCAGCCATTCTCTACCGCAAGAGCAACCGCGGGGGTTCACCAGCCAACATGGCAGACGCAGCAGATGCCTAAGATTAATCCTCCAATGCACCTATAATCATTTCACGCAAAAACACCTTACAGCCCATTTCGGGACTGCAAGGTGTTTTTTATAAGTCTTAACGGTCTTTAGACCACCAAATATTCCGCATTCTTCTCACATTCCACACATTTGGCCGGCGGGTCCCAGTCCGAGAACTCGGTCTCCTTCAAGTCCACAATATCTGGTGCATCCTCATACTCGTCCACAAATTTGTCGATGGCTAATTCTACATGTTCTTTACATACTACATACATTCAACCAAGCATCCCTTTCTGTGCCGCTACGGCCTAATACTCCTTCTATTGTTCTACCATACTTCCCACGAAAAAGGAACTCCTATCTGCCGATTCCAGCGATCTGTTCATCCATTGTCTATATTTTTGCCCTCCTACAAAAAAAGATTCCTCTCACCCCAATGGGCAAAAGGAATCTCTACACGCATACCTCTCTATTTTCTATATCATATTATCTCAAAACTCTCCATCCTACCCTATAAACTCCACCGGACGATCCAGCTCATACAATCTGCGGTAACGTGGTTCTTTTTTCATCAGTTCCGCATGGGTTCCACGCATTTCTACCGAGCCATTTTCCATAAAAATCACTTCATCCATCTGCTCCGCACCGACCAAATGATGCGTTACCCAAATTAGCGACTTACCCTTCATGGCTTCGAACATTGTCTTCAAAAGATCACGTTCCGTCCGCGGGTCTAGCCCTACAGTCGGTTCGTCGAGAATGACGACAGGTGTATTTTGCAGCAAAATACGAGCTAACGCTATCCGCTGGCGCTCCCCACCCGAGAAACGTTGCCCCGCTTCACGGACAAAGGTATCATATCCATCTGGCAACGAGGAGATCAACGTATCCATTTTCGCTAATGCTCCAGCTTCCTTGATCGCTTGTTCGGAAGCCTTCGGATCACCCATACGAATATTGTTCGCTACCGTAGTATCGAATAAGTGGGGGCTCTGATTTAACACCGCAATAATAGAAGGAATATGTTCACCATAAGCCGCAGCAGCGAGACCATTAATCATAACCGAGCCTGCTGAGGGTTCAATAACACCTTGAATCGCCTTCAATAACGTCGATTTACCCGCACCACTTCGGCCGATGATCGCAATCTTTTTACCTTGTGGAATATCGAGGCTGAGATCGCGAACCGACCAGTTATCCGCTGATCCATAATGGTAACCTACCTTTTCGAGCCTGATGTGAGTACTCTTCATCGCATGAGGTAGAGCATCGACTACAGATACAGATGCTTTTTTAGACACGATGTTCTGCCCATGTCCATCTACACCAGACAACCGCTCCAAGGAGTTACGGTACTGTGGGATTTTCTCCACCGCTTCGGACACTGGCAGAAAGGCATCTGCAACAGGAAAAACAACCAATACGAACGCCGCAATCAACGTACCCGCAATCGCACCATCCGCAAATTCTCCAGCAGCCCAATACAGCATTGAAAGCACACCAACCCCAATTACCGCTTGCCCAATGAATGTGCGAAGACGTGCCCAACTGCGTAACGCTGCATCGGTTTGAGCCACTTTTCTCTCATCTGCTTCATACGTCTCTACGAACTGGCTTTGCCGTCCACTAATGACCCAATCACCCATGCCAAGCACGGCGTCAGTCAGCTTTTGATAGAGACGATTACGCTCTACTTTCACTTCACGTTGGCGCTTCTGTGTGAACAACAAAGATAAGAACGGTAGCACCACCACTAACACCAATATATACAGAGCCATCAATAACGCAAAAGCGATATCAAAAGTACCCAGTGCAATCACAGCTGCTCCATAAATCAGCAAAGCAATGATGCTTGGAAACACGGTGCGCAGATATACATTTTGCAAATATTCAATGTCATCCGCAAGCATCCCGAGAATATCCCCAGTACGGAAGCGTGACGACAGGAACAAAGCCTGTGGCTCCAAAATATTGTACAAACGCACACGCATCTTAGATAGAATTCGCAAAATCGTGTCATGCCCAACTAGGCGTTCCACATAATGAATTACAGCCCGACTCGTCCCGAACGTACGCACACCCACAATCGGTACATAGATCATTAGAATATTTTCAACCGGTGTAGATGCTTTTGAGATCAGAAATCCTGAAGTATACATTAATGATGAGGCGGTAAAAATCGTCAACGCCCCAAGCGCAATAATAAGCACAAAACGCCAAAAATACGACGATACATACGGAGCAAACCATCCTTCACGTTTCAATGGATTCCCTCCAATTGCGACCCAATCAATTCATAATACGCACCCTTGCGGGCAAGCAACTCCTGATGGGTACCGATTTCTGCCACTTGTCCTTGCTTCATTACTACAATCATGTCCATATCAAGCATCCAGTGCAGGCGATGTGTAGCCAGGAAGACCAGCTTTCCTTCAAAAAGAGGCACCATCGTCTCCTTCAGCTCATATTCGGTTTCAATATCCAGATGTGCCGTTGGCTCGTCTAATAACATAATCGGACGACTGCTGAGTAAGGCCCGGGCTAAGGCTACACGCTGCTCCTGCCCACCACTGAACGAACGACCCCCGCCGCCGATCATCTCATCCAGACCATTCGGAAGGGTTGCCACCAGCTCTGATAATCCGGTAGCTTTCACAGCTGCAGCCACAGCTTCCATAGAAGCTTCAGGGTAATAGAAGCGAATATTATCAGCCAATGTACCGCTAAAAATATAAGGGCGCTGCGGGATATACGAGGTCTGCTTTCGCCAAGCCTCATCCGTTAATGCGCTAACCTTTGTACCGTTTACTGTGATACTTCCTGAAGTAGGGTGTAAGAAACCACCCAAGATATCGACTAGTGTAGATTTACCGGCCCCACTCTCTCCGATAATCCCAATTTTACTTGCTCCTTTAAATTGCAGGTTCACCGCTTCCAGCGAAGAAAGGCCCGCTTCCTCATATTTCACACTGACTTCCTTTAATGTGAGCACGCTATTCTCATGCCAAGTGAATATCTCTTCGGATGTTTTTGATACTGAATCCAAGGTTTGATTACCGTTTGAACCTATTACTTCAGCCTTCACTTCTTCCTGGTCTATGATACTCTTCATTGCTTCAGCGGCTTCCTTCCCATCCAAAGTAGCATGGAAATCTGAACCTACCAGTCTGACAGGCAGGAAATATTCCGGCGCCAAGATCAGAATGGTTAAGCCCGTAACAAGAGTCATCTGATCGTTCACCAGCCGCAACCCAAGACTTACCGCTACGGAAGCAACCGATAACATTGTAAAGAAGTCCAGAGCAAACGAGGACAAAAAGGCTACTCGCAGGGTTCGCATCGTCGCCGAGCGATATCGATCGCTGACCGTAGCAATACTCTTGCTATGACTACGACTGCGGCCCAGAAATTTCAGCGTCTCTAGCCCACGGAGGGAATCCACAAAATGATTAGACAATGTGCGATAAGATTTCAGCTGACGGTCCATCTGCTTGCGAGCGGTCATTCCGATCAAAATCATAAAAACAATAATAATTGGCATGGTAATCGTAAGAATAATCCCACTCGCAGTATCCATCTTGTAGATATAAATAAGTACCAAAATCGGTGTAATTGACATCCCTACCATTCTAGGGATAATCGCTTCCAGATATGTGCGGAACTTTGTTACGCCTTCCAGCACAAGTGTAACAAGATCCCCGGTTCCACGCCCGCCCACCATTCTAGGTCCGAGCTGGAAGAGCTTATCCATCATTTCCCTCCGCATATTGCTGCCCGTTGCTTCCGCAAAGCGGTAAGAGATACGGCTCATCAGCATGGCGCAAGCATGGCGCACTAGAAATGCAAGAAGGAACAATAGCGAAGTAGCCCATTGTTCCTTCAGAGGTTCTCCCGCAAATAGCGCAGAGATAACTTCTGCCAGCCATTTGGCCAGCAGAAGTATGGACAAGCTTTGCACCAGGGTAAGGAGACCAACGATCAGAAAGACCGGCTTAACTCCTTTATACCCAAGCAAATTTTTATCCATCAGTATTCAAGATGCTCCTTCTCGTGAACGCGTTTATGAAAGACAAAGTAACTCCAAATCTGATATCCCAATACGAATGGAAGGATGGTCAGTGCCACAATCGTCATTACCTTTAAAGAGTAATGACCGGAAGCCGCATTAGTGATTGTCAAATTAAAGGCTTGATCTATTGAACTAATCATAACACGTGGGAACAATCCTACAAAGATAGAAGTCACGGACAATGCTATTACCGCTCCTGTCATGCCAAAAGCATAGCCATCCTTCTTCTTTGTCATGAAATAACCCGATAATATGAATGCGATAATTCCTAGCGCTACTATAATCATAAGAACTAAACCACGTTGTTCGAAAATATCAGTCATATAATAAGTCATTACCACGAAAGCAAGCAATAAAGCTCCAAGTGGCAAAAGCAATCTTTGCGCCATTTTTCGAGCACGAGCCTGTAGATCACCTACTGTACGCAGGGTAGTGAACATTAGTCCATGTACCAAGCAAAGAAGAACAACAGTCACACCAGCCACTACGGTATACACATTTACGATATCAGTAAAACCTGCGTACATTTGCATATCCCCATCAATCGGCAAACCTTTGATGAAGCTGGCGAACACCACAGCAAGGAGGAACGGTGGGAGGAAGCTGCCGAAAAAGATGCACACATCCCAAGTTTTTTTCCAAGCTACAGAATCCCGTTTGCCTCTGAATTCAAAAGCAACACCACGTGCAATCAAAGCTAATAAAGCAAAGACAAAAGGAATATAGAATCCACTAAACAATGTTGCATACCACTCAGGGAAAGCCGCAAACATTGCACCCGCAGCAGTAATTAGCCATACCTCATTTCCATCCCAGAAGGGTCCGATCGAGTTAATCAAAATCCGACGCTCTGTATCATTTTTAGCCAGAATTTGTGTTTCCATCCCTACGCCGAAATCGAAACCCTCCAGGAAGAAGAACCCTATAAACAGAACTGCAATGAGCACAAACCACAATTCATTAAGAGAAATCATTGGGCGCCCTCCTCGTTATATGGATCATGCGAATCCCCGTGATCGTTATCCATCGCATAAGGACCTTTTTTAATCACTTTCATAAACAAACCAATCAGAACTAATCCGAGAATGGCGTAAATCGCTGTAAAAGAAATAACAGAGAATAGAACCTGACCACTCGTAATATTAGGTGACACACTGTCTTCCGTTGTCATCAGTCCGAATACCGTCCATGGCTGACGCCCGAATTCGGTCATGACCCACCCCGCTGTATTCGCGATTGGAGGAAGCAATAGTCCCCATAACATAAACCGCATAAACCAAGTGTTAGGACGGTCCATCTTTTTGCGCCACATTAAATACATTGCGTACATACCCAGTACAATCATTAACGTTCCTGCTAGAACCATGATCCGGAAACTCCAGAATGTCGTACGTACAGGTGGAATATAGTCACCGGGGCCATAGGTTTGCTCATACTCAGCCTGCAGCTCAAGCATACCTTTAACTTCACCGGAAAATTTACTGTATGAAAGGAAGCTCAGCATGTACGGAATTTGAAATTCACCTGTACTTTCTTGCTTCTCAGGATCAATATTTGCCCATACGGTCCAAGGTGCTGGGTCACCACTCTTACCCCACAGTCCTTCGGAAGCCGCCATCTTCATAGGTTGAGTTTCAACCAAATACTGTGCTTGCGCATGACCTGCCACTGCTACACCAATCGAAGAAATGATCCCTACGATCGCTGCAATTTGAAAAGATTTCTTAAAAAAAGATACATCTTGTTTCTTCAATATCTTGTACGCACTAATCCCCGTTACGAGGAAGGCGCCTGTTGCATACGCAGCAAGAACCGTGTGCGGGAATTCAACCAGCAATTGTCCGTTCGTAATCAGCGCGAAGAAATCATTCATTTCTGCACGTCCATTATTAATCGCAAAACCCACAGGATGCTGCATAAAAGAGTTCGCTGCTAGGATCCAGAAAGCAGATAACATCGTTCCGAATGCTACCAGCCAGATGGACAATAGGTGCACTCTCTTGGACACTTTGTCCCAGCCGAATATCCAGATTCCAATAAAAGTAGACTCCAGAAAAAAGGCTGCCAATGCTTCAACTGCAAGCGGAGCCCCGAATACATCACCCACAAAACGTGAATAATCAGACCAGTTCATGCCGAACTGAAATTCCTGCAAAATCCCTGTAACTACCCCTACTGCAAAGTTGATGAGAAACAGCTTTCCCCAGAACTGCGCCATTCTTTTGTACTCTTCATTGCCTTTTCTAACGTACATGGTCTCCATAATCGCAATCAAGAGCGCTAGTCCGATTGATACCGGTACAAAGAAATAGTGGAATATTGTCGTCGACGCAAATTGTATACGCGACAGCATTACTGTATCCATATTTTTCCCTTCCTTCTCCCCTTTTCGTTAATTATATTGTGTCAAAAATTTAGACGTCGTTTTGTGATATATGTCACACAAAGGAGTGCTTTTAACGGTAAAATTCAAATGATTTGTGACAAAAATCACAATTTGCCTTAAAAAAAGCAAAAAAAATAAGACGGTTTGACCGTCTTGAAGTTGTTCACTGCTCTAAAACAAGCTTGACTCATAAAGGCATTGGTTAGGTAATGGAAATACCCTTCTTCAGCGATTTGAGATCGCCATTCGAATTAAGCAATTGTGGTAGCATCTTCGTGCTGCGAACCATTGGAGAGTCACATAGACGGCAAGAAGGCGCATGTTCAAATGCGAAATTATCCCTCATCCATCCGTTGCATCCATCATTGGTACACGCCCAAATCGCGGTATTTTCTTCCGGTATTTCTTCCAAAGGTTTCTTCCGGTAGTTCATTGCCGTTCCTCCCATCCTGTAAGTCAATAGTGACTAACTAGATATAAAAAGACCGTCCCAACTTTCACAAGCTGGGACGGTTTCTTCTATTATTACAGTTTTACAACGTTTTCGGCTTGTGGTCCACGGTTGCCTTGAACAACGTTGAATTCAACGCGTTGGCCTTCGTCCAAAGTTTTGAAGCCGTCGCCAGTGATTGCGCTGAAGTGAACGAATACGTCGCTTCCGCCTTCAACTTCGATAAAACCGAATCCTTTTTCTGCGTTGAACCATTTAACTGTACCTGTTTGCATGTGTGTTACCTCCACAAATTTAAATTAATATGTTCTTTTTATCTTCAAACAAAGAAAAAATTCACACATTGAAAAAGGTTGTATTTCCGAATATAACAGCCCTTTTCAATGCGAAAATTAGGGACTAAATGTATGATTGATATCATATTACCACACCTGATTAGCAAAGGCAAGCTGGCATCCGTATATATCCGTTTCTACCCTAATAAGTATTACCTTCCAATGTAAGGGTTGCCAGTCAGCCCAAAATTCATTAAATCAGCTTATAATTGCCATATTTATCAAAACTTTAGAAGAAACAGATCCCCGATAGCGATACAGAGTATCGCTATTTCAGGAAGCTCTACCTTCTCAACTGAAGGGGTAGTCCGCTCTACTTGTCATTACTGCTATATCATTATATGCCGACTTCCAGCATATTATTCCTCTGGTTTTTCAAGAAGTTTAACTGTGGCTTGATTGACTTTCCCATTTCGGTAATAGGTAATCTTCAGATCCTCACCAATCTTCGTCTGATTATATAAATACTTGCGAAGGGAAAGCGTAGATGTAATAGGTTGATCATTAAATTTCGTAATCACATCATTGAACTGTATTCCCGCTTCCTGTGCAGGTCCAACAGCATCCAGAACGACAACCCCATCCTTAACATTGTTCGGTAGGTTCAGTTCCTTGCGTTGGTCCTCTGCGAGAGGAACGTAAGGATTGTTTAAATCTACCGAATATACGCCTAAGTAGGAACGAGCAATCCGTCCTTTCTCAGCCAGTTCATTAGCGGTGTCTATCACATGGTTAGCTGGAATAGCAAAACCCAGCCCTTCTACACCTGTATCGGAGATTTTCATCGTGTTAATACCGATCACCTTACCATCCAAATCCACAAGCGCTCCGCCGCTATTGCCTTCATTGATTGCCGCATCGGTCTGAATGACCTCTTGCTCCCAATCATATACGCCGTCCTGATTCAAGGATACGGGAACCTTCCGTTCAGTGTAGCTAACAATACCTGAAGTTAATGTGTCACCAAGTCCTAACGGGTTTCCGATGGCAATGACCGTTTCACCTAGACGAAGCTTCGAGGAATCTCCGAGCTCTGCGATTGTATTGATACCCTTGGCGTCAATTGAAAGCACCGCAATGTCACTCACTTTATCCGTTCCAACGAGTGTAGCTTTACGTGTCTCGCCATCTACTGTTACGACTTCAAGATTGCTAGAGTCTTCGATGACATGGTTATTAGTAATGATAAATGCCTTATTATCTACCTTTTTATAAATCACTCCAGAGCCTAATGCTGACTCATCCAGAATGTTCAATTCTTTATTATCTTCTTTATGATTGATAATACTTACTACTGCAGGACGGACTCTAGCAGCGGCTTGAATGATACGGTCAAACGGATCACTGCTTGGGGCAACCTCCCCAGTTGTTACTACCGAATTCGGGGCAGTTTCGTGACTCATTTGTCCAGTAAGCATACTGAATAAAAACACTGCCACCACAGCACTGATTAAGGAGCAGACGGCGGATATTTGCCAAGTAGCTAAGCCCTTGCGCGATCTTCGCACAGAATGCTTGCGGTTAGCAAATGATCCCTTTGATGCTTCATCCCCTCTGGACCGTGATACTTTAGTTGAATAGAAATCGTCATCAAACAATCCCACCGAAAATCTCCCCCTTCTATTGCCAACCGTTCACAGTATTTAAAACCTGAACCTCTAGCAATCACGTTCCAAGCATATACCTCTGCATCCTTTAGACTCCAACAATCACTAAAAAGTTTCACTTTATCCATTAACCACACAATAGTTTCAGTTAATCGAAAGAATTTTAGAATCTTTCAATATATCTTCTCTACTAGGAATATTTTGTAACTTAAAAGACTACACTAATAGAAAGGTTCCTTAAATTTAAAGTTTGCTTATCACGTCTATAATTGTATCACAGGCAACCGTCAATTCGTGATTTTCCTGAGGTGAAAAGCCTGCGAATTTTTTACAACTCCAGTTCTGCTTATCCTATATAAGGAGGTATAATTATGAATTCTTTTTCCACAAGTATGGATCTGGTCGAGTTTATCGGTAAGCTTGGTGATTTAAAGGATGAACATTACCATATGACCCTTGCCTTCAGTGCAATGATCGAATTGATGATCGATAAAGGCCTGATCTCCCGCCAAGAATTAGAACGAAAGACTGCCGAGCTTGATCAGCTTATGACAACTGGCTCAACTTATCCCATGGCGTAGGTTGGTCATAATAGGTATCGCAAAGCTTAAACTCACTATCTTTAAAGAAACAGCCCCGATCCTCCATTGCGCAACGCACCGACATTTTGGCCAAATCCATCATATTATGATCCCGGCTTAAATGCGCTAAATAGGTACGTTTAGTCCGTCCTGTGAGAATTTCACTTAGTGCCGCTCCGGCTGCTTCATTAGAAAGGTGACCCATGTCGCCAAGTATACGTCGTTTCGTATTCCACGGATAACGTCCCATCCTCAGCATTTCAATATCATGATTCGCCTCCAGCACCAATACGTCCGCCTCTGAAATCGCATCTCTTACCTTTTCGCTAACATACCCCAGATCTGTAGCTACACACAGCTTTTCTTTTCCATCATAAAAATTGTAGCCCACCGGCTCCGCCGCATCATGAGATATTGCAAACGATTCTACACGCATACTGCCAAAATCCCTATGCTGTCCCGATTCCATAATGATTCGGTTATAGTCGGGTATTTTTCCAATGCCTTTTTCAATGGCTCCCCAGGTATTGGTGTTCGCATAAATCGGAAGATCGTATTTACGGGCCATTGCCCCGAGTCCTTTAATATGATCGGAATGCTCGTGTGTGACTAGAATCCCGTCTATCTCATTACCCGTTAGCTCGCGCATGGCCAACAGCTCATCGATCCGCTTGGCACTTAGTCCCGCGTCAATCATAAGTGTTGTCTCCCCGTTCCGTACCACCGTTACATTTCCGGTAGAACCACTGGACAGTACTGTAAATGAAATCCCCATTTTCCTTACTCCTTCTAATCTGTTGTCTTCGGACTGATGATGTCCGCACTTATAGCATCCACATAATAGGCATTGCCGTTCTCCAGCATGAACCGCCACATCGGTGACGCTACCTGACTTTCGGAGTTGAACAACTCACCATAATAACCAAGCTCAATCTCCTTCACTACGGAGTCTGCCGGAAAATATTTTTCAATCAAACTGCTAAGCGCTTGCGATGCCGGCAGTACCTTCTGTTCCTTATCGCTACTGCTTGCCCCTATCTCAATCTTAGGTGAGCGGAAAGCTACAATCTTCTGATCACTATTAATCAACTCTAACCTAACTCGGAATAGCGACCACTGATTCTGAACTAGCGGGTGAAGCACGAACTTCCCAACTTCACTTTCTTGAGAATCAAAACGATAATTTGCGATATCCGGTATTTGACTCTCAAGCGCCTTGCTAAGCTCGGTGAAGGAAGAATAGATCAGCTTGCTATCTATAGGAACATCTAATTTAATGGGTGGTTCATTCTGCTCTTCAGCAGAATATCGATAAGTGATATTAGGAAGCTGCGGGGTAGAAGCCGGAATGGGACACAACACACGAATCCCTTTCTGCTCCATGACCGCCTGGGTTTCTTCGGACAGGGAAGTGAAATCGAGATTGGCACTAACCTGATCGCGCAAATCAATCCACAGCTGATAACATAGCAGCAGATTTAGACCTAAAAAGGCGCAAATTAGTACATTTTTGGCTCTTCCCCAATCCATACCCTTACCTCCTAAATGTTATATGAACAACTTGTACATTAATTTAATGTAAGAACGCTGCCGTCAATAAGTGTAACCTTCCAGACTGGAAGTAGTTGCAGCTTTTCTTCTTTCACTACAGGTACATACGCAGGCGTTAAATCCTTCACTGCCGAAGTTTTACTAACCGCAGACAATTGATTCTCTAGCTCCACGCCTCCAGACAGCTCTACGATTTTCTTCACTGCTTTACTCTCATCAATATAGATTAACGAGCGTTCGTAAGAGGATACGGTGCCTTGCTGCAATTCCAGATTAATTACACCATACTGCAGCTGCGAATTACTCATGATCGGATAGGAACCATATGGATAGGAGCCATAATATTGTTGAAAAGAGACCTTTCTCTCCTGTCTCCCCTCCTCTGTGGCTTCAAGACGATAGGTTCCATTCCATCCACCATGTTGGTTCACAAATTCCACAGCTTCAAGCGCATCCTTGGCAGGTGTACTGTCTCCGGCTGGAAGCGCGGCAGGATCGCTATAGCTCATCCAATTCCGTTCCTTATCGACCTGAAGACTCCGTTTGCTATCCGTATAAATCTCCGAGCCATTTTTCTCGCGAATATATCTAGTGCTTCCAACATCGAAGAAAAGATTGTTCTGCATCTGTTCTATGGTATACATGCCTGAAGGCATCTCAACCTGAACCAGAGAAATCTTGCTGTCTGGCACATAATAATCACCATCTACGGACTTGTAAGGCGTCCAATTCTTGCCGAAATCCACATGCTGCTGCACGTCTTGCACAGTTAAATCCGCTTTTGCTGCTTCATATATAATGTCGCCTCTCGTGCTAAAGAAAATGGCATGCGCTTTGGAGTCATTCTTAATGTTATAGATCCAAATGCGATCGATGCTTTCTCCTTCAAATAGGGAATCAGGTGACAGCTGCATAACCCGCTGAAGTAACGTTACCGGAATGCCGGATCCGAACGAAAGCTCAATCCCCGGATTCTCATTGCGAATCTTATCCCAGTCATAATCCTGTACCGAGTGCCGCTGGAAGCTTTCAAATCCACGCCCTTTTAGCCGATTCATAATCAAGCTATAGAACGTTGAGTCTGGATAAAAAAGCGTATGCTTGTTTTCGCCCATATGGATGATCATTTTATCAGGGTACAGCAGGTTCTCGACCTTTTCCTCCGGTCCCATATTGTCTGTCTTCACATATAGATTCTCGGAGAGTACCGCAGAGTCTGCACCAGGCAAGCGGTAAATCAAATAGTAACTCTCAACAAGGCTTCCCAGCACGAGCAAGGCTAGAATCCATGACTTCAATCTCTCCTTCATGTCTCACTCCCCCTTTGCGCATTCAGAGGTAGCGTAAAGGTTACCTTAGAGCCTTCATTAAGCTCGGATTGCAGGGAAATAGAGCCTCCATGGGCTTTCACAATTTCCCGGGCAATGGAAAGGCCAAGTCCGGTGCCTCCCATATTCCGTGAGCGCGCCTTATCCACCCGATAAAACCGTTCAAAGATCCGCTCGATGTCTTTTTTCGGAATACCAATCCCGGAATCACGTACAGAAATGGAGAGCATTCCATCCTCACTTTTCATGGCTTCCAATTCAATCGTACCGCCTTCTGGCGTATATTTTAATGCATTGGAGACCAAATTCCCCAAGACCTGATCAATTTGATCACGATCGAGCCATGCTGTGCTGACATCCCTACGGACCCTTGTACTAATGTCGATCCGCTTCTGCCGAATCTGAAAAGAAAAGCGGTCTGCTACATCCTCCAGCATCTCTGTAATATCCGTCTGCTGAATTCTGAGAAGTGCCTCCTTGGAATCCAGACGCGAAAGATGCAGTAGATCTGTAACCAGACGAATCATACGCTCGGTTTCGTTACGAATAACCCCAACAAAACGAACCGCTAACTGCGGATCCTCAAGCGCTCCATCATCAAGTGCCTCCACATAGCTCTTAATCGTTGTAAGTGGTGTTCTTAGCTCATGCGAAACGTTCGCGACGAACTCTCGGCGTGATTCCTCCAGGTTCTCTTGCTCAGTTACATCCTGCAGTACAGCAATCGTACCGGCAATGCCGCCTTCACGGCGATGAATCGGAGTAAACGTAACTCTCACGATATTAGAATCTTCTCCACCCATATGTGTCAGATGAAGCATTGCAGACTGGGCATTGCCTTTAGCCAAGGAACCGCTCTGCTCATAATCAAGACCTAACAATTTATCCAGGGGGGCACCTTCCGGCAACGGACCTTCTGTTCCCAGCATAAGTGCTGCTCGAAGGTTCATAAGAATGACTACACCATTCTCATCCGTGGCTACAACACCGTCGCTCATATTCGTCAGAATAGAGGTGAGCTTCTCTTTCTCTTCCTCATTCTGAGAGAGCGCCTCGCGCAATCTGCCGGTCATATAATTGAATGCCTGACTGAGTTGTCCAATTTCATCGTTGCCGAGTACAGGCATTTTTCGATTGAACCGACCCTCAGCAACAGCTGTTGCATGCCTAGTCATTTCTTTAATCGGCTGCGTAATGGTGTGTGCAAGAATAACACATAGGACAACCGTCAGTCCCAAGGCTAACAGCAAACCAGAGATGAATACACTGTTGATCCTGCCCATAGTCGCATATAAATCCTTCATGTCAGCAGCAATATAGATTGCACCTACTACCTTGTCACCGGAAAGTACCGGCTTGGCCACAACCTTTTTTCGAACATTATCATCGGCAATAATATATTCTTCATTATCGCTGATCCCCTGCAAGGCGCGATTGACTACGGTCTGAGTATTGCGCTGTCCGACATAGTCATTTTGCGAGGGCACGGAGGTGGTAATGATTTTGCCGCTGGCATCAAGCACTTGAATTTCAGCCCCGTTAATGTACAGATTATTAACCATACCGCGCAGACTTTCTACTGCCGTTTCCTCGTCCGCGGTGCCAGCTTCACTGCCAAATTTATCAGCAGTCAGGATGGACAGCATCTCCGCACGTGCTTTAAGATCCTTCGTGAAGTTATCCGTTAACGAGTTCTTCATCGAACTGACAAAATAGACTCCAATTAACTGCATAGCTATCAGAATCAGCAGCACATAAATAATAATAAGCTTGGCCTGAATTGTCCGGAAAAAGGACCACCATTTCATCACAATCCTCCGCTTTTAGGGCTATGCATCAAATAGCCAAGTCCGCGCCGAGTATAAATATATTCCGGCTTGCTGGGATTCTCCTCAATTTTCTCTCTTAAACGACGGATCGTCACGTCTACGGTCCGCACATCGCCGAAATACTCGAATCCCCACACGGCCTGCAGTAAATGCTCCCGGGTCATTACCTTACCCGCATGTTTAATCATATAGTAGAGCAACTCATATTCACGATGGGTCAAATCAAGCGGCTCCCCACCCTTATATACCAGATACATATCTGTATCAATAAATAGATCAAAATGGTAAATACCCTGTCTAGTCTCTGCAGGTTCATTCGCCGTTCCCGGCGGTGACGGTTTGTGCTGTCTCCGCATTTGGGCTTTCACTCTGGCGAGTAGCTCACGTGTACTAAAAGGTTTGGTCACATAGTCATCCGCACCAAGCTCTAGACCAAGCACCTTATCAATCTCTCCGTCTTTGGCAGTAAGCATAATGATAGGAATATCCAAATGTGCAGAACGAACCTCACGACAAACATCCATCCCGTCCTTACCAGGCAGCATAAGATCAAGCAGCATTAGATCAGGCTTTTTGGACAATGCCAATTCTACTGCACTGTTACCATCAAAAGCACAAATAACCTCGTAGCCTTCTTTTTCTAGATTAAACTTCAATATATCAGCAATAGGCTGTTCATCGTCTACTACCAGAATCGTTCCCATCTGCATGTCTCAGCTTCACCTTCCTATCCCTACTTAAAGATCATTCCTTTATTTTAACATACCTGTCTTAACGTCACATCCTACGAAATAAGGAATCGGCTTCCCCAGCAAAATGAAACAGCTATATCGTCATTCCTATATTTTAAAAAAATAAAACCGCTCGAGTTTAATCGAGCAGTTGAGGTTAATGTATGAATTATCGCAAATACTTCATTGGATTTACTGCAGTGCCATTCTTCCGAATCTCAAAATGCAGATGTGTTCCTGTCGAGCGTCCAGTATTGCCCATTACACCAATTTTGGCGCCTTGCTCCAAACGCTGTCCAGTAGAAACGGAGATGCTGTTTAAGTGGCCATAATAGGTTTCGTATCCGTTACGGTGATCCACAATAACCACATTTCCATATCCACTCTTCACACCAGCAAAGATTACAGTTCCGGCATCAGAGGCTTTAATGTTCCGGTTGCCAGATACCATATCTAGACCCTTATGAGCACGGCTCCAGCGCTCACCGAAACTACTAGTAAGGGTTGCTCCGCTTACTGGCCAACTGAACATGCCTGTTCCTTCACCAACTACCTTTGTACCCCGATAAACCACTTCAGGAAGAGAAGATTTAATAACGGTCTGACCCAACCACTCTTCTTGTACGACCATTCCGTTTTTCTTTGTTAACCGGTACTGCATTTCTTTAAGGCCCGTTTGTCCTGGACGAACGACCTTACTTTTGCCTGCTGGTAACTGGTCGCTCTTCCGTACGATCACTTCAGGCTCAGTAACCACCTGCTCTGACACTTGCTCTACAGTAACAACTGTAACATCTGGCTGTGGTACCTTCAGCTTCAGTGTATCTCCAATCTTCAACGTTAGCTCTTTCACATCCGGGTTGTTACTGTAGACCTCTTTTTGTGTAATTTCAAACCGTTTAGCAATCCCCGAAATCGTATCGCCCTCTTGGACGGTATAAAGAAGTGGCGCTTCTTTACCCTCGGTAAGTGTCTTGACTGCTTCCTCCACATCCAACACTTTGTTAGGATCTGTCTTCACAGGAACAATAGAGACCTCTTCACTAATCTTAACGGACTCCACTTGTTTGGCAGCTTTCGCTTTCGCAGCGCTTGAGCTTGAGGCAGCCGTTCTTGTGAGCTTACTCGCTGTTGCTACTTCAGTTTGTGGAACATAATGATTCTTGACCCCTTCGAGTACCGCATTTGCGGTCTCTTGATCCTTAACAATGCCAACGGCTTTGCCATCTACCATTAATTCCACACCTACAGCATAGGCCTTCAGCATACCATCTAATTTATTAAGCGTTGCTTCACTATCAACTTCCGGCTTGTACGCTTTCTCCTGTTTAATTGTAATGCCTTCTGTCTGAAGCACCATCGTAGAAGCCGGATACTTATCCTGATATTCCTGTTGCTTCTTATCATACAGCTGGTTAAGCTGTGCCTGATCGTTAAGCTTCCCGATCTCCTTCCCCTTCACCAATACTTGGTAGTAGGTTTCGGTATTGGCTGCTACATACTTTTTCTCTGCACCGATTAACACAGTGGTTAGAAGTACCATGCCAACAGCTCCCAAGATCCAAGAGCGCCGGAATCTACGAGTCCCTTTTTCTTGATGAAAGTGTGTGGAGTCGTGATCGAAATTGTGGCTCTGCTGAACATCTGCTCCGGATTCTGCTGTGTCTATATCCCGCAGTTTCCCCATCCGGCGCATGAACTTAAATCCCTTCATGAAACTCTCCCTTTCAGTCCGCTCTGTCATCTGATATGAACGGCCAAGCTAGTTGTACGATCTCGATTATATAGATTACGACCATGAATGTTTCTGCTTATCCTAGTTCTAAATTCCTGCTTCTAATGGACCCTCAAAAAGGTTACAAAAAATTAACCCTTTGACATCCTTGTCTAATGTACCATAGCTGAGCAAAAAATTTCAACTTTGTACACATAAAAAAACCCACGAAATACGCGGGTTTTTTGCGCAAATATGAAAATTTAGCCTTTTTCTTGTGTCTATAAATTGACAATTACTATGGTTGCTGTAGAGTTCCTGTAGTTGGTGTAAGCATTTTCATTATACTCTCGTATTCATCAGGATCAACATATTTGGCAATGACTTGTTGCAGCTCCTTAACCTCATCCTCTGTTAATCCATCCTCCATAGCTGTGGATATTTTCTGCATCTCATCCTGCGGTAGCTTGGACATCAAGATATTGAATATATTTACCTTCTCCGCCGAAGGAAGATTATCTTTTAAGTCACCTATTGCCTCAGGTGTCATTACCAATTTTTGGTCCTCGGAACTCCCGCTCTGGCTTTCGTTAGTAGAAGACTCATTTGAGGCTTGGCCCATAACCGGTAAAGCATCCTCGGGTGCTTTTTCCTCCACCGGCTCCCCTTTTTCAGGTGTATCCTTACTGTTATCTTTATCCTTGTTTACCGTGCTGCCTGTTGTCGTCGCTTCTTTATTTACTTTATTGGTATCCGATTGGCTATCCATGCCAATCATACTCTTGACCATCCCGCCTAAACCAGGGCTTGGACTATCCACTTTAATATCGAAGCTTGCCAGCACCGACTGAATATAAGCATTTACAACCACGCCTGTAGTTAGAATTGAAAGTGTACTTGCAAGTACTACAATTAGACATACTCCCAGTGCACGCTTCACGATCTTCATTTCTTCTCTCCTCTCACCTATGTCCAAGTCTATCTGGTATATTTTTTCCATGTTTTTCTATAGTTCCAGTATTGACTAGAACCGGCTTCGGGAAACATACGCATAAAAGTAAACATAAAAAAGAGACCTCTCGCGAGGTCCCTTATAAATAACTAAATTTATTTAAATATAAATTGGCGTTACTTGATTCGTCTGCTCACGGTTACGGCCTACTGAGAAGATGGCGATCGGAATCCCTGTAAGCTCAGACACACGTTCAACATATCTGCGTGTATTTGCTGGCAGATCGTCCAATGTTTTTGCGGAAGTAATATCTTCGCTCCAACCTGGAAGCTCCTCATATACCGCTTCACACTCTGCCAGCATCTTAAGGCTAGCTGGGTAATGCGTGATTACTTCACCACGGTATTTATAGCCTGTGCAGATCTTCACAGTCTCAAGTCCGCTCAGCACATCCAGCGAGTTAAGAGACAAGCCTGTGATTCCACTTACACGACGAGCGTGACTTACAACAACACTGTCGAACCAACCTACACGACGAGCACGTCCTGTAACTGTGCCATATTCATGACCTGTTTCACGGATATAATCACCCGTTGCATCATTCAGTTCTGTAGGGAACGGGCCATCTCCAACACGAGTAGTGTAGGCTTTAGCAACCCCGATAACCTGTTTAATCTTAGAAGGTCCAACACCAGAACCTATGCATACGCCACCTGCAGAAGGGTTAGAAGAAGTAACAAACGGATACGTACCTTGATCGATATCAAGCATTACCCCTTGTGCACCTTCAAACAATACTTTGCGGTCTGCATCAATAGCTTCATTAAGAATGACCGACGTATCAGTCACATAATTACGAAGCACTTCCGCATATTCCAGGTACTGAGTCAGAATCTCTTCAACGTCAAGAGCTTCCGCGCCATATACTTGAGTAATCACTTGGTTCTTCTCTTCCATCAAGTGACGAAGTCTCAATTCGAATTCCTCAGCGTCCATCAGGTCAGCAATACGGATACCGTTACGTGCAGCCTTATCCATGTAACATGGACCGATACCTTTACGTGTTGTACCAATCTTGTTCGGACCCTTGCGGTCTTCTTCCAGTGCATCCAGTACCATGTGATAAGGCATAATAACATGAGCACGATCGCTGATCACTAAGTTCTTAGTGTCAAAACCGTTCTCGTGAATATAATTAATTTCTTGGATCAAGGCAGCTGGATTAATAACCATCCCGTTACCAATCACACAAGTCTTTTCTTTATAAAATACACCAGAAGGGATTAAGCTGAGCTTAAACTTCTCACCGTCAATCAGAATCGTGTGACCGGCATTATTGCCCCCTTGATAACGGGCAACCACATCTGCACTTTCCGCTAGAAAGTCAGTGATTTTCCCTTTACCTTCGTCTCCCCATTGTGTTCCCACGACGACTACCGTTGACATGTTCATTCCTCCGTAGGTGCTAGCCAGCACCATTATTTTTCATAATATGGGCCCTGTACGTCATTCTTATGTACGTAGCCCTCCGGACTCCAAGCGGATTTACCCACTAAAGGACAATACTCAGTGTAACAGCCGTTTTTTTCAAAGTCAAATAAAACGAACGATTACACAAAGAAATGTGCAATCGTTCGGATATCATACATGACAGGTTACCCAGCAAATGGTTCTGCATGTGCTCGCTCGTAGTTAACGAACTTGTTGAAATTTTTGAGGAAGACAAGCTCTACTGTCCCAACGGGACCATTACGCTGTTTAGCTATAATAATTTCAATAATATTTTTCTTCTCAGTGTCCTGATTGTAATAGTCGTCACGATACAGGAACGCAACAATGTCAGCATCCTGCTCGATAGAACCGGATTCACGCAAGTCACTCATCATCGGTCGTTTATCCTGACGCTGTTCCACACCCCGGCTAAGCTGGGACAGGGCGATAACCGGCACGTCCAATTCACGGGCGATCTGCTTCAGTGTACGGGATATATCCGATACTTCCTGCTGACGGTTTTCCCCGCCTTTACCGCGGCCCTGAATGAGCTGCAAGTAGTCAATGACAATCATCCCCAGGCCCTTTTCCTTCTTGAGCCTCCGACATTTTGCACGAATATCCGTTACAGTAATCCCTGCTGTATCATCGATATAAATCTCCGCCTCCGATAGGGACTGAATGCCCATAGTCAGCTTCGACCAATCATCATCACTCTTGAAGTCACCGGTACGCATAGTATTCGCATCGAGATTAGCTTCCGCACAAATCATACGTTGAACTAGCTGCGGCGCAGACATTTCCAGACTAAATATGGCAACCGTCTCTTTGGCACGTACGGCCACATTCTGAGCAATATTTAGCGCGAATGCTGTCTTACCTACAGAAGGACGGGCTGCAACAATGATCAAATCATTGCGCTGAAATCCATTAGTCATATGGTCTAAATCCACAAATCCTGTTGGTATACCTGACATGCCGCCCTTATCTTTATTCTGATGAAGGAGTTCAACCTTATCAAATACTTCCATCAATACATCGCGGATTGCGATAAATCCACTGCCGCTGCGCCGGTTAGAGATTTCAAGAATTCGCCGTTCTGCATCACTCAGCATATCGGCTACATCTTCGCCACCGGTGTAACCCTCGCTTACGATCTGCGTCGCTGTACGAATCAAACGCCGTAGCATAGCCTTTTCTTCAATAATCTGCGCGTAGTATTCTACGTTAGCCGCAGTAGGCACAGCATGCGCCAGCTTAGCTAGGTAGCTAACACCACCAATATCTTCGAGTTCTCCCTTGTCCTGCAGTCTAGAAGTAAGCGTAACAAGATCAATCGGCTGGCTCTCTTCTCCGAGCTGCACCATCGCCTCAAAAATCATTTGATGCGCTTTATCGTAGAAGTCTTCGGTATTCACCCGTTCCATTGCAGTAATGAGCGCTTCATCCTGCAACAGAACAGCACCAATTACCGCTTGCTCCGCCTCAAGATTCTGCGGGGGAACCCGATCGAAAAAGAGATCTCCACCCATGTTACTCCTCCGTTACCTGAACCTTAAGGGTAGCCTTTACTTCAGTGTGTAGTTTTATACTTACTTGAAATACTCCCAAATGACGAATCGGCTCTCCTAGCTCAATCTTGCGCTTATCAATGGAAATGCTTTGCGTGGAAGCTAGCGTTTCAGCAATTTGTTTGCTCGTGATTGCGCCGAATAGACGGCCGCCTTCACCTGCTTTTGCTTTCATAGTCAAGGTAAGCTCATCTATCTTCTTGCCCAGTTGCTGAGCTTCTTCTTTTTCGTTATCTTTACGGCGTTGTTCAGCAGCTGCTTGATTCTCAAGCGTCTTCACATTACCTTCCGTTGCCGGACGAACTAATCCACGTGGTAATAGGAAGTTCGAAGCATAACCTTCGGATACCTCTTTAACCTGACCTTTTTTACCTTGACCCTTAACATCTTTTATGAAAATGACCTTCATTCGAATAAACCCTCTTTCGATTCGATTTCAGCCAGCACCTGCAGCAGTCTGGCTTCTGCTTCTTTACATGTTCCTTCTAGCTGTACGGCGGCGTTCGATAGATGCCCACCGCCACCCATTTTTTCCATCACGACCTGTACGTTCATACGCCCAAGTGATCGAGCACTAATGCTTATCAGGCCGTCTGGTCGCTCGCTAATGACAAATGAAGCAACTACGTTTGTCATCCCAAGTAATGTATCCGCAGTCTGAGCGATAAGTAGCTGTGGAATCTTCATACCTGGTGCCGTAACGACTAATGCGATTTGATCATAAATCATACGCGCATGTTTGATAATCTCGGCTTTTGAAATATACTCCTGTAAATCCTCCTTCAGCATACGCTGAATAAGAATGGTATCCGCACCATTTCGGCGCAGAAACCCTGCAGCTTCAAATGTACGTGAGCCTGTATGCAGTGCAAAGTGCTTCGTATCTACAGTAATTCCCGCTAAAAGCATTGTAGCATCCAATGGACTAATCTTTACCTTCTCATGGATATATTGAAGCAACTCTGTCACCAGCTCACAGGTTGATGAAGCATAAGGCTCTAAATAGACAAGTACAGCATCGTTGATGAACTCTTCACCTCTACGGTGATGATCCACCACCACGATTCTACTCGCATATTGCACAAGCCGCGGTTCCATTGTCATAGACGCCTTATGGGTGTCCACAACAATAAGCAGTGTATGCTCCGTCATCACTTGTAAAGACTGCTCCGTTGTGATGAATGACTTATACAATTCATCATCTTTCCGAATCTGCTCCATCATGTTCGTTATGGAAGGATTAGGCGTCTCCATCACAATGCTAGCCTCTACATTATACATCTGTGCGGCTCTCAGAAGGCCTATCGCAGCACCAACAGCATCGATATCTGGTGTCCGGTGACCGAGGATCAGCACACGGTCGCTCTCCTGCATTAAATCACGCAGCGCATGCGCAATGACTCGTGCCCGCACTCGTGTACGCTTCTCCGCTGCATTACTCTTTCCACCGTAAAAAGACAACCTCTGACCTGCTTTTACCGCAGCCTGATCTCCACCTCGGCCGAGTGCCATGTCCAAACTGGATTGTGCTAAGGCACCTAGCTCGCTTGCAGAGTCCGCTCCAAAAGCCATACCAATACTCAGTGTCATTGGCACTTTAAGGTCGGCCGTCATTTCCCTAATCTCATCAAGAATAACGAAACGACTTTCTTCCAGAGCTTGCAGACTGCGATGATTAAGTAGCATTAGATACCGCTCAGACGACAGACGCCGCAGGTAAACTTCAAACTGTTTACTCCATTCGGTGATCTCACTTGCTACCTTAGCGATCAGAGAAGTGCGCTGTTGATCATCCATTCCTTGAGCAGATTCATCTAGATTATCCATCATCACTATGCCAATCGCCAGCTTCTCATCCTCATAACGTTCCCGTAGCACCACAAGCTCAGTGATGTCATACATGTAAAGAATACGTTCACTTGGAATAATGACGGCTTGATAAAATCGTTCATCCACAGTGAGCTCAAGGCGAGTGTCATGCAGTACGCCTTCTTTGTGGACATCCCGTTTTCCCGAGACATTTGTCGTAAAAAAAGACTGCATATCCGGCAGCAATTCCAGTAGCGGTTCTCCCACTAAAGACTTGCGCGCAAAAATATCACCCGCGTAGCGGTTATTCCATTCTACCGTTCGATCTTCGCTAAACAGAATGATACCGAGGGGCAGCATACTCACTGCTTCTCCCTCCACTCGCTTAATACGAAAAGTTAATCCATTAATATATTCCACCAGATTGCGGCGGAACGAAATCTCCGTCTTTAGCATATAGAAGCATAATGTACCTGCCAGAAACAGGCTGACGACCCCAAGAGCCCAGTTATAAATACTAACAATTATAATAAGGGCCAACAGCAGCATGAACGCCCATACGGTATGGTAGCCGTGCCAGCGTCTTTGCAGAAATTTAGGCATGAACTCTCACCCTATCGTTTCGATTTCGTCACATACTCCCGCAGCGGGAAAGCAAGATCAATAATACCGATAATGCGTAGCGGCGGCAGCAAAATGACCGGTATTGCTAGCAAAATGGCAACCATCTTGTTCCATTTGCGTTCATGCGCCAGGAAGAAGAAAAATCCAATCGCCTGAATCATAAAGCCAATTCGCAGCAACGGCAGTAGATTGGCAGAAATCATGAGGATGTAATTATTCTCTGATCCTGAGAAGAAGAGCTGAAGAACCACACCAATCAAATAATACCAAATAAACGATCTCGAAAGTCTCCATTCACGAGCAGGCTTCATCTTAGGCACTGCATAATTCATGCTGTTCAGAATCGGACGAACAATAGAATGCGTAATGACAGCTATCATGAAAGAGCTTACGATTAGAGTCATTGGGATCATTTGAACCGTCATATGACTTAGCTTGTTTACATCCTCAGTCGTAAAACCAAGGTCCGTAAACAGTGGATTAGCGGTACCCAGATCAGACAGAGGCGAGTTAACCATCTGCAGCACATCGTTCACATAGGTAGACAAATCAAAATTAAATAACGCCGTACCGAGTAATAAGAGTACCAGGAATTCTCCAAGAATCGTAACTGTACCTGCAATCACGGTAGATACTGCTGAAGCATGTCTTTTATACCAATGTCCCATAACCAGAGCAGGTATTAAGAAATACGCCGCGATCAGCACATAAATAGGTGTAATCAGACCAACAATCAGCAACACCGGTAATACATGTAGAACAAATTGTTTGGTGTTCAGCGTAGTGAATAACACTACTGCCGGAACAATCATAAATAGGGTAGTGATGATGAGCAATGGAGTCGTTAAACTTAGCAGCAAAAGTAAGTACGCTACGCTCCAAGCCACAGATGACCAGCGAAATTTCAACAGTATTCACCTCTTACGCATATGTTCTTCTAAAGCAGATATATCTTGATACCATTCTTCCAGTTGATGCCCTTCCTGCTTATGCTTTCTGAGCTTCTCGAGTAGCAAGTCATCTAATTGCCGATAAGGAATCCCTAGTCTGCGGCCCAAAATATAAGAGCTCATAATCAAACTAGCCAGGCTGTCCCCCACACGGGTAGTACTGCCTTCCCATAACGCTTTAAATAACCGAGAAACTTGGTCAATCACTTCTGTTTTTAACCATTCAATCACCTTGGCGCGTTTAGCTACATCCAGATCCTTCGGCACATTGGACACGTCTCTCTACCTCCGGCAAAAAGCTTTATTCTCAATTATAGCATAAAAAATTCCGTGTCACACAAGGGCGCCCCGCGCACCTTAAGTATGCTTCAACAAGGGATGAACTAGTACTTCTTACATTTTTAAAAAAGACCTGCTTTCCGTTATCGCCGGAAATACAGGCCTTGTTCCGATTGCTTCTATTACCGCGAATAAATTGGGCTATAATGACTCTTGTGATTGTTTTGATACAAATTTCTCACAATATTCTATGACTTGACTCCGGCGAACGATGCCAATAAACCGGTTCATATCATCGACTACAGGAACAAAGTTCTGTACCTTAGCCAAATTAATCAGATCTTCCATATCCGCATCAATCGAGACAGGTCTGTTATTCATTCTTAACGGCAAATCTTTAAGCAAGAATTTTGAAGCGTTCTCGAAAGTAACCTTGCCCTCGGATTCCTTCATATACCAGAGCAGATCACCCTCTGTAACCGTACCAGCATATTCTCCATTTCGGTTAAGAATAGGGACAGCAGTATAACGGTGATACTCCATCCTCTCCAACGTTTGGCGTAGCGTTGAATCGATCGTTACGCAAGCGACTTCCTGTTTCGGAAGTAAAAAAAATGCAATATTCATCTCTTGATCCTCCTCAAAGAGTTCCGAAGGAATTACGGTTCTTTAACTTCCTTTTACTGCCATGCAAAATTATTAATACGTGGCAGCTTAATAATAGTTCCAATACATTATAGCATGAAGACAGTAAGCAGCAGCCATAAGAATGTGAATGGCTGCTGCAATTAATTATATGAGTTTGAACTCCACTTTAGAATTATTGCGTAACTGCTGTTGATTTAGGCTCCAGTGCATTACTTGCTTTTCCCGGCTCAATTAGCTGATCTACAGGTGTTGCCGCACTCATCCAGTTGTCGATCATGGCCTTAGCTTCACTCAAATCCTCTTCATCAACGATATCATAATAAACACCATCCATACGTTTACCTTCGCCCATGACTGTGAAGCTTGAGATATCCATGCCTTTTCCACCCATGAATTTTTTGGCTAGACTGATGATCATCGAAGGCTCTATATCAGTTTTGAAATTATCTCCCATAATATCCAACAACTTCGGAATGTTGCCAATTTGACTGATGGATAACATTTTATTTGCTACGACATCAATAAAAACCTGTTGACGTTTGGTACGGTTAAAGTCACTATCCTCACGATAACGCGTATAGTTCAGTGCTTCTTGTCCGTTATAAAGCGACTTGTTAGCTTCAATTGTAAACTTTTCATGATCCTTACCTTTGTTCACAATGTCTTTCTTAATCGGCAGCGGAACGCCTCCAATAGCATCTACAGCATCCTTGAGTCCTTGGAAATTTATTGTCGCATAATATTGAATATCATGACCAAGCAGTGCTTCTAGGGAATCCTTGGCCATCTGTTGCCCCCCAAAAGCATAGGCATGTGTAATCTTATCCTTTTTATTATCCTTATGACCTATAATTTCCGTATACGTATCACGCGGAATAGAAATAAGCAGGATCTTATAGTCCTCAGGACGAACAACAGCGTACATCATGGTATCTGAACGTGCCGTTTCATTATCACGTTGATCGGTACCTAAGAGCATGATTGAGAACGGATCGCTCTTGTACACAACCGGTTCTGGCTTAACCTTGTTATCATCCTTGAGTGGCTGGTAAGATTCTTCCTTTAGCTTAGTTTCAACCCGATCAGACAAAAAGAGGTCGAAGGCTAATACAGCCAGGGAATTCCGAAACAGAAAGCCTCCCGCTATAATAACAACAAGAACAATGAGGGCGATATATCTTTTCTTTATTTTTTTCATCTTTGATTGCTTCATTTTTGATTCCTTCTTTATTGTAGAATAATTGCTTGCCATATATATAATGCTTCCTGAATCTTTATCAGGCAGTCATGACTTTATTTCTCACGGCGATCAACTGTCCCTTATTCCATTATCTTATTGTCCCCCCTTTCAGGAAATTCAGGTCATTCAAAATTATAGAAAAAAAGTTTTTGGCGGCTCTAAAATAATGTGGACTAAAACAATATTTCTATTGTAATCACTAAATGGATAAAAAGAAACCACAAATAACGACATGAATAGGGAAAAAGCACCAAACCAAGTAATAAATACTGGTATGGCGCTCCGACTTTAGTTCCTAATTGTGAGCGGATTCATCATATGTTTAACCCGATCTCCGGATTGTAAACCACGAAAAAATCCGTAATCAAATAATTTTGCTGCACCTTCAAATCGGCTCTCATATGTCTTTGCCCCCATAACAACTGCAATAAACCTATGCCCGTCCCGCTGAGCCGAGCCTGCAATGCAGTATCCTGCCCGGGTATTGTGTCCAGTCTTTAAACCATCTGTACCCTCATAAGCGTAAATGCCACCCATAGCTGGCAACATGAAATTGCTATTACTTACATATAACCCCTTATCCTTCAAATGCATTTGTGTACGGCTAGAAATATTGAGAATATCCGGATGATGATAGATTAGTGCGGCAGCCAGTTTAGCGGTATCACGAGCTGTCATCATTGTCTCACCGCTGACATGCATATTCGGATCAGTGAAACCAAGATCCTTACCTGATAGTCCCGTTGCATTAGTAAATATTGTGCGAGTAGATAAACCTAGACTACGTGCCTTGTCGTTCATCATGAGCACAAAAGAGGCTTCTGAACCAGCCATATACTCTGCCAATGCAACAGTAGCATCGTTCGCAGAATATATAGTGACTCCTTCAAATAATTCCCTTATAGTATAGAATTCTCCCCGCTTCAATGAGAGACTTGTGCCGCCCATTTTACTTGCATAGGCACTAATTGGGACTCTATCCTCCCATCTAATCATTCCAGAGGAGATTTGATCCAGCACAATCATTTCTGTCATTAATTTAGATACACTGGCCGGTGGCATGGGTACATCACCATTAATATCCACCCATATATCTCCGGTATCCATATCTAGAAGCACTGCTGATTCCGCGTCAATATTCGGTTTAAAACCAAGCCCTGTTGGCCTCCATACCGCAATCAAGACAACGACTAATACAGCTGCGATTGCCCCCACTACTATCCGTCTCTTCATCGTCGTCATCCTCCATACTATATATGACGAATGAAACTACAATTTGATTTCACTTTTCACAAAAAATTATTATTTTATTTTTCGTCATCTTCCTTAATCCACCATTTATAAGGGTCTATAATCGTACTGATAGAATTCACACGAACGCCCTGTAGGCGCTTATTTACTGGAACAATGGCTTTTCGTTCGGCAAAAAAGATCATAGGTACCTCTTCATTAACCAGCTTCTGCCACTCATAATATATTTCTTTACGATAATCCATGTCGTATGCCTTCATACTTACGCCTTCACGAATCAGCTCTTCATTCCGCTCTGAAGACCAACGTGGATAGTTCCATAGATCATTTTCTCTCCATAGACCTGTTGGATCGGGATCACTCGCAAGCCCCCATACTCCGTAAAAGAGTTCAATTGACGGATCGTCGGCTTCCACTGCGTCGTAAAAGTTGTGGAATTCCTTTAATGCTCCACCGTTTAGCTGTACATCTAGTCCAACATCACGCCAATTTCTTAAAATAGCTTTGGCACGTAGCTCTGCTGTTTGACTGCCTAGCATAGAATCAAAATGGATCTTCAGCTTCTGACCCTTTGGGTCTTCCCGTAATCCATCACCGTCTAGATCCAAGAACCCGGCAGCATCCAGCAGTTCTTTAGCCTTAGTAGGATTATAAAGGTAAGTATTAATCTCAGTATCAGGAATCTTCGCCCAGCTAGTGCTAGATATTGGAGTCTCTATAGGCTCAGCTAGACCGTGGGAATATGCTTTAATGATTCCTTCACGATCTAAAGCATAATACATAGCTTGCCGTAATCTTTTATCTTTAAATTTAGGGTTATCCATTACAATTTTTTCGGTTTTCGTATCCCAATGCCCGAACTTAAAACCTATATATTCATAGCCCAGCTCAGCAGTTTGCAGGATGTTTACATTCTCCAGTTTATTTAGATCATCATAAGCATCACGAGGGGCTGACTCTATATCGATTTCTCCTGTTTGAAAGCGTTCAGTCACTTCCTTATCGTCAAATGCCTTATACACTATCCCATCCAATAGGGCTTTGCCCTTATAATATTGATCAAAACGTTTCATTTCTACCCTCTGGCCAGGCTGAATATGTTCAACCTCAAAAGCACCAATGCCTATAGGAGATTTCCGCATCTGGTCACTTTCAGGCATATCTTTAACAGCAATTCCAGTATAATATTTTTTATTCATCGGATAGGGCCACAGACTATCGATTGTGTTTACCCGTGCAGCCGTTACAGTTATTTTCAAAGTATAAGGATCTATGACCTTCAATCCCGATATGCTCTTCGCTTCTCCCTCATGATAGGCTTCTGCACCCTGAATCATTTCAACACTATAATAATGCGAGCCCGTATAATCTGGACTAGCAATCGTTTCAATTGCGAATTTCCAATCCTCTACCGTTAATTCATCACCATTATGCCAACGGATGCCCGGTTTAATTTTAAAGGTAAATACTTTATGATCATCAGATTCCTGCCAAGAGGCGATATTAGGAACCGTCACTAGTTCATCATTTACCTGAAACATCGGCTCAGTAATAAACTCCAGCACATGAAAATCATCTTCCCCTTCATAAAAAGCAGGCTCAAACAAACCCGTAAATGGTGAGGAGAATCCGTAGGTAACTACTCCACCAGCCTGTGGCTTATCGTCTACTAAATTATGGCGCGAAGATAATGGATTACTGCTGGAAGTTGCCCTACTACATGCTGACAATAAAGTTGCCATCACGAGCAGCGTTAACAACAACCTGCATATTTTCTTATTATTCATGTGTTTCTTCCCTTCTCTAGTTGAACATATATCTACATATAAGCTATGGAATATAAATAGTTTTACTGTAACAAAGTTTTTCTGGCGTTACAATAACTTCTAAGCCCTAGGCCTTTACTCCTGCTTGAATTTCACATATTTCGTTATATCTAAAAAAAAGACCTGTCTTTTGGACAGATCTTCATTGCATTTATTCTTCCTTTATTCTTCCTCTCTATGCGTAATCCTTAGACCCTCAACATGTTTACGCTGCATCAATTTGCGCTTTTTACGAGTATCTTTACTCTCAAAAATAATATCAAAGTCATACTCCTCCGGATATAACTCCTCTTTTGAAAGATATGGCTTCAACCGCTTATGGTTAATTCTCAGCTTTTGCTTCTGGATCATCACGCCAACCATTCCTAAATGATCTCTCTTCTCATACACGATCCCTGTCCGGCCGAGTGAAGTTACCACAACTGCATCTCCAATTTCAAATTGGACGACCAGCTTCTCCTTGCTGCTGACGGATGGAGTAACCTCCTCTTCTGTGTTGTCATTTGCCTCTACGGCGTGCTTAACATGCCCCTTCTCTCCCTCTTTGCTAAAAAGACTTCCCCAAGCCTCACCGCCGCCTTTCTGCAACCTTTGTTGCTGCGCCTCTACGATTTCCCATGATCGTTTGATAACGTTATCCTGTATCCCCAGCTTCTTTGCAATTTGCAGCGCGTAACTCTCCCCCGCTTCTCCAATCGTTAATCGATACAACGGCTGTAGTGTTTCTTTGTCGAATTCCATTCTTGCGTTTTGAAAGCCAGTCGTTGCAGCAGCAAAGGCTTTTAACTCATTAAAATGTGTGGTAACAATAATATTTGCCCCTTTACGGCTCAGCTCTTCCAGAATCGCGATAGAGAGCGCAATGCCTTCCCCGGGATCCGTACCAGCCGCCAGCTCGTCAATGAGCAGCAGCACACCTTTAGATGCATCTCTCAGCATCCCCTCAATACTCTTCATTTGCGCCGAAAATGTACTAAGTGATTGTGCCAAACTTTGTCCGTCGCCGATTACACTGATCACATCTGTAAAAATAGTAAATTCGCTGCCCTCCTCGACCGGAATTAACAGCCCTGATTGAGCCATGATCGTCAGTAGCCCCAGTGTCTTGAGGACTACAGTTTTGCCGCCTGTATTCGGACCTGTAATAATGAGGGATTTATAGCCCTTACCCACCTCCAAATTGATCGGAATCATCCCCTTCAGCATGGGGTGTCTGCCTCCGTTCATCATAAGAAATCCTCTCGCGTTCAGAGTAACAGCAGATGCCCCCAGCGTTCGCGCATATTTAGCTTTGGCAAAAATAAAATCATAGGTGCCCGTAACCTCAATATTAAGCTGCAGTGCGGTCTGTTCCTGTTCTACCAAGCTAGTTAGCATGCTGAGGATTACAGCTTCTTCTCGCGCCTCTTCCCCTAATAGTAAATCAAGCTCTATCTGGAGGGCAGCGATCTCGTCTGGTTCGATAAACACCGTCTGTCCACTTGTGGATTGATCAAGAACAGATCCTTTTATTTGCTTATGATATTCTCGTTTTACGGGGATAACATAACGCCCACCCCGCTGGCTGTAGATATTCTCCTGTAAAATCGATTGATGGCGTGACATAATTCCGTCAATTTTTTTATGAAGACGTTCTTTAGCCACTACAATCCGTTTACGAACTCGCTCTAACCCCTTACTTGCCCCATCGTCAATCGCACCAAAACGGATACAGCGATCAATAGCCTCCCTCACGTCATTTAACTCCATCAGCGAGGATGCATATGCTGCAATCCGTGGAGCACTCTGTTCTTTAGAGGCCATATATTTGCGCAGTTGACTACAGCTCTTAAGAAATGTAGCAACCGCAGTGAAATCTTGCTCACTATACAAATATCCAGTCCCCATTAAGGACATAATCCACTCAATGCCTTCTAATGAAGGAATGGGTACACTCGATCCTCGTTCCAGCAGTTCTTTAGCTTCAGAAGTTTCCTCCATTGCTCTTTGAATCGTCGGCAGAGAGGTCATTGGCATAAGCTCTCCTACAGCTTTTTTCCCTACATAAGATACTGCATGACGACCAAGTTCAGTTTTAATCATTTCGTATTCCAATGTGCTTAAGCTTTGTAAGTTCACAGCAAATCCTCCTTCAAATCTCTATTATTGGCTTAGACCTAATTCTCCCTAACGCAAAGAAGGGCAAAGAATGCCACTATGGCAGTCCTTGCCCTTCTTTTTATGCTGATGCCCCCTATGGTTCTAAGGCTCCCAAAATTGAAAACAGGTGCCGAAAAACAAAAAAACCGTGCATAAGAGCACGGTTAATTACAAAGAGAACAACAGCCGTAAAGAGGCCATTTGACGCTTCGTGTGTTCTTAACTAAATCATCCACCCGTAAGGAACAACAGACTGCTGCGTAATACGAACGCAAATAAAGCACGTAATCGCCTCATGACGAGCCTGCTAAAGTCTTCCTAATCAAGTGTTATGAAATTGCTAGTTAAGAACGTTCACCGACATCAAAATTTCCCCTTTAGTTATAGGATAGCTGTAATTTAACACATAACAGTGCCAACGTCAAACGATTCCACACCCAAATGATTTAATTTCATGCTTACCGCACTAATAATGCTTCCTTTTCTGCATACAAAAAAAGCAGCCGGTTTCCCGACTGCTTTTATAAAACGTCCTATTCCGTTGTGTAAGGAAGCAACGCGATTTGACGCGAGCGTTTTACAGCAATGGTAAGAGCGCGTTGGTATTTTGCACTAGTACCTGTTACACGACGTGGCAAAATCTTTCCACGTTCGCTGATGAACTTCTTAAGAAGTTCGGTATCTTTATAATCAATGTGAGTAATCTTGTTCACAGTGAAAAAGCAAACTTTTTTACGCTTGTTGCGTCCACCACGACGTGCTGGTCTTTTGTCGTTGTCGGCGCCTTCTCTTGGTTTAAAAGCCATATTCTTTTCAGTCCTTCCTAATTAAAATGGCAAATCATCATCCGATATATCAATCGGTTTACCATCGCCCGAAAAAGGATCTTGAGTATTGTTGTTACGCGAGAAATTATTGTTGTTATTTCCGCGTCCAGCGTTACCACCGCCACCATATGCTGGCTCTTCAGGCATACTACTTGCACCACTTGAAGTATTTCCACCTTCACGGCTCTGTGAAGATTCCAGGAAACGAACATTATCAGCAATAACTTCAGTTACGTATACACGTTTGCCTTCGTTATTCTCATAATTCCGCACTTGGATGCGTCCTTCCACTGCTGTCAGACGACCTTTGCGCAAGTAATTGGCACAGGTTTCTGCTAGCTGTCTCCAGGTTACAACCGGGATGAAGTCTGCCTCACGTTCACCGTTCTGGCCCGTAAAGTTACGATCTACGGCTAGCGTAAATTGCGTTACGGCAACACCAGCGGGAGTATAACGAAGTTCCGGGTCACGGGTCAACCGTCCGATCAAAATGATACGGTTCAACAATTCTGGTCCCCTCCTTTAGAGCGATTCATTACAAAGCTTGTCAAGATCTTAAGCAACGTCGTTCGTAATGAGATAACGAATAACTTCGTCAGAAATCTTCATAAGACGTTCTAATTCAGTAACTACTGCAGGTTCTGCATTGAAGTTAACCAAAACATAAACGCCATCACGGAATTTCTTGATCTCATACGCAAGACGGCGTTTACCTTGCACTTCGTGCTTTGTAATTTCCCCGCCATTGGAGATGATGCCTTGGAATTTATCGACTGCTGCTTGAACGGCTTCTTGTTCAATGTCAGGACGAATAATGTACATCACTTCATATTTGCGCATAATTTTCACCTCCTTATGGTCTGAGGCCCCTAATCACGTCAGGAGCAAGGAACGAGCACAAACATAGACTCGCACCTGATTAATATACCAAAATGAACAGCAGAGTGCAAGCAATATTAATACAGGACAATCCATCACCCTCTTTTTACATGAAAAAAACACTACCTGCGCACAATAATTACGAATTCATCTACATTAAAAAGGAGGAATAATAATGGGTGAGAAGACGGAATATGAAGAAGGCGACAAAGCCCCCAATCCAGGCATGTATACAGAGGTAGGAGAAGCGCGAAGCTTCCATACTGAGATTTCAAATCCACAGCACATCAAGATGGAAAAAGGGGACACCTTCCCTGAGACCACCAACAAAAATCGGAAGTGGAAAAAGGTTGAAAAGGCACGGGTACATTAATTGAAAAATAAATGTGTATAAAAAAATCGATAATACACATACTATACTCAGGCAGTACAAAAGAGAGGTGTGGTTCCGTTGGCCGTCGTAGACGAACACAATCACAGGAGATCTGATTCAGCATCTATTGTAAGCTGGGAAGAGTAGTGGGTTATTGCCTTAAAAAAGCATTAGCCTCAGCAACGCCTAATTCACTTTAGTCGCTATAAACAGAGAAATTCCAAACATCATTGATGTACTGCCTCCTGAAGAAGGACCCGAAAGGGGCCTTCTTTTTGTGTTGTATAGAATTCGTTTATAGGCTATTATAGACACAAAAAAACCTCCGTTGCAGGAACGAAGGATTCATTAAAGGTTATATTATGCTGAAGTGGCGGAGAGGGTGGGATTCGAACCCACGCACGCTTTGACACGCCTAACTGATTTCGAGTCAGCCCCCTTGGGCCTCTTGGGTACCTCTCCGCAGCAAAAATAATTGTATCATGCAGACATGCCATTTGCAAGCTTAATTATTGTCTGTATTTTCCTCCAAAGAACGCAGTACCTTCTTCATATTCTTCTCGAATTTGGCACGGGGAATCAGGACACTATGCTGACAGCCTGTACATTTTATTCGGATATCCATCCCCATGCGAATAATTTCCATTTCATTAGATCCACAAGGATGCTGCTTCTTCATTTGTACTATATCCCCAAGCTGAAAAACTTTACGTTCCACTATTCTTCCCCCTCTTCTCCTTCTTGTGCAGCTGCGATTTGCCGTCTTGATCCAGTGTTTGCCGACCCTGTAACTTCTAGTGCATGTTCAGTTTTTGCAAGATCTATTTCAGCCTTCGCCTCTGCTTCTGCTTTCTTACGTGCTTCCTCTTCCGCTTGAGCCTGTTCCAGTGTGTTCTGTTTCTCTAGTGCCTGTTTGATGTCGTTTTGAATTTGTCTTTCCGCTGCATCTCTTGCATTAGGAGCACAACTGGCTGCTATACGAATCACATATTCCGAGGTACTCATGGACTGTATACCGAGCACATTAGGGTAAGCAAGCACATTGGAGTTGCGCTCTTCTATTCCTTTTAGCGCCTCGCCAATTAATCCTAACGTAGCTTCCAAGCTTCGCTCCATTTTAACAGGAACATCAACTACAGCCAATGCATTGGAAAGAGAATAGTTCGTCACATTCGTAATTAGTCCATTAGGGATAATAAATACTTCTCCGGTAGCACTAAGAAGTCTTGTTGTTCGTAATCCGATTAATTCAACAGTTCCTTTATAAGTACCTGTCTGAATCACATCACCCACTGCAAATTGGTCCTCCAAAATAATAAAGAAACCGGTAATAACATCCTTCACCAGACTTTGTGCTCCAAAACCTATTGCAAGACCGAGAACACCCGCTCCGGCCAACAAGGGTGCTAAGTCGAAGTGGAACTCTGAAAGAACGATCATGATCATCACAAAATTACAGATAACCGTTACTACATTTTTCATCAATTCGCCTACCGTAGTAAATCTTCGCGTGTTAGAGAGAATTCTGCCACCAGTTTTACGCTCAAGCGAACGATCAATAATATTAGAAACAATCTTAATGATAACCCTCGTTAAGAGGAAAATAATAAGAATTCGCAAACTTGCGAATAAGACATTAGCCCACATATCAGCATCGGTAAACCAATTCCACACCTTATCTTTAAAACGTAAAGCATCTTTTACAGCATCACCGGGAGTAGCAGCCTCCAATATCCACCTATTCATATCGTGTATTCCTCCCTACCTCTCAATCAGTATGTAGTTCTCGTTGTGTTTTCCGTAGATACCGCGAATCTCGATATTCTGCTCAGTTACAATCCTCTGCACCTCTACCAGCGCACTTGGATAAAACTGAATCGATATCGCGCACCCTGCCGTGATCTCTTTCGGGGTCGGGAATATATCAATCTCAATTTCTGCATATTCAAGCAACATTTCAGCACGAAGCGCCTGCTGGGTAGAGTCAAACGCGATCAACATCTCTTCTTGCATTTACGTTACGCCTCCCATAGGTTTATCGTCCTATCTCTTGCCGTTGTAGTATAAAACCCCTCTTCTATCCATATACTAGATACCATCAAATAGAACCAGCCTCAGAAAGGAAGATAGTATGAATTTTCCATCCAAAGCTACATCAGCGCAAGAAACATCCTGTTTAAAAATATCACATACCGATCCCGATATCTATTCTGCTATTACACACCGACTACTTTTCCATTTTGCACGTACACGCCCTGAGACACAGATTGTCGTCATTTGTGTGGGTACAGACCGATCCACAGGAGACTCTCTTGGTCCTTTAGTTGGTACTGCATTGTCACGTTTTCATAGTCCGCTGTTTCATTTATATGGAACGCTTGAAAATCCTGTCCATGCCGTTAATCTTGAGGAAACTTTGACCCTAATCAATGAAAAATATAGCAACCCTTTTGTCATCGGTATAGATGCTTGTTTAGGTCACTCTACTAGCGTGGGCTGTATCCAAGTTGTTGAAGGACCTCTACGACCGGGCGCTGGCGTAAATAAACAATTGCCGCCGGTAGGTGATATCCATTTGACAGGAATCGTTAATGTCGGCGGCTTTATGGAGTATTTCGTATTACAGAACACGCGATTAAGTTTAGTGATGCGATTATCTGATATTATAGCGACAAGTCTATATTCTGCCTTAAAGCAATGGAATCTTCATGCTAGGTCCGCTGCAACGCGAGAGTAACGACTTCTTTTTCTTCTGGTGATAGCACATATTGTGATTCACCATTCTGCATAGGTTTAGAGTAAATGTAAGAATTCTCACGATTATGAAGACTGGTTAATACAATGCCACTGCTGTTGTCATCCAGTATAGCGACTGAGAAACTCAGATCATTGCCACGTTCACCAAAGGCATTATAACGCTTCAGCGCAATATTGGACTTCATGCCACGCATTCTAGTTTGAGTTGCTTCTAATACGGCTTTTTGCTCACGTTGTTCTTCTTCCAGCATGTCGCTTTGGTTCTTCAGATCAATTAGAAGGCCTTCCAGATCCTCCACACCGTTCCCAGCCATCATGGCCTCATATTTACGCCGCATAGCACGCAGCTTAGCCCCCTGGGCGATCACAGTGATTACCAGCACCAACATAATTACTGTAAAACCAAACACAAACCACTGCAACTGCTCACTAATTAATTGATTTAATTCAGACATGAATGGACCATCCTTTTTATTCATCTGCTGCGGGCATTGCCATATAACTCATCCATAGCAGCCAGCATTCTGCTTATATTATGCTCTGTCGTATCTACACCTACACTCGCCCGAACAGCACCACTCTCTAGCGTATCAACTGCCTTATGTGCCAAAGGGGTACAATGCATACCTGCTCTAACCGCTATTTTATAATCACGATCTAGACGGTGAGCGATATTCGCTGACTCTTCTCCATCCACCACAAACGATACAATACCCGTTCTTGGAGCGCCTAGTGAGGGTCCTAATAGTCTAATGCTCGGGATGTGAGACAAACCCTCCATTAGCCTTTGAGTTAACGCCCACTCTCTCTCATGAATAACGCTCATCCCTAAAGATTGTACCTTTTGAACACCTGCTAGTAAACCGGCAATCCCTACCGTATTTTGCGTCCCTGCTTCATACCGATCTGGACGAACATTGGGCTGTTCGCTATTTTCCGATTGACTACCTGTCCCTCCATACATTAAGGGTTCAAGATCCAATTCAGGTGATATATAAAGTCCGCCGGTTCCTTGTGGTCCAAGTAGTCCTTTATGCCCCGGAAATGCCAATAAGTCTATATTCATTTTTTTAACATCAATATCAAGTGAACCCGCGCTTTGAGCTGCATCTACCAGAAATACGGCGCCATGAGATTTAACGATATCGCCAATATCGTTAATAGGCAGTATGCTTCCAAGTAAATTGGAGCTATGATTGCAAATGACCAGTTTGGTGTTTAAGCGAAAAGCATTTTCGAGTTCTAGTAAATCCAATTGTCCTTCACGATCTACTTTTAGATAGTCCACTTTTATCCCTAGAGTCTTACGCAAGTATTCCAGCGGCCGTCTCACAGAATTGTGTTCTGTCATGGTTGAAATCACGTGATCTCCCGCTTTAAGCGTCCCTCTGATCGCCATATTTAAACTCATCGTAGTATTATGGGTAAAAGCTATATCTTGCGCATTAGATACACCGAACAACTTAGCCAGCGCACTCCGTGTTCTTACTAACACTCGGCCGCTTCCTATCGCTAGCGAGTAATTCCCTCTACCAGCATTCGCTCCTGACTGCAGAGCATTCATCATCGCAGCTGCAACCTCTGGTGGTTTAGGCCATGAGGTAGCGGCATGATCCAGATATACGAAGTCTTCCATAACCTCGCTCCTCGTCTATTACCCTTTTTTAATCAACTTATTCAAAAAAACATACCCCTAATTATCCGATTAAGGATATCTCAGGATATGTTCTTAGCATAGATACCCATTTAGTTACCCAATAATTCCAACAATCTTTCTAAATCCTGAGTACTGTAGTAATTCAGTTCAATCTTCCCTTTTTCCTTACCCTGTTTTATTTTCACCGTTGTTTTAAAACGTTCACGCAATACTTCCTCTACATTATCAATATAGGGATCACGCTTAATAACTTTGACTTTAACTCCGTTTGCAGGTTTACGATCTAAGTTCTTCACTGTTTCTTCTAATTCTCTGACGCTCCACTGTTGTTCCACGCATTGTTCGGCCAGTTGTTTAATCACTTCCGGATCCTTTAAAGCAACAATCGCCCGTGCATGCCCCATTGACATTGTTCCACGTGAAACATATTCTTTTACTTCTTCAGGTAAAGAAAGCAATCTCAGGAAGTTGGCGATATGTGATCTGGACTTTCCTACCTTAAGCGAGAGTTCTTCCTGCGTAAGTGAAAATTGATCCATTAGGCCTTGGTAAGCCACAGCAATTTCCATTGCATTTAAGTTCTCACGTTGCAAGTTTTCGATTAATGCAATCTCCATGACCTGTTGATCACTAAGATTTCTAACGACTGCTGGAATTGTAGCTTTGCCACAATATTGCGAGGCCCGGAATCTGCGTTCACCGGCAATGATCTCATACCCCTTCAATACGCTACGAACAATGATCGGCTGGATCACGCCATGTTGTCTGATCGATTCTGCTAGTTCTTGAATGGCCTCTTCATTAAAATCTTTGCGCGGTTGATATGGATTAGCCCGGAGTTGAGCTAAAGGGATCTCAACTACCTTATCATCTTCATTAATTGATAAAGAAGGGATTAGCGCATCCAGACCTTTTCCTAAACGTTTACTCATAAGAAATCACTTCCTTTGCCAACTCTAAATACACTTCTGCTCCTTTAGAGCGAGGATCATAAGTAATAATGGATTGCCCATGAGACGGCGCCTCACTTAACCGGACATTCCGAGGAATAATCGTTCTATATACTTTTTCTTGGAAATACTTCTTAACCTCTTCTATTACTTGAATTCCCAGATTGGTACGGGCATCAAGCATAGTCAATAATACTCCCTCTATCTTCAGATGCGGGTTGAGATTTTTTTGCACCAGACGAACGGTGTTTAATAGCTGACTCAAGCCCTCAAGCGCATAATATTCACACTGTATCGGGATGATTACCGAATCCGCTGCAGTAAGGGAATTGATCGTCAAAATTCCCAGGGAAGGCGGACAATCGATGATAATATAATCATAATTATTTTTAACCGCATTTAGCGCCTTCTTTAGCTTTAGCTCTCTGGAAATCGTTGATACCAACTCAATCTCCGCGCCTGCCAATTGAATCGTCGCCGGAATGATATGCAGCCCTTCATTTTGAGTTTCCAGTATGGTTTCTAGAGGATTTACCTCATTTATAAGAATGTCATATATACAATTCGCCACGTCAGCCTTGTTGATGCCAACGCCGCTAGTAGTGTTACCTTGAGGATCGATATCAACTAGAAGCACTCTTTTTCCTAATGTAGCCATACCGGCACCTAGGTTCACGGAGGTTGTTGTTTTACCGACACCGCCTTTTTGATTTGCTATGGCAATAATCTTGGACACTTATTTCACCTCGAATAGTTAGGAAGAATCTTCTCGTAGATCGCAAGTACAAATGTTCCTGACGCTGATGTTGCGTCACACTTTATGAAGAATATAGACAACTTTTGAATACTGAAACTCTAAATTATAAGTTTTGCCAACATCCCGGTTATAGCCACACAAAAGGCGGCCAATCACCTCAGGGCCGCCTTCAGCTTTTGAAACAATTTATCTTTTGGGGATTTGGATTACAATCTCGTAATGGTCACCGCGGTCATTTTCTGACGTTTTGATTTCCATTCCTGAGCCTGTCACCATATCAATAGATTGACGAATTGTATTAAGAGCTAGACGAACATCCTTGGTATAGGAAACCCGTTTTGACTTTTTAGTTTGTGAGACTTGTTTGTAGAAAGCAATACGAGCTTCTGTTTGTTTAACATTTAATCCTTTTGCAATGATCTCTGCTAACACTTTCAGCTGCATCTCCACACTATCTAGCGATAATAATGAACGTGCATGTCTTTCGGAAATCTTGCGCTCCATCAATGCCATCTTAACCTCTTCAGGCAAATTGAGTAAGCGAATTTTATTAGCTATGGTAGACTGACTTTTACCTAATCGTTGCGCCAAGCTTTCTTGCGTCAATTGATGAAGATCAATTAACTTTTGATAAGCTACAGCTTCTTCAATGGAGGTCAAACCTTCACGCTGTAAGTTTTCTATAAGCGCAATGGATGCGGCCTGTGAATCATTGAATTCACGAACAATGGCTGGAATCGTCTCTAAACCAAGTTTTTTAACCGCTCGCCAGCGTCGTTCACCTGCGATGATTTCGTACACGGAATCGCGCATGCGTACAACTATGGGTTGAATGACACCATGAGTTTTAATCGTCTGGCATAACTCATCGATTTTTTCGTCATCGAATATAGTCCGTGGTTGGTAAGGACTGCTAATGACCTCATGAACTGGTATTTGTTTGATTTCTTCTCCGCTGCTCCGCTCGTTAAATCCAAATAGCTTGGTAAATTGTTCTTTCATTCCGTTCATAACCACCTAATTTCGTTATAGTACGATCTTCTTGACCTTCTTTTCGGAAAGCGTATCGTACAGCAATAAAAAACATTCTGATATTATGAAATCACCTGCTACTATCAGGCATCATAATCTCTCCTTCTTTCGAACAAGAGTACAGAGAAGGAGTTATATACAAAATTAAAAGTCTACTATGCTATTCTATCACTTTTCTCTACATAATCATATTCTCCGTAAAGACCTATTTTTCCTGCATTTTCATAATGATAACAGCCTTATAAACATATCAATTTAGTTTATCTTTTAATTAATGTTCATTAGAGATCGCTATCGCAATTCCCCACAAAAAAAGGTCATCCCCTTTTAAGATAGAGGATGACCTTAAATATATTTACCTATGCCAATGTTTCACGTGAAACATTATTTGATAAGTGGTGTTTTGGCAGGAATTCCCGCTTTTCGTGGGTACTTAGCAGGAGTAGCACCTGTTTTACGAATAATGACAATATGTCGCGCCGACTCTTCCACAGGCAAGCTGAAAGACTCCACTTTACTAAGTTGAGCACGAAGCTCTTTTAAACTGTACTTCGCCTCACTTAATTCTTCTGATGGATCGCTCCCCTTCATGGCAGCAAAAAATCCATCCTTACGTGTAAAAGGAAGGCAGAATTCATTCAACAAGGATAATCTTGCCACTGCACGTGCGGTCACCAAATCATAAGCATCACGATGCTTAAATTGCCGGGCAATATCTTCCGCACGACCATGAATCAATTGCACATCCGTTAATTTTAACGTTGTACAGACATGCTGCAGAAAAGAGATTCGTTTACTCAATGAATCAACAATCGTAAGCTTCAAATGTGGAAAACAAATTTTAAGCGGAATCCCTGGAAATCCAGCTCCCGATCCAATGTCTGCCAAATTGTTTATCTCATTGATATTAATGAAAAAAGCTAGCGAAATCGAATCATAAAAATGTTTCGTGTAAACCTGCTCACGCTCTGTTATTCCGGTAAGATTCATTTTTTCATTCCAGGATACGAGTTCTTTATAGTAGAGATCAAATTGCTTCAATTGTTCCGCTGTAAGTGTAATCCCTCGTACCTGTAAAAGCTGTGTGAATTGTAGTTCCGTATTATCCATAGATTATCCTTTCGCCGCGGTTACCCGGTTGTAATGCTCAAGATATACGAGAAGAATAGAAATATCTGCAGGTGTAACCCCTGCTATCCGAGAAGCCTGACCGATAGAGATCGGGCGAATCTTAGTCATCTTTTGCCGCGCTTCCATCGCTAATCCATGAATCTCATTATAGTTAATGTCATCCGGAATTTTCTTCTTTTCCATCTTTTGCAGGCGCTCCACATGTTGAAGCTGTTTTTCGATATATCCGGCATATTTAATTTGAATTTCCACTTGTTCCTTCATCTCTGCGTCTAGCATTTCGGGTGATGGTGAAACTTGATCTACAAAGCTATAATCAAGCTCCGGACGACGCATTAGAACAAGCAAATTGCTGCCATCTACTATAGGCGCTGATTCATATTGTGCTAGAATATCATTTACCTCAACAGGTTTAACCTTTTTCTCTTGTAGGCGGACAATTTCACGTTCCACCCGTTCCTTCTTGTCTACAAAGTTATCGAAACGCTCTTGAGTGATCAAACCAATATCATAACCGATAGGCGTAAGTCTTAGATCTGCATTGTCATGACGGAGCAGCAAACGATATTCCGCACGTGAGGTTAGCAGACGATACGGTTCATTAGTCCCCTTAGTCACCAGATCATCAATAAGTACACCAATGTATCCCTGTGAACGATCTAAGATTACGGGTTCTTTGTCTTGCACTTTGCGCGCTGCATTAATTCCAGCCATTACACCTTGGCCAGCCGCTTCCTCATAACCGGAAGTACCATTGATTTGTCCAGCAGTGAACAAACCTGGTAGACGTTTAGTTTCAAGAGATGGCCATAGCTGTGTAGGAACCATTGCATCATATTCAATAGCATAGCCGTTACGCATCATCTCTACCTTTTCCATACCAGGGATGGAACGCAAAATCGCTAGCTGTACATCCTCAGGAAGACTAGTCGACAGACCTTGTACATAGTATTCCGATGTATTTTTTCCTTCTGGCTCTAAAAAGATCTGATGCTTAGATTTATCACTAAATCTTACTACTTTATCTTCAATTGATGGGCAATAACGTGGACCTGTTCCTTCAATAATACCCGTAAACATCGGCGCACGATGAAGGTTGTCATTAATAATCTGATGAGTAACCTCAGAGGTATAGGTCAACCAACAAGGTAGCTGTTCATTGTTGGATGATTTCGTCTCAAACGAAAAGAATTTAGGCTCATCGTCGCCCGGTTGAATTTCTGTCTTCGAGAAATCGATCGTATCACGATGTACACGTGGTGGTGTACCTGTCTTAAAACGCACCAATTCAAAACCAAGCTCCCGCAAATTCTCAGATAGCTTCACTGATGGCTGCTGATTGTTAGGTCCGCTCTCATACGTCAATTCACCCATAATCACTTTACCCCGCAGGTAAGTACCTGTGGTCAAAATAACGGTCTTACTATGGTATTCCGTTCCTGTCTTCGTAACTACACCCACACAACGTCCATCCTCAACGATTAGACGCTCAACCATGCCTTGACGAAGCGTTAGGTTAGGCGTTTTTTCCATGGTTTCTTTCATTGCATGTTGGTACAGAAACTTATCCGCTTGTGCACGCAATGCATGCACCGCAGGTCCCTTCCCTGTATTAAGCATACGAAGCTGAATAAATGTCTTATCTATATTACGGCCCATTTCTCCGCCTAGCGCATCAATCTCACGCACTACATGTCCTTTGGCTGGTCCGCCTATGGACGGATTGCAGGGCATGAATGCAACCATATCCAGGTTAATTGTGATCATCAATGTGCTGCAGCCCATCCGTGCTGATGCTAAAGCCGCTTCACAACCGGCATGACCGGCGCCAATGACGATTACGTCATAGTTGCCTCCATCATAACTCATGTCCTGTTTCCCCCTAATTGTTATATTAAAATGTAAAGCTTATTTTCCTAAACAAAATTGCGAGAATATTTGGTCTAACAACGAGTCCGCTGCTGTATCACCAATAATTTCACCCAGCTGTTCCCATGCTAGCCGTACATCGATTTGAATCATATCAATCGGTATATACTGTTCCGCCGCATCGTATGCATCTTGTAGCGATTTATAAGCTTTTTTGAGCAAGGCAATATGTCTCACATTACTTACATATGTCAAGTCACCCGATTCCAGCTTTCCACCAAAAAAGAGTGTCGAAATGGCATCTTCAAGTTTGTCTAGACCTTCCTCTTCCAGAACGGACATCGGTACGATGTTGGACTCCTCAAAGTACGAGAGCAACTTATCCTTATCCAGTTTGGGTGGTAAGTCCATTTTATTCATGATCACTAGGCATTGTCTACCGTGGATTTGTTCCATCAATGCCAATTCGTCCTCATGCAGCTCTTCGTTAGCATTTAACACAAGTAGAATCAGATCCGCATCACTAACTGCCGCCTTGGAACGTTCTACGCCAATCTTCTCGACTACATCCATCGTTTCACGAATTCCCGCCGTATCAAGCAACTTAAGCGGAATGTTGTTTATCGTTATATATTCTTCGATGACATCACGTGTTGTTCCAGGAATATCTGTTACAATCGCTTTGTTATCACGTGCTAACGCGTTTAATAATGAAGATTTACCAACATTGGGACGACCAACTATAGCTGTCGTTATCCCCTCACGAAGAATTTTTCCTTCATTAGAAGTCTTAAGAAGCTTTGTGATTCCTTCCATCACTTCACTGCTTTTATCTTTAATAAATTCAGCTGTCATGGATTCTACATCGTGCTCTGGATAATCTATATTCACTTCGATATGAGCCAGCATCTCAATAAGTGTATGACGCAAAGCATGAATTCGATCCGACAAGGATCCACTGACCTGCTTTAAAGCCACCGAAAACGCGCGATCCGACTTCGAGCGAATGAGATCAATAACCGCCTCAGCCTGTGATAAATCTATACGTCCACCCAAGAAAGCACGCTTGGTGAACTCACCCGGCTCGGCTAACCTTATCTCCTGCTGAAGAAGTAAATCCATCACCCTTCTTACAGAAATTACACCACCATGAGCACTGATCTCTACTACATCCTCAGTAGTAAAAGAACGTGGGCCCTTCATTACGGTTACAAGTACTTCTTCCAGCTTCTCCCCGTTATCCGGACTAACGATATGCCCATAATGAACGGTATGCGATTCCGCTTCAGTTAACGGAACTCGGCTACGAAACAAAGGAGCCACTTGGGAAATAGCCTGTGGGCCACTTACCCGAATAATAGCAATTCCTCCCTCGCCTAATGCCGTTGATACGGCAGCAATGGTGTCACTAAGCATGCTGTTTTTCACCCCAAAACCTGTATTTTTTGATTATAAACGGTCTTATATTTTTAAAAAAGCAATGACCCCTTACATTGGTCAAGGAGTCATTGCATCATATAGTCTTTACTTCAAAGTTATAACGACGCGGCGATTTGGCTCTTCGCCCTTACTAAGGGTATTCACTTGCCGATGATCCTGTAATCTGGAGTGAATAATTTTCCGCTCCTGAGGTGACATCGGTTCCAGTACTACCTCTTTACGAGTCCGAATGACACGACTGGCTAAACGATCAGCCAGCTCTTCGAGAGTTTTTTTACGCCGCTCACGGAAGTTCTCCGCATCTAGCACAAGCCGTATAAAACTGTCGGAGTAACGATTAGCTACGATATTAGCCAAATACTGCAGAGCATCGAGAGTTTGTCCTCTTCTACCAATCAACAGTCCCAAATCTGGACCTGATATCTGCAGAATCGTGGATTCCTTGGTGTGGACGATTTCTACTTCCACTTCGAGCCCCATGCTCTTAGCGACATCCACAATGAAATGAACGGCTTCTTGGTAAGCTTCCTCCACCGGTTGTCCGGAATCTTGGCGTGGCACACCGCCGTTAGCCTCCTGTTTGCTCTCTCTGGTTGACTGCTGAGGCAGTGACGGAGCACTCGCCGCTGATGCCGGTGCGGCTTCGGCTATCAAGGTTAACTCAACCTTGGCACCTTTCGCACCGATCAATCCCAGGAATCCTCTTGATGGCTGCTCAAGTACGTTGACCGTTACCCGGTCCTTTTGAACTCCAAGCTGGGTTAGTCCCCGTTCTACAGCTTCTTCAATGGTTTTCCCTGTTGCGACGACTTTGCTCATTTTGACTTTTTGGCTCCCTTCGATGACTTGTTGCCGCTTTTGCTCTTCGGAGCAGGGCTTGAGTCATCTGTACTTTTCACAGCACTTGCGATTGCCAATTTGTGTTTATCATTGTTGCGATATAAGAAATAGTTCTGAACAATAGTGTAAATGTTACTGTATACCCAGTACAGCGGCAATGCTGCTGGGAAGTTGTAGGACATAACGAAAATCAGAACTGGATAAATCATCATCATGAACTGCATTGGCCCTTGTTGTTGCATCGGGTTCATTTTAGTCATCATTCTGGTTTGTATAAATGTTGTTAATGCTGCTAGCACCGGTAAGATAAACAGATGATCCGGCTTACCTAGCTCCAGCCATAAGAAGGAGTGCTCCCGTAGATGTGGATTATAGTAGATCGAGTTGTAGAGAGCGATAAAGATAGGCATTTGTACGATCAGCGGTAAACAACCCGCCATTGGATTAACCTTATTCTCTTGGAACAAACGCATCGTTTCTTGCTGCACCTTTTCAGGTGTGTCTTTATATTTTTTCTGGATCTTTTGGAGTTCCGGTTGAATGGCTTGCATTGCCCGCGAGCTCTTCACCTGTTTAATCGTAAGCGGAAGAATCAACGTGCGGACAATAATAACCATCACAAGTACGGCTAAACCATATTCTCCGTTAAACCAATCAGCAAACTTGTCCAAGGCAATGGCGAAATAATACACTACATTACTTTGCCAGAAGCCTCCATTCTTTAAATCCTCCGTAGTGTGCGTAACAGCAGCTGACGGAGCGCATCCCGACAGAACAGCTAACGACAACACCATCACTGTGATGAGGAGAAACCATTTTCCCCGTCTAGTCTTCATTAGAGACACTTCAAAACCCCTCTCTTGAACATTCCATTCCACCGTAAATCATACCATAATTATGAATACAAATAAACAAGCCTCTTATGCGTCCTTTATTTGCGGGAAGCCTTGAGTAGCTTGGCTTTGCGCAGTACATGCAGCACGCTTTTTTCGAGCTCTGCGTATTCCATGGAAAGTGCTCCTTTTCTTACGATAAACACCATATCGAGTCCACCTGCGATTTCAGGTTCATGATGACGAACGATTTCCTTCACCAATCTTCTCATTCGGTTACGGACAACCGCGTTTCCAACCTTCTTACTGACCGATACCCCAACTCTAAAACGCTCTACCTCTTTTTTGCTAAACCAATACACTACAAATTGATGATTCGCAAAAGACTTCCCATGGCGGTATACACGACTGAAGTCGGCACGGTTTCGTAATCGTAACTTTTTGTGCACGGGAATCTCCTTCATAAATCCGGTTAAAAGTATCCTTCCGAATTTTTTTCTTCTAATAGTATAGTCATTTGGATGTCGCTATAAACGACCGCGACTACAACGCTGAAATTTCCCTTCTATATTATAGAAAGAAAAATATTCTCAACTTCTCACAAAATAATTCTGTATATACGTTAAATAGCCCCGCAAAGTGTAGCTAGCGCATTAAGCGAGATCCTAGTCGTTTGCAGAGCAAAAAATAATAAAAAGCAGTAAAAAAAGACCACCGGAGTGGTCCCTTAGTGGCCTAACTTACGCACTCAAAACTTTTCTGCCTTTCAAGCGGCGAGCTGCCAGCACTTTACGGCCGTTTTTCGTGCTCATTCTTTTACGGAAACCGTGAACCTTCTTACGTTTGCTCACATTTGGTCTAAATGTCGGTCTCATAATTGCACCTCCCTTACAGGAACTTAATTACTGTCATATAAGCAGAAACGGTCTAAGCCGTCCTTATAGTAGGGACAGTATCTACATGAATCATCAATTAATTATCGAGACATATCCTTACAGAAAACACCTTTATATATTTAAACATATTTTATGCGCAAAAGTCAACCTACTGCTGGCTCCAGAGCCTCCCTCTAATTTAAGCTGCTTGTCCACAACTCCCATTAGAAAAAAAAGTAATCCACAAGATATGACAGTTATCCACCTGTGATCAAAAAATAAAGTCGACTACTCACAGATGAGCACAACCTGTGTATAAAATTATCGAAGCTTTGGCGTAAGTTGTCGAACCGTAAACAAATTATCAACAATATGTAGTGGTGTTCTTAATAATTGTACACAAGTGCTTGAATTTGTGGATAAAATAGCCCTGCTCATTGAAAAATAAGGGGCGTTTTGCTATGATGGTATTACTTTTGAATGTGAATAGATTTGTTTGTTCTCTTAATTATCAACAAGCTGTGGATAAAGTTGTGAACAAATCAAATTTATCCATATTTTTTTGTCTCTTCATATTGCCTACTGGGGATAAATATCAGCACCAACCTATTTTCTTCGACATTTCCACTTCATGGCTGATGCCACATTTGGAAGATTTAAAGGAGTGACAGTCTGTGGACAGCCATACTTCCGAATTATGGCAGCAAATTTTATCGATTATTCAAACCAAATTAAGCAAGCCGAGCTTTGATACCTGGTTTAAGGCTACTAAAGCGATAACCTTCAACTCCCAGGTTCTCATTATCTCGGCACCTACAACGTTCGCAGTAGAATGGCTGGAAAGTCGCTACACCAAACTAGTAGGAGCAACGGTCTACGAAGTCACTGGGAAACAAGTGGATGTAAAATTCGTGATTGAAGAAAGCAAGCCGCCTGAGCTTGTGGTTCAACAATCCGCCCCCACTCCCGTAGTATCACGAGAAGAAGCGCAAACGCATCTCCTCAATCCCAAGTACACTTTTGACACTTTTGTAATCGGCTCCGGCAACCGTTTTGCGCATGCGGCCTCACTGGCAGTAGCCGAAGCGCCGGCCAAAGCATACAATCCCTTGTTTTTATATGGTGGTGTAGGTCTGGGCAAAACCCATTTAATGCATGCCATTGGGCACTATGTTCTAGAACATAACCCGAATAACAAGGTTATTTACATCTCATCAGAGAAATTCACGAATGAATTTATCAATTCGATCCGTGATAACCGCGGTGAAAGCTTCCGCAATAAGTATCGTAACGTTGACATTTTGCTTATTGACGATATTCAATTCCTCGCCGGAAAAGAGTCCACGCAGGAGGAATTTTTTCATACGTTCAATGCGCTCCACGAAGAACGCAAGCAAATTATCATCTCCAGCGACCGACCGCCAAAGGAAATTCCCACACTGGAAGAACGGCTGCGTTCACGGTTCGAGTGGGGCTTGATTACGGATATTCAACCACCCGATCTAGAAACCCGAATTGCGATTTTGCGCAAAAAGGCGAAGGCAGAGAACCTTGATATCCCTAATGAGGCCATGATGTATATTGCTAATCAGATTGATACCAATATTCGTGAGCTTGAGGGTGCATTAATCCGGGTTGTTGCTTACTCTTCGCTAACCAACCAGGATGTAACCACACATTTGGCAGCTGAAGCACTCAAGGATATCATTCCTTCCAGCCGCCCAAAAATGATTACCATCGCTGATATTCAGCAAAAAGTCGGTGAATACTACAATTTGCGCCTTGAAGACTTCAAAGCACGAAAACGTACAAAAGCCGTAGCGTTTCCACGTCAAATCGCAATGTATCTCTCCCGTGAACTAACGGATTATTCGCTCCCTAAGATTGGTGAGGCGTTCGGAGGACGTGACCATACGACCGTAATTCACGCGCATGATAAAATTACACAGTCATTAAAGGTCGATCAGGAGTTGTACAAAGTGGTAAATAATCTTGCGGAGAAAATTAAAAATCCTTCCTAAGAGGAACAAAGAGCCTATACACAATCTATACACATGTGGGTAGGCTTAATTTTATGCTATTTGATAGGGTTATCCACATATTAGACGCCCCTACTACTAATACTATTAAATAACTATAATAATTCATCATGTAAAGACGCGTAATAACGAGCAACAAAATACAACGAAATTCCCAATTTTTCAGCTAGGAGTGAAATCATGAAAATAAGCATTCTTAAAAATGAACTCAACGAATCCATTCAACACGTATCCAAAGCAATCTCCAGTAGAACAACCATCCCTATTCTGACCGGTATTAAGCTGGAAGTTAGCCATCAAGGCGTCACATTAACTGCAAGCGACACCGATATTTCCATCCAATCGTTTATTCCAGCAGAGAATGACAGCCATACGATCGTGAAAATAGATCAGCCCGGAAGTGTTGTTCTTCCCGCTAAATTTTTCGTAGAGATTATTAAGAAGCTGCCCTCCAAAGAGATTCACATGGAAGTTAAAGAAGGATTCCAAACATATATTTCTTCTGGATCCACTGAGATTCAGATTGTAGGTTTAGACCCTGAAGAATTCCCGGTGCTACCGAGTATTGAGGAGAACGAAACTATCTCTATACCAGGTGATTTGCTGAAAAATATGATTAAACAAACTGCTTTTTCTATTTCTACCCAAGAGACAACTCCGATTTTAACAGGTATACTGTGGAATCTGGCCGATAATGAATTTAAGTTTACAGCGACTGACCGTCACCGCTTAGCTACAAGAGCAGCAAGACTAGAAGGTACGGAGAATGTTCAATTTGCCAATATCGTAATCGCTGGTAAAACCCTTAATGAGCTAAGCAAAATTATCCCTGATCAAAATATGCTCGTTGATATTGTCGTTGCGGACAATCAAGTTCTTTTTAAACTCGACAAAGTTCTGTTCTATTCACGGATCCTCGATGGAATTTATCCGGATACTTCTAGAATTATTCCAACAACCTACAAAACAGAACTAACTTTGGACACAAAAAAATTAAGTGAATCAATTGATCGTGCTTATTTGCTGTCCCGTGAAGAAAAAACGAATATTGTGCGCATGCAGACACTTGATCAAGGCGGCATTGAAATTTCTTCTAGCTCTTCCGAGCTTGGTAAAGTTCGTGAGGAACTTGAAGTCATTGATTTCAAAGGTGAACCACTCAAAATATCTTTCAACTCCAAATATATGCTCGATGTCCTAAAAGTTATTGAGAGTGAGCAGCTTGTTATAGCCTTCACAGGGATGATGAGTCCGATCATTTTGAAGCCACTCGATCAAACCAATAGCTTGTATATCATTTTGCCTTACCGTACAACAAATTAATGCCAACATTCATGAACATGTGGATAAGTGGCTGAAAGGATAAAAATCATGAAAAAAATACTTATCCACAGTGGATATATCAAGCTAGATCAATTCCTGAAACTTTCCGATTGTGTATCCACAGGTGGAATGGCTAAAGCTTTATTGCAAGAAGGACATGTGCTGGTTAACGGAGAAGTAGAGGAACGGCGTGGAAGAAAGCTTTATCCGGGTGATCAAATTGAAGTGCAGGATAACGGCACATTTCAGGTTGAAGGCGGAGGAGTTAAAGAGGAGTAGGCTAGGGGAGGAACCATTTCGTGTTTGTTAAAAATATCGGTCTGCAGCATTATCGAAATTACGGGCTGCTGCGTCTGGAGAGCCTGGGCGATGTGAATCTGATTCTGGGTCAGAACGCCCAAGGCAAAACAAACCTCATGGAGGCATTGTTCGTCCTGGCGATGACCAAAAGCCACCGCACCTCGAAGGATCGCGAACTTATCTCATTCGATGCCCCTGGAGACGCTGCTCAGATCATTGCTGAGGTAGAACGTAAGTACGGCGATCTCAAGCTAGAGCTCACCCTATCTGCCAAAGGTAAAAAAGCTAAGATTAACGGTTTAGAACAACGACGTCTTAGTGAGTTTGTGGGATCACTCAATGTGGTCATGTTCGCACCGGAAGATTTAGAGATCGTAAAAGGCACACCTGGGATCAGACGGCGTTTTCTCGATATGGAGATTGGCCAAGTCCAGCCTAGTTATCTCTTTCACCTCCAGCAGTATCAAAAAATCCTCTTACAAAGGGGCAATTTGCTAAAGCAGTTGTGGGGAAAAGAGGCAGCGGGAAAAGACCTTTTGGAAATCTGGGATGCTCAACTTGTGGAGCACGGTGTTAAAATCGTAAAAAAAAGGAAACAATTCATAAAGAAGCTGCAAATATGGGCTGAAAGCATACACCGGGGGATTACGAACGGCGGAGAAGAACTGAAATTGCTCTATGTCCCCTCTTTCGGCGATCGGGATGAGGAAGATGAAGCTGTCTTATTAGACAATTTTATGTTAAAGTTATCACAAACGAGAGAACAAGAAATCAGGCGCGGCATGACGCTGACGGGTCCCCATCGGGATGACCTGTCCTTTTTTATCAACGGAAGGGAAGCTCAGGTCTACGGTTCTCAGGGACAGCAGCGTACAACGGCTTTATCGCTCAAGCTGGCGGAAATCGAGCTGATCCATGAAGAAATCGGAGAATATCCTGTGCTGCTTCTTGATGATGTTTTATCCGAGCTTGATCCTTACCGACAGACCCAGCTTATTGAAACCTTTCAAAGCAAGGTACAGACATTCATTACCGCTACTGGGATTGAGGGTCTGAATGCCGATAAATTAAAGGGCGCCAGCCTATATCATGTTCATGATGGAAAAGTGGAGTTATAAAGAGCGGAGGAAGATCATGTATATTCATTTGGGCGGGGAGAAGATTATTCGCTCTTCGGAGTTAATTGCAATATTTGATATTTCGATTGAGAAATCTTCCAAGGTGTCTAAGCAATTCGTCATTCACTCTGAGCAGGACAAGAAGCTTGAGCGGATTGGTGAAGAGGAAGCAAAATCTATTGTCGTAACTAAAAATATCGTGTATTACTCCCCCATTTCCTCCTCCACTCTCAAAAAAAGAGCCAAAATTTTGCTCGAAATATAACTTACGTTTAGTAACAAAGAGATAATCTGAAAGAAGTAGGTGAAGGCATGTCAATGAATCAACCGACATATGATGAGAGCCAGATTCAGGTACTGGAAGGGCTAGAAGCTGTCCGGAAACGTCCGGGCATGTATATTGGTTCCACTAGTTCTAAAGGTCTCCATCACTTGGTGTGGGAGGTCGTAGATAATAGTATCGATGAGGCCCTAGCAGGTTATTGTGACCGGATTCAAGTGATTATTCATGAGGATAACGGGATTACTGTTATCGATAATGGACGTGGCATACCTGTAGGTGAAAATGAAAAACTTAAAAAGTCGACGCTTGAAGTTGTAATGACAGTACTGCATGCAGGCGGTAAATTCGGCGGCGGCGGATATAAAGTATCAGGCGGCTTACACGGTGTGGGTATCTCCGTAGTAAATGCCTTGTCTGAGAAGGTTGTTGTTAATGTTAAGCGTGATGGGCATATTTATCAGCAGGAATACAGACGTGGTGCACCACAGTATGAGATTAAAGTTGTTGGAGATACGGACGAGACAGGTACGACTACAACTTTCCATCCGGATCCTGAGATCTTTACTGAAACCACGGTCTTTGAATATGCGACACTGCTTACTCGTATTCGGGAGCTAGCTTTTCTTAACAAAGGAATTGAGCTTTCACTCCATGATGAGCGGACCGATGTCACCAACGTGTTCAAATACGAGGGCGGTATCGTTGAATATGTGAAATATCTGAATGAGAAAAAAGAAGCGCTGCACGAGGATCCAATCTACGTGGAAGGCTCACGGGATATGATTCAGGTTGAAGTAGCTCTCCAATATAATGATTCGTATACAGAGAACATCTACTCTTTTGCGAATAATATTAATACCCATGAGGGCGGAACGCATGAATCCGGCTTCAAAAGTGCTCTAACACGTATCATCAACGATTACGCCCGTAAAGCCGGTGTGCTGAAGGATGGTAATTCAAACCTGACTGGCGACGACGTGCGTGAAGGATTGACAGCCATTATTTCTGTCAAAATTCCAGAGCCGCAGTTCGAAGGTCAAACGAAGACTAAGCTCGGAAATAGTGAAGTCCGTGGAATAGTAGAATCACTGTTCGGAGAGAAATTACAGGAATTCCTGGAAGAGAATCCGGCAGTATCACGCCGTGTCCTTGAGAAGTCGCTTTCAGCTTCACGTGCACGAGAAGCCGCTCGTAAGGCTCGTGAGTTAACCCGCCGTAAGAGTGCGCTTGAAGTCAGTGCACTACCTGGTAAACTTGCGGACTGTTCATCCAAGGATGCGTCTATCAGCGAACTGTATATCGTCGAAGGTGACTCTGCGGGTGGATCGGCCAAGCAGGGCCGGGATCGTCATTTCCAAGCGATTCTACCGCTGCGTGGTAAGATTCTAAACGTAGAAAAGGCACGCTTAGACCGTATTTTATCCAACGCCGAGATCCGGGCTATTATTACTGCTCTTGGTACAGGAATCAGTGAAGATTTTGACCTATCGAAGGCTCGTTACCATAAAGTCGTTATTATGACGGATGCCGACGTCGATGGAGCTCATATTAGAACTCTGTTGTTAACATTCTTCTACCGTTACATGCGGAAGCTGGTAGATGCAGGTTATATCTATATCGCACAACCGCCTTTGTTCAAGATAGAACGCAACAAAGTGATCCGTTATGCAGGCAGCGAGAAGGAACGCGATGAGATTATCGCCTCTTTTGGTGAGAATGTTAAGGTCAATGTCCAGCGCTACAAAGGTTTGGGTGAAATGAATGCTACCCAGCTGTGGGACACGACGATGGATCCTGAGGCTCGTATGATGCTACAAGTAACGATTGAAGATGCGATGCTTGCTGATAGTATCTTTGATACGCTGATGGGCGATAATGTTGAACCAAGACGTGACTTTATCCATGAGCATGCGAAGAGTGTCAGATACCTTGATGTGTAAGAAAATATAAGGATAATGTATAAAGTGAAACTTATACTTTCTTATATTTTAATAAAACCTCCGGCTTCTGTTCCTAATGGAATGAGAATGCTGGAGGTTTTTTGTTTTCAGATCCGGTTTTTTAGGCTTTATTATATTGTCTATTGCGGGTAGTATATGGCGATTTTCTAGCTTTTACACGTCCGTATGCTACAGCATAGCGGTGTATTCTACGATAGATAGATTTATCAGGAAATAACTTGAATACAACAATAGATGGAAGCGTGTTGACCTCAAGCAGCCACATATCCATATGCTGATCCATGGCAATATCCAGACCAATTTCTTTAATTCCTGGATAGGTAGTTTCCAATTGGCCTGCAATTTGTACGCCTAAAGATTTTAATTGATTAATCGTGGAGAGTGTTTCAGAAGGGTTCATATGATTTTTTAATAATGTATTTACTGACTGAATACTGCCTCCACTATGATAATTGGTGACAATTTTCTGAGGGGCAGCTACTCTTCCGAGCATTCCTGTTGTTTCCCATGCACCTGATGGAGTCTTTTGGGCAAGAACTCGAAGGTCGAAGGGACGATCTTGGTGACGCAGGAGATCAATTCCTTTTTGGACGAGGTAGGTACGGTTCTGAATTCGTTTCTGTAAGGCCTCATGCAGCTCTTCGGGGGAGAAGAAAACTTCTGCCATCTTTGCATATCTTAGAATATATAGGACCTGTGCTTCTTGCTGTTGTCTCTCCTCGTTATCGGCGGTGACATTTATTTCAGTCTTTTGCTGGCTAGGACTTAAAATCACCGTACGCTGCTCAGCTCTCATTACACCAATACCAAAGCTTCCGCGATCAGGTTTTATATAGACCATAGCATATAACGCAAGCATTTCTTTAAGAACACTTAAATCGTATTTACGGGTATCAGGCACATATAGAGATAGAGATTGATTTTGAAGGATAACTTTTGTTTTAGCCCATTTACTTGGGACACGTTGAATCTTCATTATCTTCCTCCTTAACAATTTTGTGCAGCAATTGCTCATTTGAATTCCCTTGTACAAAACTTGCTGTGGAAGCATAATCTTTGGCAGCTGAAAATCAGGACAAGCTACCTAAACAATGGTATAATATAAGGATATGGGGTTATGCCTTATCGAACGATACTAGGATAATAAAACCGTGTTTCTTGTCTTTACAGTCTATGTACTAAAGACATTTGCGGAAAGGGCGAATACCCTAATCAGCGCAAAAGAAATCAATATTAGAAGATAAAAGGCTATCATGTTTAATTGTGCTACTTTTGTGAAAGTAATATAATTAAGGGTAGCGGTTTTTTAACTGAAGGAGGTCCAGCAACTCATGGCTGAACAAAATAACCCACAAGTCAAAGATCGGGACATTGGCGTGGAAATGCGTGAATCCTTTATGGATTACGCAATGAGCATCATTGTTAGCCGGGCTTTGCCAGATGTGCGGGACGGACTCAAGCCGGTTCACCGACGCATTTTGTTTGCGATGTCGGAACTTGGAATGTCTGCGGATAAGCCTCATAAGAAATCGGCAAGAATCGTCGGTGAGGTTATCGGTAAGTACCACCCTCACGGTGACTCAGCTGTCTATGAAACAATGGTACGGATGGCTCAGGATTTCTCTATGCGCTATATGCTTGTGGACGGTCACGGGAACTTTGGTTCGATCGATGGTGATATGGCTGCAGCGATGCGTTATACAGAAGCCCGTCTTTCCAAGATTGCAGGCGAAATGCTTCGAGATTTGAACAAAGAAACAGTAGATTTCGCACCCAACTATGATGGTGAAGAGAATGAGCCAGTTGTATTACCAGCTCGCTATCCGAACCTGCTCGTGAATGGGGTATCTGGTATAGCTGTAGGTATGGCTACTAATATTCCACCGCATAACCTAGGCGAAGTTATCGATGGTGTGCAGGCGATGATTAAGAATCCTGATATCACACCTATGGAATTGATGGAGTATATCCAAGGCCCTGATTTCCCTACGGCTGGATATATCTTGGGTCGTGAGGGCATTCGTCAAGCTTATCGTACAGGGCGTGGTTCAGTGACCATGCGTGCTAAGGCAACGATTGAAGAAAACAACGGTAAGGCACGCATCATTGTACATGAGCTGCCATATCAGGTGAACAAGGCAAGATTGGTTGAGAAAATTGCAGAATTAGTACGTGAGAAACGGATCGAGGGTATAACAGATCTTCGAGATGAGTCTGACCGTAACGGTATGCGTGTAGTTGTTGAGATGAGACGCGATGTGAATCCAAATGTTGTGTTGAACAATCTATATAAACATACTTCTATGCAATCCACATTTGGGATCAACATGCTTGCCATTGTAAACAACGAGCCGAAAATTCTTAATCTGCGTGATGTGCTCTATCATTATTTGCAGCACCAGATTGAAGTTATCCGTCGTCGTACAATATTTGATCTTAAAAAAGCTGAAGCACGCGCTCATATTTTAGAAGGTCTGCGTATTGCGCTGGATCATCTGGATGAAGTTATTGCGTTAATTCGCGCGTCACGGACAACGGATATCGCCCGTGATGGATTAATGAGTACCTTTAGCCTCAGTATAGAACAGGCTCAAGCAATCCTCGATATGCGGATGCAACGTCTGACCGGTCTGGAACGGGAAAAGATCGAGAATGAATATAACGAATTGCTCGCTAAAATCGCAGAGTACCGTGAAATTTTGGCGAATGAGCATCTTGTACTGGAAATCATCAGCAACGAGCTGCAGGATATTCGTGATAGATATTCTGATGATCGCCGGACAGAGATTACGGTTGGTGAAGAAAGTATCCTGGATGAAGACCTTATTCCGCGTGAAGAGGTTGTTATCACTATTACACATACGGGATACATCAAACGTCTACCTGTCAGCACCTACCGCAGCCAGAAGCGCGGAGGGCGCGGAGTTATAGGAATGGACACCAAGGACCAGGATTTTGTGGAGCATCTCTTCGTGAGTAACTCTCATAACTATCTGATGTTCTTTACCGATAAGGGTAAGGTGTACCGGATTAAGGCTTATGAGATCCCAGAGCTGGGTCGTACTGCACGTGGGACACCAATCATCAACCTGATTCAAATTGAACAAGGTGAGAAGATTAGTGCCGTAATCCAAGTGGAAGAGAGCGATAGTGACAAGTACTTGTTCTTTGCTACCCGCGAAGGTATCGTGAAGAAGACGCCACTTGAGGATTACAATAACATCCGCAAGGGCGGACTTATCGCTATTAATCTTCGTGAAGAGGATTCCCTAATTGAGGTTAAGCTGACAGATGGTCAGCAGAATCTTATTATCGGTACAGCTCGCGGAATGTCGATTACGTTCTCAGAGAATGATGTTCGTTCTATGGGCCGTAGCGCGACTGGCGTGAAGGGCATTACGCTTGACAGTAATGACCATGTCATCGGTATGGACTGTGTTGATAAGGAGCTTGAGGTCCTGATTGTTACTAGCAAGGGTTATGGTAAACGGACCCCAGCTGGTGATTATCGTTCTCAGACTCGTGGCGGTAAAGGGATCAAGACCATTAATCTCACAGAGAAGAATGGCCCTGTAGTTGGTCTTAAGGTTGTTAGAGACGACGAAGACTTAATGATCATTACTACAAGCGGTACCTTGATCCGTACCAGCATGGATGGAATTTCTACTATGGGCCGTTATGCGCAAGGGGTTAAGCTAATTAACATCCGCGAGGATGATGCTGTGGCTACCCTGTGTAGAGCGGATAAGAACGAAGAGGACGAAATGTCTGAAGAGATGGAAGGCCTCGAGGAACAAGTAACAGTAGATGAATCTGGTGATATTGATCAACCGGAAACTATCGCTGAGGATCAAGAAGATAACTTAGAGTAGGTTATATTCAATAAAGAGCAAGGGATTCTATTACAGAGTCCCTTGCTCTTTTTGCTGTGATTAATTAATAGCAAGTTATTTAATGAAATTTAATGAGAATTTTTATAAGAATAGTTTTCATTTCACTAGTCGCTTCCTTTTATCCGTACTATAATTAGCCGATAGAGTATAAATCAGTATATAAAGTACTATTTTCTCAGAAATTATCTGTCATATTAGATTTCGGTAATCCTGAGCTTATTGTTATAGAAATTAAGGGGCTGAGTATATGCCAAGTGTGTTGGCTGGAGAAGTTAAAGCAGGCTCAAAGATAACCAAAGATGTAACTACACCTCTGGGGGGAATTTTGTTCACTAAGGGAAAAATACTACTTCCCCGTGATCTAGAAATTTTAGAAGCTTTTTTGGTTGGGCAAGTGGAGATCGAAGGTGTTCAGGGAGAGGCCAACTCTGATGCTGTCAAAAAAAACGCCAAGCAGACAGCACTTAAAGCTGGAGCGATTATAAATGAATCGATGCTGATCAAGAACAATTCCCCACTACATGATGAATATGAAAAAATGATCGCACTTATTAGAACCAGCTATCGTTCGGTAACGGCAGCCTCACTTCCTATTTTTGAGTTGCGGAGTCAGTTAGAGTTACTAATTAGTCATTTAAAGGATTATCATGTGTTGAAGTTTTCTCCACGTACGCTAAAAGACGAGGATTACAACTATCACAATGCCGTGCTGTCCGCGTTAACATCCTATAAGATCGCTCAGTGGTGCGGGTATCCGCAAAAGGATTGGATGCAGATCGCTTTTGCTGGATTACTACATGACATCGGAAACGCGAAAGTAGATAGTTCTCTTTTACATAAGCCGGAATCACTTAATAGTGCCGAAATAGAAGAGGTTCGCAGACATACTACATATGGCTATCAATTACTGCGTAATGTCACAGCGATTAATGAAGGGGTAAGACTAACGGCATTGCAGCATCATGAGAAGGTCGATGGGTCTGGTTACCCACTTAAGCTAGAAGGTAGCCAGATTCATTTTTACGCTAAAGTAGTAGCGGTAGCAGATATATTCCATGCTATGACTCTAGAAAGGGCTTATAGAAAAGCACAGTCTCCTTATTTAGTGTTAGAGCAGATAATGACAGAAAGCTTCGGTAAGCTTGACCCAGTTGTTGTACAGACCTTTATACAGAAGAGTACAGATTTGTTTAATGGAACCAGAATACGTCTGAGCGATGGACGTCATGGAGAGATCATATTTACTGACCGTGCTAATCCAACACGTCCTATGATTAAGGTAGAGGGTACGATTGTTAACCTAATGTTGGAGCGAGATTTGTATATTCAGGAGATCATTGCTTAGAGAAAGAAGTATTAAGAGACTCCATAAATGAGACTGTGCTAACAGGTATACACCAATATATAAAGGGTGATTGATAGTACAGTCTCTTATTTATAGATTATTTTGAAAAAAGTGTTGCAATGAATCTCTATACATGATATATTCTAAGTCCGGCCAAGAAATACACATGCCGAGCTCGAAAAAGAAGTTAAAAAAAAAGAGCTTGACATTAAATAGCCGGACATGATATAGTATAAGAGTTGCTGCTGAGACATTAAACGGCGCCAACGAGAACTTGATCTTTGAAAACTGAACAACGAGTGAGTAGGAAAT